>NZ_CADFEC010000012.1:0-203885 GCF_902833195.1 Burkholderia sp. BCC1638
CGGTGTCGGTCAACTCGCGCGTGTCGGGCCAACAACAGGCTCTTTTGCATTGGAAACGCGCCGAAAGCGCTACGCAAGAGCCAGTGCAGACCCTCGTCCAGGCTCCTGTTCCATTGGAAAGCGCTGATCGCGGTCATTTTGCAAAGGCTGACGATGTTCGGCGCCGAATCGCTCTATCCTCCGTATTTTTGCGATGAGTCGCAAAAGCCCGGCAAAATGGCGCGGGCGCGCCCGCGCATCGGCGCGTGCATGCGACCGATATGGATACATCGCGTCCGCCGATGGCGTAGGCGCGATGGCTGATCGCCCGGTCGCCCATCGCGCGGCCGGACCATCGACAAGAACAGGGAGAGGCCGGCAATGAGGCTGGACGACGAAAGAGAAAGCGTGAACGTCGAGGATCGACGCGGCGGCGGCGGGTTCGGCGGCGGGCGCGCGACGATCGGCATCGGCACGATCGTGGTCGCGCTGGCCGCATCTTATTTTTTCGGGATCGACCCGCGCGTCGTGCTCGAAGGCGCGTCGGCGCTGCAGGGCCGGCAGCAGCAGGCGCAACCCGCGCCGACGCAGCATCAGGGCGCGCCGGCGAACGATCCCGGCGCAGTGTTCACGCGCAAGGTGCTCGGCAATATCGAGCGCACGTGGACGGGCGTGTTCAACACCCAGTTGCACGCGCAGTACCAAGCGCCGAAGCTCGTGATGTTCACGAACTCGACGCCGACCGCGTGCGGCACCGGCCAGACCGCGATGGGGCCGTTCTACTGTCCGGGCGACCGCAACGTGTACATCGATCTCGGCTTCTACGACGAACTGCGCAAGCGGTTCGGCGCGGGCGGCGATTTCGCGCAGGCCTACGTGATCGCGCACGAAGTCGGCCATCATGTGCAGAACCTGCTCGGCATTTCCGACAAGGTCGATGCCGCGCGCCGCCGTTCGAGCGAAGCGCGCTCGAACGCGTTGTCGGTGCGGATGGAACTGCAGGCCGACTGCTTCGCCGGCGTGTGGGCGAACAACGCGCAGCGCGCGAACCAGCGGCTGATGGAGCCCGGCGATTTCGAGCAGGGGCTGAAGGCGGCCGCCGCGATCGGCGACGATCGGCTGCAGCAGCAAGGCCAGGGCTACGTCGTGCCGGAGAGCTTCACGCACGGCACCAGCGAGCAGCGCGTGTACTGGCTACGGCGCGGGATGGAGTCGGGCGAAGTGAGCGCCTGCGACACGTTCGCCGCGAACGCGCACTGATATTGACCGACGGGGCGGGGCGCGCACGTCGCCGCGCCTTCGTTGCGAAGCCGCACGCGCGGCCGCTCCGGAAACTTCGCCGATCGTTCCGGTCGCGCTCGATCGGCGCGCGCGATGTTCCGCATCGTCTTCGACGTCCATTCCCGGTCCTGCGGCTCGCGGCGCGTGATTGCCTGACGTGAATTCGGTTGTCGCAATACGGCCGGGGCGTCCGCCATCCACCTCGCAGACGAATTGCCGATTTGTGCTCACCGGCCCATTTCGGCGCCGGTAGGCTGGCCCGAACTTCGACGCGTTCGGCCGCCGGCCGCTCCCATCATGCCGACCTCACCCGTTCCCGCCGATCACGAAGCCGCCGACTGGCAGCGCGCGCTGCGCGCGTGCGTCGACGCGTTCGACGCGTTCGTGAGCCCGTCCGCGATCGTGTTCTACCGGCTCGACCTGAGCGGCGAGCCGGCCGATTTCGATCTGTTCGGCATGCCCGAGTCGATGCATCGCACCTACATCGCGCGCTACCGGATGCTCGATCCGCTGCATCCGTCGCGCTGCGCGGCAGGCGCTCACGCGGTCGTGACGCTCGCTTCCCAATTGCCTGACGAAAGACGCGATGCATCCGCATACTGGACCCGTTTCCTGCGGCGGCACGATGTTGCAGACGTCGTCGAGATCTGGCTGCGTGACGACGCGGGCCGGACGGTCGGCGCGTTTTCGCTGCTGCGCTTCGGGAAGGGTGACGCGGGCGGTGGCGCGGGCAATAGCACGGCGGGCCGGTTCGCGCCGGGCGAGATCGACGCGCTGGCACGGTTGCAGCCCGTTGTCGAAGCCGCGCTGTGCCCGCTGCTGCGCGCGCGGCGCGGGATTCACCGGATCGATTGCGAGGAGCGGCTGACCCATCGCGAGGAGCAGATCGCCCGCCTCGTACGCGACGGCCGCTCGAACAAGGAGATCGCGCGCGATCTTGCGCTCGGCCAGCCGACCGTCAAGACGCATCTGATGCGGATGTACCGCAAGCTCGGCGTGTCGAACCGCACCGAGCTGGTCGGCACGTTGTTCCTGTAGTTTTTTCGCACCCGCCTCGCACCCGCATGCCCCCCGCGCGATTCATCCGACGATAGCGCGGCCCTCGCACGCCGCCGTTCCACGATCCCGCCTCGCGCGCGTGTCGATCCTCCGCGCGTTTGCCAATTTGCGCTCACAGGGCGCGATCCCTCGTCGATACAGTGGTTCGACACCCGCATGCCGGCGCGCACGCGGCCCAGCCATGACAATCATCGAGACGCCCATGAGCACCACGAACTTCGTCGCGGTCAGCGACACCGTGCGCACCTTCGTCGCACGCGATTTCGGCCTTTTCATCGACGGCGCCATGCAGCCCGCGCACGCGGCCGCGCGGCTCGACGTGTACGACCCGGCGACCGGCGAGCGGCTCGCGACGGTCGCGGATGCGGACGCGCACGACGTCGACCGCGCCGTCGCCAGCGCGAAACACGCATTCGACACGCGCGTGTGGAGCGGGCTGCGCCCGGCCGACCGCGAGCGCATCCTGCTGAAGCTCGCCGACCTGATCGAAGCCGACGCCGAAACGCTCGCGCAGCTCGAAACGCTGAACCAGGGCAAGTCGATCCACGTGTCGCGCGCGATCGAAGTCGGCGCGAGCGTCGAATACGTGCGCTACATGGCCGGCTGGGCGACCAAGATCACCGGCCAGACGCTCGACGTGTCGATCCCGTTCCCGCCCGGCGCGCGCTACACGGCCTATACGCGCAAGGAGCCGGTCGGCGTGGTCGCCGCGATCGTGCCGTGGAATTTTCCGCTGATGATCGCGGTGTGGAAGCTGATTCCGGCGCTCGCGGCCGGCTGCACGATCGTGCTGAAGCCGTCGCCGGAAACGCCGCTCACCGCGCTGCGCCTCGCCGAACTCGCCCTCGACGCCGGCGTGCCGCCCGGCGTGTTCAACGTCGTCACCGGCGGGCGCACGTGCGGCGCCGCGCTGGCGAGCCACCCGTCGATCGCGAAGATCTCGTTCACGGGTTCGACCGCGACCGGCAAGCGGGTCGGCGCGGCGGCCGTGCAGAACATGACGCGCTTCTCGCTCGAACTCGGCGGCAAGAACCCGATCGTGATGCTGGACGACGTCGACGTCGCGCAGGCGCTCGACGGCGTCGCCGCCGGCGCGTTCTTTAACCAGGGACAGGTGTGCGCGGCCGCGTCGCGCATCTACGTGCATCGCAGCAAGTTCGCGCAGCTCGCGGACGGCCTCGCGGGCGTCGCGCAGTCGATGAAGCTCGGCGCGGGCCTCGACACGACCGCGCAGATCAACCCGCTCGTCTCTGCGCACCATCGCGACACGGTCGTCCAGCACATCGAGGGCGCGCGCCGCGCGGGCCTCACGTTCCTCGCGGGCGGCACGCCGGCGGACGACCTGCCCGGCTACTACGTGAAGCCGGCCGTGATCGCCGATCCGCATCCCGACAGCGCGATCGTGCGCGACGAGGTGTTCGGTCCGGTGATCGTCGTCGTGCCGTTCGACGATGCGGCCGATGCCGTGCGTCTCGCGAACGCGTCGCCGTACGGCCTCGCCGCGAGCATCTGGAGCAACGACCTGAAGCGCGTGATGAATCTCGTGCCGCAGATCGAGGCCGGCACCGTATGGGTGAACTGTCACATTCCGCTCGACCCGTCGATGCCGTTCGGCGGCTACAAGCAGTCGGGCATCGGCCGCGAGTTCGGCCAGTACGCGATCGAAGGCTTCACCGAAACCAAATCCGTGTGCATCGCGCACTGACGCGCGGCGCCCGTTCCGAACATCCCGACAACCTCGAACCTCGCCCGTCCACGGCCGAGGTTCGAACGATCCGAAAGTGGAGACTGCAATGAGCTACAACGAAGCGAAGTTCTGGCACCCGATGCTGCACCCGAACGAAATGAAACGGCGCAAGCCGATCCGCATCGTGCGCGGCGACGGCTGTTA
Organism: Burkholderia sp. BCC1638; assembly: GCF_902833195.1. Classification (NCBI taxonomy): domain Bacteria; kingdom Pseudomonadati; phylum Pseudomonadota; class Betaproteobacteria; order Burkholderiales; family Burkholderiaceae; genus Burkholderia; species Burkholderia sp. BCC1638. The sequence goes on from NZ_CADFEC010000012.1 coordinate 4,211, forward strand.
CGTGTTCGACGAAACCGGCAAGCAGCTGGTCGACGGCGTCGCGGGCCTGTGGAACGTGAACGTCGGGCACAACCGCCAGGAAGTGAAGGATGCGATCGTGCGCCAGCTCGACGAACTCGAATACTTCCAGCTGTTCGACGGCATCTCGCATCCGCGCGCGGAAGAACTGTCGAAGAAGCTGATCGACATGCTGGAGCCGGAAGGGATGCGCCGCGTGCTGTACAGCTCGGGCGGCTCCGACTCGATCGAGACCGCGCTGAAGATCGCGCGCCAATACTGGAAAGTGCGCGGCCAGGCCGACCGCACGAAGTTCATCTCGCTGAAACAGGGCTATCACGGCACGCACTTCGGCGGCGCGTCGGTGAACGGCAACACGGTGTTCCGCCGCAACTACGAACCGAACCTGCCCGGCTGCTTCCACGTCGAGACGCCGTGGCTGTACCGCAATCCGTTCACGCAGGATCCGGAGGAACTCGGCCGGATCTGCGCGGAAATGCTGGAGCGCGAGATCCAGTTCCAGAGCCCCGACACGGTCGCCGCGTTCATCGCCGAGCCGGTGCAGGGCGCGGGCGGCGTGATCGTGCCGCCGGCCAACTACTGGCCGCTCGTGCGCGAGGTGTGCGACCGCTACGGCGTGCTGCTGATCGCCGACGAAGTCGTGACGGGCTTCGGCCGCAGCGGCAGCATGTTCGGCAGCCGCGGCTGGGGCGTGCGCCCGGACATCATGTGTCTCGCGAAAGGAATTTCGTCCGGCTACGTGCCGCTCGGCGCGACGGCCGTGAACGCGCGGATCGAGGATGCGTTCGCCGCGAACGCGGACTTCGGCGGCGCGATCATGCACGGCTACACGTACGCCGGGCACCCGGTCGCGTGCGCGGCCGCGCTCGCGAGCCTCGACATCGTCGTGAAGGAAGACCTGCCGGCGAACGCGGCGAAGCAGGGCGCGTATCTGCTCGAAGCGCTGCAGTCGTTCCCCGAACGCTTCGCGGCGGTCGGCGAGGTGCGCGGCAAGGGGCTGATGCTGGCGCTCGACCTCGTCGCGAACAAGCAGACCCGCGAGCCGATCGACCCGCTGTCCGGCTATGCGAACGCGGTCGCGGAAGTGGCGCGCGAGCACGGCGTGCTGGTGCGCCCGGTCGGCACGAAGATCATCCTGTCGCCGCCGCTCGTGATCCAGCGCGAGCAGCTCGACCGGATCGTCGACGCGCTCGCGGCGGGCTTCGAGGCCGTGCCGTTCGCGTGAGGCCGTGACGGCTGAGCGCATGACGCCGAACCGGCGGTGGAGGGCGGGATAACCCGTTCGCCACCGCCGGTTTGCCGATTTGCGCTATGACCGGATTATTTTGCCTGCGTATTTTCTCGACATCGGATCCGGATTGGATCGACAGGGGCCCGGTGGCGACGCGCCGAAGCGCTGCCCCCGGGCCGACCGCGAAGCACGGAACGGAGCGGGCGCCGCAGCGCCGGCGCTGGCCCAAAAAGGAAGGAGACGAAGATGTCGGGATGGTCTGGAGTGACCGGCGCCGCGGGCGAGACGCCCGCCGGTGCGTCGGCTGAAGCGGGCGGCGGCACGGTGCTGAAGGCGGGCGCGGTCGGTTTCCCGACCGCGCTGGCGAGCGCCGTCGGCCTCATCATGGCGAGCCCGGTGATTCTCACCGCGACGTCGGGCTTCGGAATGGGCGGCTGGGCGTTCGCGGTCGCGATGATCATCGCGTTCGTGATGATGCAGGCGCAGGCGACGACGTTCTCCGAAGCCGCCGCGATGCTGCCGACGGCGGGCTCGGTTTACGATTACCTGTCGTGCGGGCTCGGCCGCTTCTGGGCGATCACCGGCACGATTTCCGCGTATTTCCTGGTGCACGTGTTCGCCGGCACGGCGGAGACGATCCTGAGCGGCATCATGGCGCTCGTGAACTTCGAGTCGCTGAACGCCGCGTTCGAGAAGCACAACAGTTCGTGGCTCGTCGGCGTCGGGCTCGTCGTCACGTTCGCGATCACCAACATCATCGGCATCAAGGTGTTCAGCAAGCTCGAGATCGTGCTGACGGCCGGCATGTGGCTGTCGCTGATGATCTTCGGCATCCTCGGCCTCGCGGCCGCGCCGGCCGTGCATCTCGACGGCTGGTTCGGCGGCTCGGAAGTCGGCACGTCGGTGCCGGCGGTGCTGTCACTGGTCGGGATGGCGATGTTCATGTTCGTCGGGTGCGAGTTCGTCACGCCGCTCGCGCCGGAAATGAAGGCGCCGGGCCGCACGATTCCGCGCGCGATGGCGCTCGGCCTCGTCGGCGTCGCGATCTGCATGTTCCTGTACGGCGCGGCGATCCGCCGCCAGGTCGCGAACGTGCCGGTGAGCCCGGACGGCCTCACGCATCTGCTCGACACGCCGGGCGCGATTCCCGCGTTCGCGCTGCAGGTGCTTGGGCCCTTCGGCCGCGTGTGGTTCGGCATCGCGTTCCTGTGCGCGGGCGCCGCGACGATCAACACGCTGATGGCCGGGCTGCCGCGCATCCTGTACGGGATGGCGATCGACGGCGCGCTGCCGCGCTGCTTCGCGTATCTGCATCCGCGCTTCAAGACGCCGGTGGTCGGCATCGTCGCGTCGGCGATCGTGCCGATCTTCCATGCGTGGCTGATCAACGGCAACCTCGACAGCATCCTGCACCTCGTGCTCGCCGCGACCTGCGCGTGGGGCACCGCGTATCTGCTCGTCACCGCGTCGGTCGTGATGCTGCGCATCCGTCGCCCGGATCTGCCGCGTCCGTATCGTTCGCCGTTGTTCCCGCTGCCGCAGATCGTGTCGAGCGTCGGCATCGTGCTCGCGATCTGGTACATCACGCCGCCCGGCATGAACGCGCGCGACATCTACGTGCCGTTCGGCGCGATGCTCGGGCTCACCGCGCTGTACGCGCTGTTCTGGACGCTCATCGTGCAGCGCCGGCATCCGTTCAAGCCGGTGCCGGTCGAGGAAGTGCTGCGCAACGAGCACGTCGCGTCGTGAGGCTCGCATTCGCCCGGTGGCGCGCGGCGCCCGACACGCCGCCGCCCGGCCACCGGCCCGGCGCGATTGCGGCGCGCGTGCTGGCCGACCTCGGTGCGGCGCGCGATGCGAGCAGCGGCGCCGCCGAACCGCTGGCACGGCTGCCGAATGGCGTGCACGTGGCCATCGAAGAACGCGTCGACCGTCAGTTCCTGATGCATACGGTCAGCGTGCAGGTGTCGACCAGTGCGGACGGCCCGGCCGGGCAGGGCCATGCCCGCGTGCTGCAGACCGGCTGGCTGCGGCGCACCGGGGTCGCGGCCGAGCCCGCAGCGGGATGCAGCCCCGGATTCGTGCGGGCGGTGGCCGCGCTCGTCGCCGATTCGTTATTCGCCGACGCGCTGCGCCCGCTGCACCTGACCGACTGCACGATCGCCGCGCGCGACGGGCGCTGGACGCTCGCCGTCGTGCCGTTCGGCGGCAGCGAGGTCGTGAACCGGATGCCGTCGTTTCGCCGCTATGTCCGCCTGACCGGCGAGCAGGCCGCCGCGCTGTCGGCGGCCTGCCTTGCATTCGAAACTGCACTGCGCGGAATTTTGCGGGGGTAAGCTGTGCCGTTGCGCGCCGTGCGGTGCAACGTGGATTCAGGGTTTCACCGGAGATGCCGATGCTGTTCCAGTCACGCTCACACGAAGACGTGCATGACCACGGGCTCGCGATCGCGGGTTGGCATCAGGTCTACCGCCAGATGACGCCGGGCCGGTTCAGGGGCACTGTCACGCAGGTGCTGTACGACGAGTTCCATTTCTTCCGCGAGACGACCAACCGGCGTGTCGCGCAAACCGGCCTCGCGCCGGCCGGGCGCACGTCGCTCGCGGTGCCGCTGTCGATGCCGCTCGCCGGCACGTTCCAGGGCCAGCCGGTCGACGGCTATGCGCTGCTCGCGCTGCGCGCCGGCGAGGATTTCGAATTCCACACGCCGGAAGGGATGGGGCTCGTCGGGATCAGCGCCGCGTCGGACATGATCGACGAGCTGTGCGAAGCCGAGTTCGGCGCGGCCGGCGCGCGCAAGCTGCGGCACGTCACGCGGCTGTCGGACGCGCAAGGCGTCGCGCTCGGCGCGCGGCTGTCGTCGCTGATCGACGACGCGCAGCGCAACCCCGGCTGCCTCGAATACGCGGCCACCCGCAAGATGTTCCGCGACGCGATGCTCGGCATGTTCCTCGATGCGCTCGACCAGGGCATCGGCGTCGAGCGCCGCGACATCACGCACGCGACCTACAGCGATATCGTCAGCCGTTGCGAGAAACATCTGCGCGACCGGCCCGAGGAACCCGTCACCGTGCTCGAGCTGTGCCGCGCGCTGCGCTGCAGCCGCCGCACACTGCAGACGAGCTTCCAGCGCGTCGCCGACGTCACGCCCGTCGGCTATCTGCGCACGATCCGGCTGAATGCGGTGCGGCGCCTGCTGCGCACGACCTCGGCGCAGCAACTCGGTGTCGGCGAGGCCGCCGCGAGCTGGGGCTTCACGCATCTCGGCTATTTCGCACGCGAGTATCGCGACCTGTTCGGCGAGCTGCCGTCGCAAACCTTGCGTCCCGAATGACGTCCGCGCATCGCGACGGTGCCGCCGGGCATGGTCGCGTGTCGTCCGTTCGCTTCATCGTTTGCTGATTTGGGATAAGGGTCCCGAATTTTCGCTGGATAGAGTCCTGTCACCCATATCGACAACACCATCGATCTGCACTGCGAATCGATGACATCAGAGGGGCGGGACATGAAGATCGGACGAAGACTGGCCGCGAGCGCGGCCGCGCTGGGTTGCATGCATGCACACGCGCAAACCTCGGGCAGCGTGACGCTGTACGGCACCGTGGACACCGGCATCATCTATTCGACGAACCAGCAGTTCACGCGCGCCGACGGCAGCACGGGCGGCGGCCACGCATGGCAGATGGGCGGCGGCAACCTCGTGCCGTCCCGCTTCGGATTCCAGGGCGCCGAGCCGCTCGGCGGCGGGCTGAACGCGGTGTTTTCGCTCGAGCAGCAGTTCCTGTCCGCGAACGGGCAGGCGCTGCAGGGCGGCACGGCGTTCAGCCGGCAGGCGTGGGTCGGGCTGCGCCAGGATTCGATCGGCACGCTCGGCCTCGGCCGCCAATACGACTCGTACACGGACATGCTCGGCGCGTACGTGTCGAGCAACAACTGGGCGACGCCGTACGGCTCGCATCTCGGCGACGTCGACAACCTGAACGCCGCGTTCAACTTCAACAACGCGGTGAAGTTCACCAGCGCGGACTTCAACGGCCTGACGTTCGGCGGCACGTTCAGCTTCGGCGGGCAGGCAGGCGATTTTTCCGCGAAGCGCGGCTATGCGGTCGCCGCGACCTATACGCGCGCGCCGGTCGCGTTCTCGGTCGGCTATCTCGACCTGCACCAGCCGCTCGACGCGGCGCTCGGCGGCGCGAGCGGCTATATCGGCGACTTCGCGTGCAGCAATCCGGGCGCGATGTACTGCCTGCTCCAGGACGCCGGCTCGATGCGCGCGTTCGGCGCCGGCGGCTCGGTGACGCTCGGCGCGGCGACGGTCGCGCTGACCTACACGCACACGCGCCTCGGCGACAGCCGCTATTTCTCGACCGGCGCGCAGCCGCGCACGCAGGCGTTCACGTTCGACATCGGCGAGCTGAACGTCACGTATATGTTCACGCCCGCGCTGCAGGGCGGCGTCGCGTACATCTTCAATGCCGCACACACCGACGGGCGCGGCACGACGCGCTTCCATCAGGTCAACGTCGGCACGAACTACAGCCTGTCGAAGCGTACTGCGCTGTATGCGGTCGCGATCGGCCAGATCGCGAGCGGCACGGGGCTCGGCACCGACGCGAACGGCAATGCGGTGAACTACGCGCAGATTCCGGTGCTCGCGAACAGCAATTCGAGCCGGCAACTCGCGGTGATGGCCGGGATTCGTGTGAACTTCTGACGGCGCGCACGTGGCGAAGCGGGCGGGGCGGCCGACTGCGATGGCCGGCCGGTTCCGCCGCCTGCCACAAATTCTTAACGATCGACGTGAACAATGGCGTTCGCTTCAGGACGCCCGAAGCGTCGCCGGCGTTGCACACGTGTGCAACGCGAGGCCGACTCGCCACCACGCCGATCGAGAGAGACCACATGACCTTGCTGAGCCGCCTGCGCGCGCTGTCCGCCGCCGTTGCGCTGTCCCTTGCCGCCTCGCACGCCTTCGCGGCGGATCTCGTCATCGCGGGCCGCGACGACATCTACGGCAAGGGGCTGGCCGACGCCGTCGCCGGCTTCACCAAGCTGCATCCGGGCACCGACATCGAGCTGCTCAAGCTGCCGAACGCGAACCTGTACCAGAAGCTGAAGCTGTCGATGCGCGAAGGCACCGGCACGTATGACCTCGTGATGATGGACGACACGTGGGCGCCCGAATTCATCGGCAACGGCTGGCTGAAGCCGCTGCCGGCGTCGCTCGCGGACGCCGATCTCGTGCCGTCGGCGGTCGCGCTCGGGCGCAACGCGGCGGGCGCGCTGTACGCGCTGCCGATCGTCGGCAACGTCGAGATGTTCGCGTACCGGAAGGATCTGCTCGCGAAATACAAGCTGCAGCCGCCGCGCAACTGGGACGACGTGCTGAAGATCGCGCAGACCGTCGGCGGTGCGGACAAGAGCGTGTCGGGCGTCGTGTTCCGCGGCACCAAGGGCAACCCGGTCGTGACGGGCTTCCTGCCGATCCTGTGGGCCTATGGCGGCGACGTGTTCGACCGCGCCGGCAACGTGACGATCGATTCGCGCGAGTCACAGGCCGCGTTGAAGACGTTCCTCGCGCTGAAGGCCTCCGCGCCGAAGGACGTCGACGTATACGGCGCCGCCGAAGTGCGCGATGCGCTTCAGCGCGGCACGGCCGCGCAGTCGATCGAGGTGTGGCCGGCGTGGATTCCGGCGCTCGACGATCCGAAGCAGTCGCGCGTGGTCGGGCAGATCGCGCTGCAGCCGCCGCCCGGGCAGACGGCCGGCCCGGCGCCGATGCTCGGCATCTGGCAGATGGGCATTGCGAAGGACGCGCCGCACGCGAAGCTCGCGCAGGACTTCCTGGCCTACCTGAGTTCGCGCGATACGCAAACGCGCCTCGCCGGGATCGGCATTCCGCCGACGCGCCGCAGCGTGTTCGCCGATCCGGCGCTGGTGCGCCAGTACCGCTGGTATCCCGATCAATTGAAGGCGCTCGAGGCCGGTCGTGCGCGGCCGCGCGTGAAGGACTGGCAGCAGGTCGAGAGCATTCTCGGCGACCAGCTGCAACTCGCGCTGACCGGGCAGGCCGCACCCGACGCCGCGCTGCGTCAGGCGCAGCAGAAGATCGCGCAGGCGATGGCCGCGGCCGGCAAGTGACGGCTTGTCGCCACGCTTCAGCCGGAATCCGCGCATGAAAGCCCTCGGCCGCAGCCTGCCGTTCGTCGCGCTGCTCGGACCCGCGCTCCTGGTGCTGGCCGCGCTCGCGCTGTACCCGGTCGCGCAGGTGCTGATCGACTCGTTCTGCCAGGTCGACTACACGGCCGGCCGCCGCGCGTTCGCGGGGCTCGCGAACTATCGCGCGGTGCTCGGCGACGACGCGTTCGCGGCCGGCTTCGGCAACACGCTGCGTTTCACGATTGCGGCATCGTTCGTCGAAGTCGCGCTCGGCTTCGGTCTCGCGCTGCTGTTCGTGCGCGCGTTTCCGGGGCGACGCATCGCGCTGCCGCTCGCGATCCTGCCGATGATGCTGTCCACGCTCGTGTGCTCGGCGATCTGGCGCAACTGGCTCAATTTCGACGGCTTCCTCAACGCGCTGCTCGCCGTGTTCGGCATCGAAGGCGTGCGCTGGCTGTCCGATCCGCATCTCGCGCTGTGGTCGCTCGCGCTCGTCGACGTGTGGCAGTGGACGCCGATGGCGTTCCTGATCGTGCTGGCCGGGCTGCAATCGATCCCGCAGGAGCTGTACGAAGCCGCGCGCACCGACGGCGCGAGCGAGTGGCAGTGCCTGCGCGACGTCACGCTGCCGCTCGCGGCGCCGCAGATCGGCCTCGCGCTGCTGCTGCGCTCGATCGACACGTTCAAGTTGTTCGACAAGGTCTATGCGTTGACGGGCGGCGGCCCCGGCAACGCGACGCAGACGCTGTCGACCTACATCTACGACACGGGCTTCCGCTTCTTCAACGTCGGGCCGGCGAGCGCCGCGTCGGTGCTGATGCTCGCGGCGTCCGCGCTGCTTGTTTCGGGGTACGTATGGCAGACGGTTCGCAAGCGGCGCGCATGACGGCGCGATCCGCGGGCATCGCGCACGCGCGAACGGGGGCCGCATTCGGCCGCGCGGTGCCGTGGATTCTGCGCGTCGCCGCGCTCGCGCTGTTGCTGCTGCCGTGCCTGTGGATGGCCGGCGCGGCGTTCATGCCGACGCTCGAGCGCCTCGATCATCCGCTGCGGATCGTGCCGGCCGCGCCGACGCTCGAGCATTTCGCGTCGGTCTGGTCGAACGGCATCGGCGCGCCGCTCGCCAATTCGCTGCTGGTCGGGTTTGGCACGACGCTGCTCGCGCTGACGCTCGCGTTTCCGGCCGCGTATGCGCTCGTGCGGCTGCGGTTTCCGGCCCGGCTTGATTTGCTGTTCCTGATGCTCGTGCTGGCACTGAAGCTGATGCCGCCGATCACGATCGCGGTGCCGCTGTTCGCGCTCGCGAAGCGGCTGCATCTGCTCGATTCGACGTTCGGGCTGATGCTCGCTTACCAGATCTACGCGTTGCCGATGGCGATCTGGATGCTGCTCGCGTTCGTGCGCGACGTGCCGGTCGAATACGAGGAGGCCGCGTGCATCGACGGTGCGGGGCTCGCGCGGCGGCTCGTGCAGATCGTGCTGCCGCTGTGCGCGCCGGGGTTGATCGCGACCGCGATCTTCGTGTTCATCGCCGCCTGGAACGAGTTCCTGATCGCGCTGCTGTTCGTGTCGACGCCGAGCCGCTTCACGCTGCCGCTCGCCATCGCCGGCTACGTGACGGAGAACGGCATCGACTGGGGCGACCTGATGAGCGCGGGGCTGCTGGCGTCGCTGCCGACGCTTGCCGTGGCCGGCTACGTGCAACGCTACCTGCTGCGCGGCTTCGCGGGCGGGCTGAAGTGACGCGACAGGTTACGCGCAGCTGTGCCGGACCACGTGCGTAACCGGCACGACACGCGTGCGCGATACGCCGTTGAACGTCTGGATCCGGTCGGCGAGCAGATCGACGGCCGCGTGCGCGAGGCCTTGCGTGTCCTGGCGCAGCGTCGTGAGGCGATACGCGCCGTATTCGGCGGCGGGAATGTCGTCGAAGCCGATCACGCGCACCTCGTCGGGCACGCGCAGGCCGAATGCGTCGCGGGCGGCGTCGATCACGCCGAGCGCGAGCAGGTCGGACGAGCAGAACACGCCGTCCGGGCGCTCGCCGGATGCGAACAGTTGCCGCGCGGCGTCGATGCCGCATGCATGCGTATCGGAGTGCGTATCGATCACGTGGACGAGCGCCGCATCGAACGCGTCGCCGCGTTGCAGCGCCTGCCCGAACGCATCCGCACGTGCGCGTGCGCTGTAGCTCGCGGTGCGCGGCCCGACGAACGCGAGCCGGCGCGCACCGGCCCGCACGAGCCGTTGCGCGGCATGGGCGGCACCCGCCGCGTTGTCGCTGATGACGACGTCCGCGCCCGGCAGGTTCGCTTCGCGATTGATCATCACGACGGGAATCCGGTGATCGAGATACTGGCGCGCGACCGACAGCGGCGGCGACGCGGACGTCATCACGAGGCCCGCGATCCGGTAGCTGAGCAGCCGCTCGAGCGATTGCCGGACCTGATGCGGATCATCCGCATTGGTGACCAGCGGCGTGAACGCGCGCTGGCCGAGCGCGGCCATCAGGTCCGACAGCAGCCGCGCGCGGAACGGATTCTCGAACCCGGCCGTCACGACGCCGATCATGCTGCTGCGCTGCGTGATCATGTCGCGTGCGATCAGGTTGACCTGGTAGCCGAGCGCACGCGCGGCCACCATCACGCGTTCGCGCGTTTCGGGTGCGATGCTCGCCGTCGGTGAGAACGCGCGCGACACCGCGGAGCGCGACACGCCGGCCCGCACGGCGACATCCGACGCGGTCACCCACGTTTTTCTTTCCTTGTCAGTCATCGATTCATGATCCCTTCGCGATACGAAGCTTCCACGCCGCTGGCCGACTGGATGTCGGCGCTCGACGACGCGCGGCCGCTGCATACGCTGACCCTACCGGGCAGCCATGACACCTGTGCGTATACGGTCGATGATCCGCTCGTGCGCACGCAACGCGCGCCGCTCGCCGCGCAGCTCGCGCACGGCGTGCGGCTGCTCGACATCCGCTGCCGGCACCGCTGCGATGCGTTCGACATTCATCACGGCGGGATCGCGCTCGGCATGTCATTCGACGACGTGCTCGCGGACTGTGCGCGTTTTCTCGATGCGCATCCGCGCGAATGCATCGTGATGTCGGTGAAGGACGAATGGCCCGCGCAGGCGTGCACGCGCAGTTTCGACGCGACGTTCGATGCGCATCGTGCGCGGCACCCGCGGTTGCGCTGGCAAGCGGGCGGCGCGCTGCCGGCGCTCGGCGACGTGCGCGGCGCGGTGGTGTTGCTGCGGCGGTTCCGCAGCAGTCGGCCGCTGGGCATCGACCTGACCGCGTGGCCCGACAACGCGACCTTCACGATCGATCATCCCGATGCGGCGTTCGTGATCCAGGACGAATACCGCGTGCCTGTTGCCGGGTCGATCAACTACAAGTGGCGCGCGATCGATGCACTGTTGACCGGCATGCCGTCGCCGGAAAGCGGCCGCTGGGCGATCAATTTCTGCAGCGGTACGGGGATGGGCGCGAATCCGTCGGTGGTCGCGCGTGGCGACGGCAGGGTGCAGGGGATTCAGGCGCGGCTCGCGGAGCGGTTGCGCGCGCAACGTGGTTCATATGGCGCGATGCTGCTCGATTTCTGCGACGACGATGACTGGGCATTGGTGCGGGCGCTGGTTGCGTGCAACGATCACGTGCCCGAGCCGGGTGGCGCGCGCAGGCTGGCCCGCAATTCCCGCTTCCCGTGAAGATCGGCACGTTGCCGAATGTGTGACGAGCGGTCCATGTTGCGAAACGAGGTGGATGGATAAGGTTGAACCGTCCGTGGCGGGCGCGGTTCGATCGAGTCCGTCGCGGATATCCGGATGTTTCTCAACTCGGCGGGAGGCAACGGGCACGTGTGCCCGGCATCGCGCCGGCCCATGAACGTCGTCGTGGCAAGCAGCGCCCGATTCGCCGCGAACCGTCCACGACGCAGGACTGCAAGGAGAGAGGTCATGGCAACGCTCGTCAACATCATGCAGGGCACCCCGAACGCGGTGCAGATCTGGGGCTTTCACGGCCCGTGCAATGTCAGGGACGTCGCAGCGGCATTGAATACCATCGCGTCGGGACTGAGCGGTGATGGTCACACGATTCACATCATGTCGGGAACGCACGGCTATTGCGCGGGGCAGGTCGGTGCAGTCGCCACGCGCGAACAGCGATTCGCCGCGGAAGACCGGGCGCTGGCTTCGCCGAAGACGAAGGACAACAAGCCGGTCGCGGTTGCGGTACACGACTTCAATACGGCGAAGCTGCCCGCGCCGGATTACGTGACGGCGGCGATGGCGAAGCTGAACGGCGACATGCGCGCGATCGTGCAGGGCGACGCGGGCACCGCAACGTTCCTGCTTGCGTATTGCTGCAGCGCCGGGACACCGTAACGCGCCGTCGTGCGCTGACGGGCGGGCGCGGCGGTCCGCCCCGTTTCGCAACGACGAGACGTCGTGCGGATGCGCGTGCGACCGCGACGTTCAGCGCGTCGCGATCGCCACCGCCGCACCGGCCATCGCCGTCGCGCTGGTGCGGTTCGCGATCCGCTTCGCGCGTGCCGACGTGAGGAACGCGCGCGCACGCGACGCGAGCAGCGACCAGAAGCAGTCGGCCAGGATCAGGACCGCGAGCATCGTGCCGACGAGCTCGGCCCACGCGAGGACACCGACGTGCGTCAGGTCGACGATCGTCGGCAACAGTGCGAGATAGAAGAGCATGATCTTCGGATTGCCGAGCGTGACCAGCGTGCCCGCGACGAACATGCGCCACGGCGACTGGCCGCGCGGCAGGTCGCCGGCCTTCGTGTCGGTCGGCGCGGTCCACATCTTCCACGCGAGAAACAGCAGGTACGCGACGCCGAGCAGCTTCAGCACGAGCAGGCCCGTCTCGAACGTGCGCGCGAACGCGGACAGCCCGGCAACCGCGAGCGTGAGCCACAGCGCCTCGCCGATCCACATCGCGGCGAGGAACGGCAGCACGTCTCGCACGCCGTTCGTCAGCACGCGCGCGACGAGCGCGGCGACGCTCGGGCCGGGCGTGCCGGCGGTGACGAGCAGGGCGATGGCGAACACGGTGAGCGCGGACAGCGTCATGACGAACCTCGTGGGCAGGGCGTTCGAAACGTATGAACTTTCGATTATAGTGACGGCCGTTCCCGCCTGCCTACCTCGTCGTGATGACAGTATCGATCCGGATTCGTCCCGCCACGCGGGAAGACGCGGCCGCGATGGCCGCCGTGGAAGTGGCCGCCGCCCAGCGCTTTCGCGACATCGGCATGCCCGACATCGCCGAAGGCGAGCCGACCGATGCGGCCGACGTGCGGATGCGCATCGACGACGGTCGCGCGTATGTCGCGACGGACGAAGCGGGGACGTGCGTGGGTTTTGCGTTCTACCGGCTGCTCGATGCGCAGCGGTTTTATCTGGAGGAGCTGGATGTCGCGCCGTCGCACGCGGGGCAGCGGATCGGCGCGCGCCTGATCGAACGGATCATGACGCGCGCCGCGCAAGACGGCATCGCCCAGGTCGTGCTTTCGACGTTCCGCGATGCGCCGTGGAATGCGCCGTACTACACGCGCCTCGGCTTCGGCATCATCGACGACGCATCGCTCGACGACACGTTGCGCGCGATTCGCGCGCATCACGTCGCACGCGGGCTCGACGAGACGCAGCGCGTGTTCATGCGCGCGGACGTGCGCGCATGAACACGCCGCCGGCCGTCAGGCCGCGTCGCTGAGCGCCGGGTAGTCGGTGTAACCCGTTTCGCCTTCGGCGTAGAACGTCTCCGGCACCGGCTTGTTCAGCGGCGCGCCGAGCTCGAGGCGGCGCGGCAGGTCCGGGTTCGCGATGAACAGCTTGCCCCACGCGATCGCGTCGGCGTGGCCGCTCGCGAGCGTTTCCTGCGCCGATTCGAGCGTGAACTGCTCGTTCGCGATCAGCGGGCCGCCGAACGCCTCCTTCAGACGCGGGCTCAACTGGTCGCCCGAATACGATTCACGCGTGAAGATGAACGCGATCTTGCGGCGGCCGAGTTCGCGCGCGACGTAACCGAACGTCGCGGCCGGGTCGGAATCGCCCATCGTATGCGCGTCGCCGCGCGGCGCGAGATGCACGCCGACACGGCCCGCACCCCACACGTCGATCGCCGCGTCGACCACTTCGAGCAGCAGGCGCGCGCGGTTCTCGATCGGGCCGCCGTACGCGTCGGTGCGGAGGTTGGTGCTGTCCTGCAGGAACTGGTCGAGCAGGTAGCCGTTCGCGCCGTGGATCTCGACGCCGTCGAAGCCGGCTTTCTTCGCGTTTTCGGCGCCCTTGCGGTATGCGGCGACGATGCCCGGAATTTCATCGAGTTCGAGCGCGCGCGGCGTCACGAACGGGCGCGGCGGCCGCACGAGGCTCACGTGACCGCCCGCGGCGATCGCGCTCGGCGCGACCGGCAGGTCGCCGTTCAAGAACACCGGATCGGAAATCCGGCCGACGTGCCAGAGTTGCAGCACGATGCGGCCGCCGGCCGCGTGCACGGCCTGCGTCACGCGCTTCCAGCCTTCCACCTGCTCGTCGGACCAGATGCCGGGCGTGTCCGCGTAGCCGACGCCCTGCGGCGTGACCGAAGTTGCTTCGCTGATGATCAGGCCCGCCGACGCGCGCTCGGCGTAATAGCGGGCCATCAGGTCGTTGGGCACGCGCGCGCTGCCTGCGCGGGCACGGGTGAGCGGCGCCATCACGACGCGGTTCGGCAGGGTCAGGTCGCCGAGGGTAACGGGATCGAACAGGGTGGGCATGGCAGATAACCTTTTCAGAAAGGCGGGCTTACGGCCGCGTCGTGCGCGGCGTGCGGCCCGCGTGGCCTGGGTCAGAGTTCGCGGCGCAGGGCGTCGAGAAATGCGTCGATGACGGCCTCGTTGCGCTGGAAGAACGCCCACTGGCCGATCCGCGTCGACGTCACGAGCCCCGCGCGCTGCAGCGTCGCAAGGTGCGCGGAGACGGTCGACTGCGACAGTCCGCAACGCGCGTCGATCTGCCCGGCACAGACGCCGTGGTCGTACGGCAGCGTCTGCTCCGGGAAATGCGCGCCCGGCGTTTTCAGCCAGACGAGGATTTCCCGGCGCACGGGGTTCGAAAGCGCTTTCAGGATCGCGTCGATGTCGAGTTCAGTCGGCATGGAAAGGTGTGGTGTTCGGAGCGTTCTGTCGGAAAACCGGTGCAAACGGGTATCGTCGATGGGCGAATCATATATCGGAAAATTGCGATATGCGTGAAGGCACTGACGCGAGTGGGGTTGTCGATCGGCCGGAGCATCAGCGAATCACGCGCCCCCGTATTGCGCGAACAGCCAGCGGCGCATGGCCTCGAGCGCTTCCGAATGCGCATTGGCCTGCGGAAAGACGACGTAAAACCCGAGCGACATCGGAAACGAAAAATCGAACACGCGGCGCAGCCGGCCTTCCGCGAAATCGCGTTCGACGAGCGGCTCGCTGGTCAGCGCGATGCCTTGACCCGCGACGGCGGCGTCGATGGCGAGCAGCGACTGGCTGAACCGCGGCCCTTTCGTCGGATCGGTCTGCCCCGTTCCGCCGAGCTTCTCGATGAACTCCGGCCACAGGTCGTGCGCGTCGTGCAACAACGCATGCTTCGACAAGTCCGCGGGAGTGCGGATCGGCGGGCCGCTGTCGAGCAGTGTCGGGCTGGCGACCGCGAAGATGTCGAGCGGAAACAGCAATTGCGCGACCAGGCCGGCCGGGAACGGGGGCTTGCCGAGCCGGATCGCGATGTCGACGCCGTCGGCGCGGAACGACGCAAGGCGCTCGTCGGCGATGACGCGAACCTCGATGTCGGGGTGCAGGCGACCGAAGTCCGACAGGCGCGGGATCAGCCACTTCGACGCGAACGACGGCGTCGTGCTGACCGCCAGGACCATGGGGCGCTGGCCCAGGGCGTCCGTGGCATCGGCAATGATCTGCAGCGCGCGCTGGACCGACGAAAAATACTCGAGCCCTTCGCGCGTCAGCGCCAGCCCCCTGGGCAGCCGCCGGAACAGCTGAATCTCCACGACGTCCTCCAGATGCCTGACCTGCTGCGCCACCGCGCCCTGGGTCACGCCGAGCTCGTCGGCGGCCAGCCGGAAATTGAGGTGGCGCGCGGCGGCCTCGAACGCGCGAAGCGCGTTGAGCGGCGGGAACCGGCGGGTACGCGATAGAGCTTTCATGCAGTAGAAAATCTACAGGGTGTGTGGAGAAATCATCGTTCGACAAGGCGATTATAGAGTTCTAGAGTTGGCGCTTTGGAACGACGATCGCGGCATTGAGCCGACCTATCCAGGAGAACAGCATGACTGTAGAGAAAGTGGCATTGGTGACGGCGGCGGGCAAGGGCATGGGCGCGGCGATCGCGCGGGATCTTGCGAGCAACGGTTATCGCGTCGCGCTGATGTCGCCGTCCGGCAGCGCGGTCGAGCTTGCCGGGGAACTCGGCGGTTTCGGCATGGCGGGGTCCGTCACCGAAGACGCCGACATCGAGCGTTTCGTAAACGGGACGCTCGCGAAGTACGGCCGCATCGACGCGGTCGTCAACAACACCGGGCATCCGCCGAAGGGCGACCTGCTCGCCATCGAGGACGACCAGTGGCACGCAGGGCTCGACCTGATCGTGCTCAACGTCGTTCGCGTGCTGCGCCGGGTGACGCCCGTCTTCCTGAAGCAGGGCGGCGGCGCGGTGGTCAACATCTCGAGCTTCGCGGCCGACGCGCCCGAGCAAGCGATGCCGGTGTCGTCCGCGCTGCGCGCGGCGCTGAGCTCCGTCACGCACCTGTACGCCGATCGGTATGCGAAGGACAACATCCGCATCAATTCGGTGCTGCCCGGCTTCATCGACAGCTGGCCGGAGACGCCCGAGATCGTCGCCCGCATTCCGGTCGGCCGCTTCGGCAGGACGCAGGAGATCGCGCAGACCGTGACGTTCCTGCTGTCGGAAGGCGCCGGCTACATCACCGGGCAGAACATCCGCGTCGACGGCGGGATCGTGCGCGCACTGTAAGCGGAAAGGGGCGCGCCGCCCGCGCCATCAGTTGTGCCGCTCGCCGATCCGGTTTTCTTCCGGACTCCAGACGCTGAGCCCTTCCGTCGGGTCCATCGGCACGTCCCAGGGCCGCGCGGCGATCGCCTGCATCGTCGCGTCGAACCCGGCCTGCCGGCGGGCCGCGATGCCGGCGGGTGTGAAATCGATGTCCTTCCACTGATCGTCGCCGTCGAGCCGCGGCGCCGCGAGCTTGATCACGTGCATCGTGGTCTGGCAGCCCCACGCGGCGAGTGCCTTCACATCGGCCGTCGTGCGCTCCGCCTCGGGCAGCCGCATGACCAGTTCCCGGATCACGTGGCGCAGCCGGTGAATCTGCTGCTGCCGCGCGATGTTGCTGTCTGTGCGGCTCGCGTACTGGATGTCCTTCTGCCGCTCCGACACCTGCCAGATGCTTTGCGGTTCCGGCCCGACCGGATTCCACATCTGCACCGAGAAGATGATCGAGCTGCGGCGCGGCGCGTCGTCCAGCACGACCTCGACCGGCGTATTCGAGTAGATGCCGCCGTCCCAGTAGGGCGTGCCGTCGACTCGCACGGCCGGGAACGCGGGCGGTAGCGCGCCCGAACTCATCACATGGTCGATGCCGAGCGGCCGGTCGCGCGAATCGAAATAGCGCATCGTGCCCGTGCACGCGTTGACCGCGCCGACGGTCAGTCGCGGCCGGCACGCGTTCAGCAGGTCGAGATCGACGAGCGACGCAAGCGTGTCGCGCAGCGGCTCGACCACGTAGTACGACGCGCGCTCGACGCCGACCCGCGCCAGCGGCCCGAACCACGCGGCGGGATTCGGCCGGAAGAATCCCGGGAGGCCCGCGCCGATGACCGCGAGTTCCGAGCCGATCTTGTCCCAGCTCGTCGGGAAGCCCGGCACGTTCACGGCGGGCCGTTCGGTGACATGGCGCCAGAATTCGGCCATCCGTTGCGCGCGGTGTCCGGGCGCGTTGCCGGCGATCAGCGCCGCGTTGATCGCGCCGATCGACGTGCCGATGACCCAGTCGGGCTGAATGCCCGCCGCATCCATCGCCTCGAATACGCCGAGCTGGTACGCACCGAGCGCGCCGCCGCCCTGGAGCACGAGCACGACCTGGCCCGGCAGTTTCGGATGTGCGGGTTGACTTGCCGTCATCGCTTGCCTCGTGGTCGGTGACGGCCGGCGGGGGCCGGCCGGATGGAACCAGTGTAGGCGATCGTCGGGCAGCGTCCGCGGTGCGGATGTTCGCGGGGCCTTGCGGCGCGCCGCGTCATTCCACGGTGATGGTCTCCTTCATGTACGGATGAATCCCGCAGAACACCTTGTAGACCCCCGGCTTGTCAAAACGGAACGAGTAGGTTTCGTCCTGGTCGAGCGCCTTCGAGTGGAAGATGCCCGCGTCGTTGACGACGGTATGCGGTTCCGCGTCGAGGTTTTTCCACGTGACCGTCGTGCCGGCCTTGATCGTGGTCGACATCGGCGAAAACATGAAATTGCGGATCGTCACGAGCGGGCCGGCCGGGGTCTGCGCGCATGCGGCGAGCGGCGTGCCGACGGCAGCCGCGCTCAGGATCAGTGCGGCCGCCAGCGTCGAGGGCTTGAGGAAGGTCATGTCGGTCTCCTTGCGTGTCGGGTTCAGGCCAGCGTCGTGTCGTGCAGCGATGCCGCGACGGGATGGCCGGCGAAGTCGACGGTCGTCACGCCGAGCATCGCAGGCAGCCGGTCGCGCGGCACCGTGAGCGGCACCGGGCCCGGGCCGTTGCCGGCGGTCGGCTGCGGGAACGCGGTGGAGCGCGCGGTGTGGAACGTCACGTTGCCCTCGACCTTCGACACGATCTGATGGATGTGCCCGTTCAGCACGGTGACCGAGCCGAAGCGGCGCAGCAGGGCCATCGTCTGCGGCGCGTCGCCGGTGCCCCAGCCCCACGGCTCGTAGATGGTCCACATCGGCATGTGCGAGAACACGACGATCGGCGTGCTCGACGATTGCCCCTTCAGATCCTGCGCGAGCCACGCGAGCTGTTCGTCGCCGAAGCTGCCGAGCCCGTTCGGCTTGAAGTGCATCACGTTGACGAGCGCGACGAAGTGCACGCCCGCGTGATCGAAGCTGTAGTAGCCGCGGTTGTCGGACGCCTTGCCGAACCGGCTGAAATATTCGGCGCCCGAGCCATCGGTCACGTCGTGTTCGCCGGGCACCGTGTGCAGCTCGGGCACGCGCAGCCCGGACAGCAGTTGCGACGCGTGATCGAATTCTTCCGCCTTGGACAGGTGCGTGATGTCGCCGGTATGGATCGCGAGCGCGGGCGTGGCAGGCATTCCGTTGACCAGATCGATGGTCTGCCGCAGCGTGGCCGCGACGTCGGGATTCGCGTCCTTGTTGAAGCCGATGTGCGTGTCGCTGATCTGCACGAACAGCGGCCGGCCCGCATTCGCGGGGAGCGCGGCGCCGCTTTGCGCGAGCGCGAGATCGAACGGCGTGAGGATGCCGCCCGACAGCGTAAACAGCGTGCCGAGGCCGCCGAACGCCATGCATTGCAGGGCCTTGCGGCGCGACGGGCGGGTGGGAGTCGATGAAGACATGTTTGCCTCGCATTCGTATGACGGAACCGGACGGCCGGATCGTCCTGGAATTAGCCGGCGCCTTCGCATGCCATACCGATGCGGCGACGGATTTATTCCCGTTTATTTGCGAGGCCCGATGCGGCCGTTCGAGGCTTGCGGCGCGATGACGGATCGCTGACGGATGACCTGTCAATGTCCTGTAAGTGACACGTCACGTTTGCGTCATGTTCGCTCGTTAGCCTGCGACACCGAATCACCTCTCCGGAGCCCCTCATGCCGAATCTCGCGGCAACGGAAACCCGTGGTGCGGGCGGTCGAAGCACGCGCACCATCGGCCTCGCATCGTTCTTTCCGAGCGTTGCCTGCGGCATCGTTCATGTCGGCGCTCGCCTGAGCGCGGATTCCGGTCCCGTCAAGGAGCGTTCGGTCCTGCCGATCGTGCTGCGCTTCGTCGCGCTGTCGGCGGCACTGTACTGGGCGATTCACTCGCTGTTCTGAGCCGCGCCGGCCGATGCCATACCCGGCCGTGCGGCACGCGGCCGATCCCATCGATTTTCAATTCGAACCAGACGCTACCGATGGACATCAGTTTCTTCGATCCGAATCGCACCGCCAACGCGTCCGCGTGGCGCGTGCTCCCCAACCGCTGGGATGCGGTCGCGTTTCCGCTGATCATCGGCCTACTCGCGATGGCGATCGTCGGCTTCCACGAGACGATGGCGCCGATCGCGACCCTGCAGACGCAGAAGATCTCGCTCGATCCGTCGAACCTGCCCGAATACGCGTTGCGCACCACGCTGCGAATGCTCGCCGCGATGGTCGCGTCGCTCGCGTTCACGCTCGTCTACGGCACGCTCGCCGCGAAAAGCCGTCGCGCCGGCATGGTGCTGATCCCGATTCTCGACATCCTGCAGTCGGTGCCGGTGCTCGGCTATATCTCGTTTACGGTCACGTTCTTCCTTGCACTGTTCCCGGGCCGCGTGCTCGGCGCCGAGCTCGCGGCGATCTTCGCGATCTTCACGAGCCAGGCGTGGAACATGACGTTCAGCTTCTATCAGTCGCTGCGCACGGTACCGCGCGACCTGAGCGAAGTGTCGCGCGGTTTTCACCTGACGTCGTGGCAGCGCTTCTGGAAGCTCGAGGTGCCGTTCTCGATGCCGGGGCTGATCTGGAACATGATGATGTCGATGTCGGGCGGCTGGTTCTTCGTCGTCGCATCGGAGGCCATCACCGTCGGCAACCAGACCATCACGCTGCCCGGGATCGGTGCGTATCTCGCGCAGGCGATCTCGGACAAGAACCTCGGCGCGGTGGGCTGGGTGATCGTCGCGATGTCGATCGTGATCCTCGCGTACGACCAGTTCCTGTTCCGCCCGCTCGTCGCATGGGCCGACAAGTTCCGGATGGAGAACACCGCGTCGGGCGATGCGCCGCAGTCCTGGCTGCTCGACATGCTGCGCCGCACGCACCTGATCCATCAGCTGCTGGTGCCGGCCGGCTGGCTGCTGTCTCAGGCCGCACGGATTCCGCTGCGCGTGCCGTCGCTTGCGGGCAAGCGTTCGCGCGGCACGTCGGCGCGCGGGTCGTCGCGCGTCGGCGACATCGTGTGGGGATCATTCGTGATCCTGATGACCGTGTACGTCGCGTGGCGCGTCGTCAGCTTCGTCTCGACCGGCGTGACGATGAGCGAGGTCGGCCACGTGCTGACGCTCGGGTTGATCACGCTGCTGCGTGTGATCGTGCTGATCGCGATCGCGTCGGTGGTCTGGGTGCCACTCGGCGTGCTGATCGGGCTGCGCCCCGCGCTGGCCGAGAAGATCCAGCCGCTCGCGCAGTTCCTCGCCGCGTTCCCGGCGAACCTCCTGTTCCCGGTGTTCGTGATCGTGATCGTCCACTTCCATCTGAACGCGGACATCTGGCTGTCGCCGCTGATCGTGCTCGGCACGCAGTGGTACATCCTGTTCAACGTGATCGCCGGCGCGATGTCCTATCCGAACGACTACAAGGAGGCGACGAAGAATTTCCGCATTCGCGGCTGGCAGTGGTGGCGGCAGGCGATGCTGCCCGGCATCTTCCCGTATTACGTGACCGGCGCGATCACCGCGTCGGGCGGCGCGTGGAATGCGAGCATCGTGTCCGAGTTCGTGCAGTGGGGCGACACGAAGGTCGTCGCGCACGGCCTCGGCTCGTATATCGCACAGACGACCGCGGCCGGCGACTTCCCGAAGATCATCCTGGGCATCGCCGTGATGTCCCTGTTCGTCACCTTGTTCAACCGCCTGCTGTGGCGTCCGATGTATGCCTATGCGGAATCCCGGCTCCGTCTCGATTGAGAGTAAGCGCGATGCAAAATTCGACTGTAATCAACGCCCCCGCCCAGACGTCTCAGCCGCTTCAGCCGCCGCGCCTCGGTGAGGAAATCCTGCGCGTCGAGCACGTGAGCCGCGGCTTCAACAAGTCGCAGGGCGAACTGCTCGTGCTCGACGACGCGAACCTGTCGCTGCGCGAAGGCGAGATCGTCGGGCTGCTCGGCCGTTCGGGCTCGGGCAAGTCCACGCTGCTGCGGATCATCGCCGGGCTGATCGAGCCGACAGGCGGTGAAGTGACCTACCTCGGCAAGCCGCTGACCGGCCCGGCCGAAGGCGTCGCGATGGTGTTCCAGACCTTCGCGCTGTTCCCGTGGCTGACCGTGCTGCAGAACGTGGAGGCCGGGCTGGAAGCGCTTGGCGTCGGCGCACGCGAGCGGCGCGAACGCGCGCTCGCCGCGATCGACCTGATCGGTCTCGACGGCTTCGAGAACGCATACCCGCGCGAGCTGTCGGGCGGCATGCGTCAGCGCGTGGGCTTCGCGCGCGCGCTCGTCGTCGACCCGACGATCCTGCTGATGGACGAGCCGTTCTCGGCGCTCGACGTGCTGACGGCCGAAACGCTGCGTACCGACCTGCTCGACCTGTGGACGCAAGGCCGCATGCCGATCAAGTCGGTGCTGATCGTCACGCACAACATCGAGGAAGCGGTGTTCATGTGCGACCGGATTCTCGTGCTGTCGTCGAATCCGGGCCGCGTGATCGCGGAGATCAAGGTGCCGTTCAAGCATCCGCGCAACCGGCTGGATCCCGATTTCCGCAAGCTCGTCGACGAGATCTACGCGAAGATGACCGCACGCCAGACCGGCGAGGCGACGAAGAAGGGGCTCGAGCTCGGCAGCTGGATGCCGCGCGTGTCGACCAACCTGATGGCCGGCCTGATCGAGACGCTCGCGATGGCGCCGTACCACGGCCGCGCCGACATGCCGGAAATCGCGCGCACGCTGCATCTGGAAGTGGACGAACTGTTCCCGATCGCCGAAGTGCTGCAATACCTCGGCTTCGCCGACGTGCGCGAAGGTGACGTGTTCCTCACGCCGCCCGCGCGCGTGTTCGCGGAGTTCGGCACGCAGGAGCGCAAGTTGATGTTCGCGGATCACCTGCTGAAGCACGTGCCGCTCGCCGCGCGAATCAGGAAGGTGCTGAACGAGCGCCCCGGACATCGCGCGCCGCGTGTGCGTTTCGAGCAGGAGCTGGAGGATTTCCTGTCGGACGAGGCGGCCGAGGAAACGCTCGACGCGGTGATCGACTGGGGCCGTTACGGCGAAGTCTTCTCGTACAACGACAAGACGGAGGTGTTCAGTCTCGAGGATGTCGAGAGCTGACGCCCGCGCCCGAATGATGGCCGACCGTCATTCGGGCAAATCCCACTGATTCGCATCCTGCTCGCTGCCGCCCGTACTCAGCCGCTCGATCTTTTCCATCCGCTGCCGCGCCAGTTCGGGAAGCCGGTTCGTCACGCCGATCACCAGCGCTTCGGCGAGCGCGAGCGCCGGCACATTGGTCTGCAGCATCGCGAACGGGCGCCCCTGGATCCGCAGCACGATCTCGGCGAACGCGCTGATCGGCGAGCGCCATTCGTCGGTGATCAGCAGTATCCGCGCGCCGAGCCGGTGCGCGGCCTGCGCGAACCGGATGCTGTCCTTCTGATAGCGGCGAAAATCGAAAATGACGAGCACGTCGCCGGGCCCCATGTCCGTCAGCGAGACCGACGCGAGATTCACGTTCGGCTCGACGTATTGCACATGCGGGCGCGCATACGCGAGCGTGAAGGAAAACAGCGACGCAAGCGGGGCGGTATAACGTCCGCCGCCGCAGAACACGCGGATATCCGGATCGGCCAGCAGCGTCACCGCTTCGTCGAACGCCGCCGCATCGAGTCCTTCGATCGTGGTGGCGAGCGATTGCGAAAGCCGCTGGAAGATCGCCGCATGGCTGTCGCGCATCCCCGATTCCGAGTGGAAGGCGTCCATCCGCGCGAGCGGCGAATTCATCGCGGTGTCGATCTCGTCGTGCAGCGCCTGCTGAAACGACGGGTAGTTCGGAAAGCCGATCCGCACGACGAAGCGAAACACGGTCGGGTCGCTGACTTCGGCTTGCTTCGCGAAGCTCGCGATCGGCCCGAGCCCGAGGCTCGGATAGCGATCCAGCAGCGCGTGCGCGACCTTCTGTTCCGACGGCGTGAAGCTATCCATCTGGGATAGCAGCAACGCCCTGATGCTTGTCCCCATCGGGCACTCCGGCTTGCTCTTATCTGAATGAACGACAAACGGCAGACATGCGTCTGCCGGCGACTCCATGCATGTTAGCCCATCGACAGGCCGCCAATCGCGTGAGGTCGCAGATTAGAGGGACGCATCACTCCGGGCGTCAAACATTCATATGTGTAATAAAACGAACATCCCACGCGGTCGATCAGCGCGTGATCTCGCGCATAAGCTGAGTGATAACCCTAGGTTTTGAGATCAAAATGCCGATGTATGATCGCGGCCTCGCCGGAATGTATCGTTCATTACATGCCGGATCAGCAACGTCGACCGGCAAGGCCCGGTCATTCGTCTGGAGGATTCCGTCATGAGGCGGTTCGTCGTACTCACCCTGTTGTCGGCCCTGAGCGCAGGCGCGCTCGCCGCTTCGGAACCCGCGGTGGAAGCGAAGAACGGCATGGTCGTGTCGTCGCAGCACTTCGCGTCGCAGATCGGCGTCGACATCCTGAAGGAAGGCGGCAACGCGGTCGACGCCGCCGTGGCGGTCGGCTACGCGCAAGCGGTGACCAACCCGTGCTGCGGCAACATCGGCGGCGGCGGGTTCATGACCCTGCACCTGGCGGACGGCCGCGACCGCTTCATCAACTTCCGCGAGACCGCGCCGGCCGCGGCGTCCGCGAACATGTATCTCGATGCGAACGGCAACGTCATTCCGGACGACAGCCTGTACGGTTATCGCGCGGTCGGTGTGCCGGGCACGGTCGCGGGTCTCGACCTCGCGCAGCGCAAGTACGGCAAGCTGACGCGTCGGCAGGTGATGGCGCCGGCGATCCGGCTCGCGCGCGACGGCTTCGTGCTGACGCGCGGCGATACGGACATCCTCGACACGACGATCGACCGTTTCAAGAAGGACCCGGAAGCCGCGCGCATCTTCCTGCGCCCGGACGGTACGCCGCTGCAGCCGGGCGACCGCCTGGTGCAGAAGGACCTGGCGCGCACGCTCGAGCGCATCGCGGAGCAGGGCCCCGACGCGTTCTATCACGGCGAGATTCCGAAGATCGTCGAAGCGGCCGCGAAGCGCGGCGGCGGGCTGATCACGGCGGCCGACTTTGCGTCGTATCGTGCGCAGGACATGGCGCCGCTGACCTGCACGTATCGCGGCTACGAGTTCGTGTCGGCGCCGCCGCCGAGCTCGGGCGGCGTGACGATGTGCGAGACGCTGAACGTCCTCGAAGGGTATGACCTGCGCAAGTTCGGCTACCAGTCGGCTTCGGTGGTCCACTACATGACCGAGGCGATGCGCCACGCGTACGAGGATCGCAACACGCTGCTGGGCGACCCGAACTTCATCGACAATCCGGTCGCGAAGCTGACGAGCAAGACCTATGCGGCCGAGATCCGCAAGCAGATCAGCGGCGACACGGCGACGGCGTCGGTCGATGTGCAGCCGGGTGTCGGCGTGCACGAAAAGCCGGAGACGACTCACTATTCGATCATCGACCGCGACGGTAACGCGGTGTCGACCACGTACACGGTCAACGGCCGCTTCGGCGCCGTGGTGATCGCGCCGGGCACGGGCTTCTTCCTGAACGACGAGATGGACGACTTCACGGTCAAGGTCGGCGCGCAGAACCTGTTCGGCCTCGTGCAGGGCACGCGCAACTCGATCGCACCGGGCAAGCGTCCGCTGTCGTCGATGGCGCCGACGATCGTGAAGAAGGACGGCAAGGTGTTCATGGTGGTCGGCTCGCCGGGCGGCTCGCGCATCATCACGATCACGCTGCAGACCGTGCTGAACGTGATCGACTACGGAATGACGCCGCAGGATGCGGTCGGGGCGCCGCGCATCCATCATCAATGGCTGCCGGATCAGGTCTATTACGAAACCCGCGGCCTGTCGCCCGACACGCTCGCGATCCTGCGCAACATGGGCTACAAGATGGTCGAGCAGACGCCGTGGGGCGCAGCGGAGCTGATCTTGGTCGGCCTGCCCGGCACCGAGGCGGCGAGCCGTCAGAGTTCCGGCAACGACTCGTCGGTGTCCGGCAACGTGCGCGTCGGCTACATCTACGGCGTCAATGATCCGCGCCGGCCGGCCGGTTCGGCGATCGGCTACTGACCTGAGCGGATGAGATTCGATTTGATTGCATCAGGCTGAACGGTTGCCCCGGCGTTCGCCCTCGCGCGAGCGCCGCGGCAGCGACAGCGCGTCCGTTCTCGGACGTTCGCAGTATCGAGCGTGGCGGGTGCCCGGAGTCCCGGGCCCGCCTTGCTCGCAACGTGCGCCGTGGCACGGCATCGGCGCGCGTATTTTTTCTTTCACTCCTGCACCGTGCGTCGAGTTCCGTTATGAACAAACGAATGTCTGCGGCAGTCTGGATCCTGCTCGCGATGGCGGCCGGCATCTTCATCGGCTACATGATCTACACGCAGTTTCCCGACAAGCAGGCGGCGACCGAAATCGCCGGCTACATCTCCCTCGTGTCCGACGTGTTCCTGCGCCTGATCAAGATGGTGATCGGGCCGCTGGTGTTCTCCACGCTCGTCGTCGGCATCGCGCACATGGGCGACGCATCGTCGGTGGGGCGCGTGTTCGTGAAGGCGTTCGGCTGGTTCGTCACCGCGTCGCTGATCTCGCTGCTGCTCGGGCTGTTGATGGCGAACCTGCTGCGCCCCGGTGAGAACCTCGGCCTGCCGCTCCCGGACATCGGCGCATCCGCGCATCTCGCAACGTCCAAGTTCACGCTGAAGGATTTCGTCAGCCACATGGTGCCGAAGTCGATCGCCGAGGCGATGGCGAACAACGAAATCCTGCAGATCGTCGTGTTCTCGATGTTCTTCGGCGTCGCGCTGTCGGCGCTTGGCGAGCGCGGCAAGATCCTCGTGGCCGCGATCGACCAGCTGGCGCACGTGATGCTGAAGATCACCGGCTACGTGATGAAACTCGCGCCGCTCGCGGTGCTGGCGGCGATGGCCGCGACCGTCGCGGTCAACGGGCTGTCGGTGCTGCTGAAGTTCGCGGTGTTCATGGGCGACTTCTACGTCAGCCTGTTCCTGCTGTGGAGCACGCTCGTGATCGCCGGCCTGCTGTTCCTCGGCCGCCGCGTATTCAAGCTGCTCGTGCTGATCAAGGAAGCGTTCATGCTGTCGTTCGCGACCGCGAGCTCCGAGGCCGCGTATCCCAAGATCCTCGACGCGCTCGACCGGTTCGGCGTGCGACGCAAGATCTCGAGCTTCGTGATGCCGATGGGCTATTCGTTCAACCTCGACGGCTCGATGATGTACTGCACGTTCGCGTCGCTGTTCATCGCACAGGCGTACAACATTCATCTGTCGCTCGGCACGCAGATCACGATGCTGCTGGTCCTGATGCTGACGTCGAAGGGGATGGCCGGCGTGCCGCGCGCATCGCTCGTCGTGATCGCGGCGACGCTGCATCAGTTCGATATCCCGGAAGCGGGGCTGCTGCTGATCCTCGGTGTCGACACGTTCCTCGACATGGGCCGCTCGGCCACCAATGCGGTCGGCAATTCGATCGCCAGCGCGGTGGTCGCGAAGTGGGAAGGCGAGCTGATGTCGGAGTCCGAAGCATTGGCGCATGCCGCGCATCTCGATGCGGAACTGGAACGGCAGAACAGCGAACCGGCCTATGGTGCCGGTCAGGCGACGTCCGTTTAAGCGGCACACGCCTCGTCGATGGACGCCGCGAGCACCATCGCGGCGGCGTTGCCCGGCGCCGAGCCGAGCAGTTGCGGCGCATACACGCTGTCGCCGGGCGCGATCGGCTGCCCCGACAGCGCACAGACGCCGCGCTTGCGCGTCGTGAACAGCCGCCACTTCTGATAACCGTAGTGGCCGGTGCACGCGTCGCGCCACGAAATCATCACGGTGTCGGCCGTGGGACGTTCGAGCACGCTGATCGTCGGCTGGCTCGTCGCGTCCCACGACGGCAGGCGATCGCGCGTGATGCTGCGCCGTCGCGGTGCGGCCCATGAGACGGACGGCATGTCGAAGCTGCCGATCGCGGCGACCGTCTTGAGCCAGGCTACTGCACTGTTGCTCATCTTTGTTTCCCTCGAAACGTTACGCGATGCCGCGACGTGCGGCATCACGACAGGCGGATGCGCGGCTGCACGCAGCCGTTGATCCGTTCGGCGATCCACAGCAGCGTCGCCTTGGAAAATCCGTGCAGCGCCTGCTGGTGGCGCCGATACAGCATCAGATGGCTGAATTGCGCGAAACGCCCCTGGATGAAGCCGCCGCGAAAGAACCCGAATTGCCCGAGTGTGCCGAACGCGTCGTAGTCGCTGATCGACACGAGCGCGCCGAAGTCGTGGAACGCGAACGGCGGCAGCGGTTTGCCGTCGAGCCATGCCGGCAAGTGCTTCGCGAGATGCTCCGCCTGCTGGGCCGCGACCTGCGCGGTGGGCGGCAGCGGCCGCTCGTGGCCGTCGAGCTGCAGGCTCGCGCAATCGCCGATCGCGAACACGTGCTCGTCGGCCGTGGCTTGCAACGTGGGCCCGACCAGGATCTGGTTCGCGCGGTTCGTGTCGAGCCCGCCCAGCGCCTGCATGAAATCGGGCGCCTTCACGCCGGCCGCCCACACCATCAGATCCGCTTCGGCGAACGAACCATCGCCATGGTGGAAGCCGTTCGCATCGGCTGCCGTCACGCGCGTCGACGTCAGCACGTGAAAGCCGATCTGCTCGAGCCGCCGCTGCGCCGACGCGGAAATCCGCGGCGGAAACGCGGCGAGGATGCGCGGGCCGCTTTCGAGCAGCGTCAGCCGCAGCCGTTCGCGCACCGTCTCGTCGCCATATGCCTGCGCCACTTCCAGCAGCCGGCTCAGTTCCGCCGCCAGCTCCACGCCCGTCGCGCCCGCACCGACGATCGCGACGCGAAACGGCTCGTCGCGCGCGATGCTGCGAAACACGCGCATCCGCAACGCTTCGTTGAAGGTTTCGGCTTGCTGCTGGCTGTCGATGAAGTAGCAGTGCTCGCGCACGCCCGGCACGCCGAAATCGTTGGCCTGGCTGCCGAGCGCGAGGATCAGCACGTCGTACTCGAGCTCGCGCGCGTCGATCATTCGTTCGCCGTCCTGCGAGCGGATCTCGGCGAGCTGCACGCGGCGACGCGCACGATCGAGCCCCGTCAGTTCGCCGGGCTGGTACGTGTAGCCGTGATCGCGCGCATGGGCGAGGAAGATCACCTGCTGTTGCTGCACGTCGCGCGTGCCGGCCGCGATCGTGTGCAGCATCGGCTTCCAGATATGGGTCGGGCTGCGGTCGACGACGGTGACCTGGGCGCGCCCGGTGCGGCCGAGACGTTCGCCGAGGCGGGTCGCGAGCTGCAATCCGGCGATGCCGCCGCCGACGATCACGATGCGAGTAGGGGCTGTCATGGATAAATCATCACATGATGAATAATGTATGATCCTAGCGCTTCCCGGCTTCGCGTGTCAACGGAGCGGGGCAGGCGACCCGGTTCTGGCGATGTGGAACCGGGGCCCGAACGCGGGCATTCGATTCATTCAACGGGAGCAGGAAAACGTGGCTGAAGTCACTGAGCGCGCGCCGTCGAAGCGGCGTACGCGGGGGCGGCCGCTGGCGGAGGCGTCCGTCGGTCCGGACGTGATATTGCGGGCCGCGCGTCGCACGTTCGCGAAGCGCGGCTACGATGCGACGAGCGTGCGCGAGGTCGCGCGCGAGCTGGGCATCGACGCCGCGCTGATCGCCCACCATTTCGGCGCGAAGGAAACGTTGTGGCTGGCCGTCGTCGAGCAGATCGCCGATCTCGCCGAGCCGCTGTTTAAAGCGTTGCGCGCGCTGCGCACGTCGTCATTGCCGCATCGCGAGCGCGTGCGGCGCGCGATCGAGCTGTGCGTCGACCACGAATTCGAGGAGCCGGACATCGGCATGTTCTTCTCGACGGCGGCGACCGAAGAGGGCGGGCGGCTCGACTGCCTGCAGCAGCGGATCGTGCGCCCGTATCACGACGCGATGTTTCCGCTGCTGGCCGACGCGGTCGAGGCCGGCGAAATCCGCCCGGTCGATCCGAACGTGCTGTTCTTCATGATCGCGAGCGCGGTCGGCACGACGGTGTCGTACAGCCACATGATGTTGGAGTTCACGTCGCTGCCCACGCGGCAGGATGCGTTCCGGCAGGCCGTGCTCGACGTCGCGCTCAGCATTCTGCGCGTCTGAGCGCCGCGCGCGCGACGCCCGCGTCAGTCGAGATCGGGCGGCGCGTCGCCGAGCCAGCGCCGCGCGCCGGGCCCGTTGCGGCCCGCGCGGTCTTCGGGGTTGGTCAGCTTGCAGCGCTTCAGCGACAGGCAGCCGCATCCGATGCATTCGTCGAGGTTGATGTAGAGCCGCTGCAGTTCCTCGATCCGGTTCGCGACGCGCTGCTTCCAGCCGCGCGACAGCCGCTGCCAGTCCTTGTTGGTCGGCGCGGTGTCTTCCGGCAGGCTCACGAGCTGTTCGGCGATCTCGTCGAGCGAATAGCCGATCTTCTGCGCGAACACGATGAACGCGATCAGCCGCAGCACCGCACGCGAATAGTGACGATGGCTCGAGCCGTTGCGGTGCGACTTGATAAGCCCGCGCTTCTCATAGAAGCGCAACGTCGATGCCGGCACGCCGCTGCGCGCGGCCACTTCGCGGATCGACATCAGCGGCCATTGCGGGGTTTCGTCGATACCCATGACGCCCTCCGGGAAAGCTTGACTTGAAGTTAACTTCAACTTTTATGCTACGCGGCAGTTTAACCCGTCGCGAGGCATCATGCTCTTCTTATCCCTACGCAGGACGTCGCCTTTGGGCGCGGCCTGCGCATTGCTGCTGGCGTTGTCGGGCTGTCACGACGGCAAAGGCGAATCGTCGGCCCATCAGTTGCCCGAAGTCGGCGTGACGACCGTCGCGCCGCGCACGATCCGCCTCGCGGACGAATTCAACGGACGCGTCGAAGCGGTCGACGCAGTCGAGCTGCGGCCACGCGTGAGCGGCTATCTGCAGCGCATCGCGTACAAGGAGGGCGACCTCGTCGCGCAGGGCGCGGTGCTGTTCGAGATCGATCCACGCCCGTACCGGATCGCGCTCGATCGCGCGAACGCGCAGCAGCAGCGGGCGCGCGCGGCCGCGAGCCTCGCGGATGTACAGCTCAAGCGCGTGCGGACGCTGATCGATGCGCATGCAACCTCCCAGGAGGAACTCGACAACGCGCGCGCGACCGCGGAGCAGGCGCGCGCCGACCTGCGGGCGGCCGACGCGGCCGTCGCCGACGCGAAGCTCAATCTCGGCTTCACCGAAGTGCGTGCGCCGATCGCGGGGCGCGTCGGCCGTGCGATCGCGACCGCCGGCAACCTCGCGCGCGCGGACGACACGCTGCTGACGACGGTCGTGTCGCAGGACCCCGTCTACGTGTATTTCGATTGCGACGAGCAGAGCTACCTGCGCTACAACGCGCGGCGCGCCGACCCGAAGCATCGGGCGATCGGCGCGGATCCGGTGCGCGTGGGCCTCGCCAACGAGACGGGCTTCCCGCATGCGGGTACCGTCGATTTCCTCGACAACCGGCTCGATCCGCAAACCGGCACGATCCGCGCGCGCGTGCGGCTGCCGAACGCGGATCACACGTTCACGCCGGGCCTCTATGCGCGCGTGCAGCTCGTCAGCGGCCGCGACCAGGATGCGCTGCTCGTCGACGACAAGGCAGTGCTCACCGACCAGGATCGTAAGTATGTCTACGTGATCGATGCCGGCGACAAGGCGATGCGTCGCGACGTGACGATCGGCCGTGTGCTGGACGGCGAGCGGATCGTCGAAAAGGGGCTGCAGTCGGGCGATCGCGTGGTCGTCGACGGCGTGCAGCGGATCTACTATCCGGGTGCGCAGGTGAAGCCGAAGGCGCTGCCCGCACGCGCGGATGCGGGCACCGGCGCCGGGCCGGGCAGCGGCACGCAGGCCGTGGCCGACGCCGGCGCGCCGGCCGCGCAATAACGGGAGACCTGCGATGGATTTCTCCCGATTCTTCATCGACCGGCCGATCTTCGCGGTCGTGCTGTCGATCGTCATCTTCGCGATCGGCCTGATCTCGATCCCGATGCTGCCGGCCGGCGAGTATCCGGAAGTCGTGCCGCCGAGCGTCGTGGTGCGTGCGACGTACCCTGGCGCGAACCCGAAGGAAATCGCCGAATCGGTCGCCGAGCCGCTGGAAGAAGCGATCAACGGCGTCGAAGGGATCATGTACATGAAGTCGGTCGCGGGCTCGGACGGCAGCCTGCAGGTCGTCGTCACGTTCCTGCAGGGCGTCGATCCCGACACGGCCGCCGTGCGCGTGCAGAACCGCGTGAGCCAGGCGCTGTCGCGTCTGCCCGACGAGGTGCGCCAGTACGGCGTGACCACGCAGAAGCAGTCGCCGACGCCGCTGATGTACGTGAGCCTTTATTCGCCGGACAACAGCCGCGATTCGCTGTATCTGCGCAACTACCTGACGTTGAACGTGAAGGACGAGCTGTCGCGCCTGACCGGCATCGGCGACGTCGGCGTGTACGGCTCCGGCGATTACGCGATGCGGCTCTGGCTCGACCCGAACCGGCTCGCATCGCGCGGGCTGACCGCGAGCGACGTGATCGCCGCGGTGCGCGAGCAGAACGTGCAGGTATCGGCCGGCCAGCTGGGTGCGGAGCCGACGCCGAAGAAGAACGATTTCCTCGTGTCGATCAACGTGCGCGGCCGGCTGCGCACGGTGCAGGAATTCGGCGACATCGTGCTGCGCAATGGCGACGACGGCCAGGTCGTGAAGCTGTCCGACGTCGCGCGCATCGAGCTCGGTGCGGGCGACTACACGCTGCGCTCGTATTTCAACGACCGGCATTCGGCCGTGGTCGGCATCTTCCTGTCACCGGGCGCGAACGCGCTCGACGTCGCGAAGTCCGTGTATGCAAAGCTCGACGAGCTGTCGAAGCGCTTCCCGCCGGGCATCGCGTATCGCCCGGTGTGGGACCCGACCGTGTTCGTGCGCGAATCGATCCGCGCGGTGCAGCACACGCTGATCGAGGCCGTCGTGCTGGTCGTGCTCGTCGTGATCCTGTTCCTGCAGACCTGGCGCGCGTCGATCATTCCGCTCGTCGCGGTGCCGGTGTCGGTGGTCGGCACGTTTGCATGGCTCTACCTGCTCGGCTATTCGATCAATACGCTGACGCTGTTCGGGCTCGTGCTCGCGATCGGGATCGTCGTCGACGATGCGATCGTGGTGGTCGAGAACGTCGAGCGCAACATCGCACAGGGGCTGAGCCCGCGCGACGCCGCGCATCAGGCGATGCGCGAGGTGTCGGGGCCGATCGTCGCGATCGCGCTTGTGCTGTGCGCGGTGTTCGTGCCGATGGCGTTCATGTCGGGCGTGACCGGCCAGTTCTACAAGCAGTTCGCGGTGACGATCGCAATCTCGACGGTGATTTCCGCGGTCAATTCGCTCACGCTGTCACCCGCGCTCGCCGCGAAACTGCTGCGCCCGCACGGCGCGCCGAAGGATGCGCTCACGCGTGCGCTCGACCGCGCATTCGGCTGGCTGTTTCATCCGTTCAACCGCTTCTTCGAGCGCAGTTCCGGTCGCTATCACGGCGTCGTCGCGCGCACGCTGAAGCGGCGCGGCGCGGTGTTCGCGGTCTATGCGGCCCTGCTCGCGGCGACCGCGCTGCTGTTCAACGCAGTGCCGGGCGGCTTCATTCCCGTGCAGGACAAGTTGTATCTGTTCGCCGGCGCGAAGTTGCCGGAAGGCGCGTCGCTCGCGCGCACCAGCGCGGTGACCGAGCAGATGACGAAGATCGCGCTCGGCACCGACGGCGTCGAGATGGTGCCGGCGTTCGCCGGACTGAACGCGCTGCAGGGCGTGAATACACCGAACATCACGAACTCGTACGTGATCCTGAAGCCGTTCGACCAGCGTCACCGCAGCGCCGCGCAGATCAACGCGGACCTGAACGCGCGCTTCGCGGCAATCGGCGGCGGCATCACCTATGCGCTGATGCCGCCGCCGATCCAGGGCCTCGGAAACGGTTCGGGCTACTCGCTGTATCTCGAGGATCGCGGCGGGCTCGGCTACGGCGAATTGCAGAAGGCGTTGACGGCATTCCAGGCCGCGGTCGCGAAGACGCCGGGGATGAGCTACCCCGTCAGCGCGTACCAGGCGAACATCCCGCAGCTCGAGGTGAAGGTCGACCGGCTTAAGGCGAAGGCGCAGGGCGTCGCGCTGACCGATCTGTTCAACACGCTGCAGGTCTATCTGGGCTCGATGTACGTGAACGACTTCAATGCATTCGGCCGCGTGTACCGCGTGATGGCGCAGGCCGATGCCGGTCACCGGCAGACGGCCGCCGACATCGCGAACCTGCACACGCGCAACGCGAAAGGCGAGATGGTGCCGATCGGCTCGATGGTGACGGTCGCGCCCGCGTCCGGGCCGGATCCGGTCGTCCGCTACAACGGCTATCCGGCCGCGGACCTGATCGGCGACGCGGACCCGAAGGCGATGTCGTCGTCGCAGGCGATCGCGAAGCTGCAGCAGATCGCGAAAGACGTGCTGCCGCCGGGCATCACGCTCGAATGGACCGACCTCAGCTACCAGCAGGTCACGCAGAGCAACGCGGCGATCGTCGTGTTCCCGCTGGCGGTGATGCTCGTGTTCCTCGTGCTTGCGTCGCTGTACGAGAGCTGGACGCTGCCGCTCGCGGTGATCCTGATCGTGCCGGTGTGCATGTGCGCGTCGCTGTTCGGCGTATGGCTGTCCGGCGGCGACAACAACGTGTTCGTGCAGGTCGGTCTCGTCGTGCTGATGGGTCTCGCGTGCAAGAACGCGATCCTGATCGTCGAGTTTGCGCGCGAGCTCGAAATCCAGGGCAAGGGCGTGATCGACGCGGCGTTGGAGGCGTGCAGGCTGCGGTTGCGGCCGATCGTGATGACGTCGGTCGCGTTCATCGCGGGCTCGGTGCCGCTGCTGGTCGGCAGCGGCGCGGGCAGCGAGGTGCGCGCGGCCACCGGCGTCACCGTGTTCGCGGGGATGCTTGGCGTCACGTTGTTCGGGCTGTTCCTCACGCCCGTGTTCTATGTGGCGATCCGCAAGCTCGCGGGCGGCACGCCGGCCGTGTGGAGCGAACAGCATGGCACCCTCGAAGGAGAAAACCGATGAGCGCTGCTTTCCGTCTTTCCGCGCTCGCGATGTCGGTGACGCTTGCCGCGTGCGCGGTCGGCCCCGACTTCAAACGGCCCGACACCGCGGCCGCCGCGCGCTTCGCACGCGACGCGCATCCGGCCACGCAGGATGCGTCGTCGCCTGATGCGTCGGCGGCTGCCGATGCCACATTCTGGCGCGGCTTCGGCGACCCGGCGCTCACGCAGTTGATCGACGCGGCGCTCGCGGCGAACCAGGACCTGCAGGTCGCCGTATCGCGCTACGACGCATCGAACGCGCTGTTGTCGCAGGCCACATTCGACCGCTATCCGACGATTACCGCGAGCGGCCGGATCGGCCACCAGCTGATGAGCAAGGACCAGGCGTTCGGCGCGCCGCGCAGCCAGCGCGATACGCCGATCTCCAATGTCGGAATCAACGCGGCGTGGGAACTGGACCTGTTCGGCCGCGTGCGCCGGTCGATCGAGTCGCAGCGCGCGGAAACGGCCGCGAGCGCAGCCGACGTGCGCGCGGTGCGTGTCGCGATCGCGGGCGAGGTCGCGAGCACGTACGTGGATCTGCGCGGCTCGCAGGAGCGGCTTCGGATCGCACGCGAGAACGCCGACAACCAGAAGCAGACGCTCGCGCTGATCAATGCGCGCGTCGGCGCGGGGCGCGGTTCCGAACTCGATGCCGCGCGGGCGCGCGCGCAGTTCGAATCGACGACGTCGCGGATCGCCGTGTACGAAGCGGCGATCGGCGTCGACGAGCACCGGCTCGCGGTGTTGACCGGACAGACGCCGGATGCGCTGATCGGCCGGTTCGACGTGCCGAACGCCGACGCATCGAAAGGCACGCCAGTGCCGCTGCCGGCGCTTGCCGTCGACATCGATCCCGGCACGCCGGGCGACCTGCTGCGCAGGCGCCCCGACGTCGCGGCCGCCGAGGCGCGGCTGCATGCGGCGACCGCGCGGGTCGGCGTCGCGACGGCCGACTTGTTTCCGCGCTTCACGCTGTCGGGGCTGCTCGGCAGCGCGACGAGCAGCTATGGGTTCTTCCGTGCGGGCAGTGACACGAACCTGATCGCGCTCGGCGTCGACTGGTCGTTCCTCGACGTCGGCCGCGTGCGCGCGCGGATCGCGGCGAGCGACGCTGAGGCGGCCGGCCAGCTCGCGCAATACCGTCAGACCGTGCTCGGCGCACTGGAGGAAACCGAGAACGCGCTGCTGCGTGTCGCCCGCACGCGGGACGAGACCGCCCACCTCGTGCGGGCGGCGGACGACAGCGCACGCGCGGCGCAGCTCGCGCAGACGCGCTTCTCGGCGGGCGCGATCGACTATTACGAAGTGCTCGACGCGCAGCGGACGCTGCTGCAGGCGCAGGACGCGGCGGCCGACGGGCGGGTGCGCAGCGCGGCGTCGACGGTCGCGCTGTACAAGGCGCTCGCGGGCGGCTGGCCGGCGGGAACGGCGCAGGCCGCACCGGGGCCGCTCGCGCGATCGGTGCAGTAGCACGCCGGGCCGCGCGGCGGGCGGGCGCGGTGCGTCTGCCCGCCGTTCAGCAGGAGTGAGCGCCGGGCTGTGGTTCCGCTGTCTGCTGGCGGCGGCCCCGCGCTTCGCCGTCGTACCTGCCTTGCATCGCCCGCACCGCATGCGCGGCGCGGCACGCGGCCGATTTCCGGCCGCGAAACATTGTTCTCCTTCGTCGTAAACGTCTTGAATGCGTGATATTTGCGCCGCCCGATCCGGTTTAGAGTGGCCGCAAATTGATGACGATGTGTCGTATGGCCGAAGTCGCAGGCCGTACCGATGCACCAGAGGAGTTGGAGACAAATGGCTGAAGGCAGGATTACGCAAGTTGAATCGTTCGGTTTCGAGCGGATTCCCGACGCATCGCGCTATGCACGTCCGATCGATCTGTTCCGGTTGCTGTTCGGCGGCTGCAATACGTTTTCCACGTCGGTGCTCGGCAGCTTCCCCGTGCTGGTCGGGCTGTCGTTCAAGGCGGGCGTATGCGCGATCGTGCTCGGCGTGCTCGCCGGCACCTGCATCCTCGCGCCGATGAGCCTGTTCGGTCCGCGCAACGGTACGAGCGACCCCGTGTCGTCCGGCGCGCATTTCGGCATCCACGGCCGGATCGTCGGTTCGTTTCTCGCGCTGCTCACGTCGATCGCGTTCTTCTCGCTCGCGGTGTGGAGTTCCGGCGACGCGCTCGTCGGCGGCGCGCACAACATGGTCGGCGTGCCGGTCAACGGCTTCACGCTCGGCGCCGCGTACATGGTGTTCGCGGTGCTCGTGCTGATCGTCTGCGTCTACGGCTTTCGCTTCATGCTGTGGGTCAACAAGATCGCCGTGTGGGCGGCGAGCCTGTTGTTCGTCGCCGGCCTGTTCGCGTTCGCGGGGATGTTCGACATGAACTACGCGGGCACGCTGGGCCAGGGCAGTGCGGGTTTCTGGGCCGCGTTCGTCGGCGCGGTGCTGGTCGCGTTGAGCAACCCGGTGTCGTTCGCGTCGACGCTCGGCGACTGGGCGCGCTACATCCCGCAACAGACGCCGAAGCGGCACGTGATGGGCGCAGTGTTTGCCGCGCAGATCGCGACCTTCGTGCCGTTCTTCTTCGGCCTCGCGACCGCGACGATCATCGCGTCGAAGGCGCCCGCGTTCATCGCATCGAACGACTATGTCGGCGGGCTGCTCGCCGTATCGCCGCGCTGGTTTCTGCTGCCCATGTGCCTGATCGCGATCATCGGCGGGATGTCGACCGGCACGACCGCGCTGTACGGCACGGGCCTCGACGTGTCGAGCATGTTTCCGCGCGTCCTGAACCGTGTGCGTGCGACGCTGCTGATCGGCACGATCGCGATCGCGTTCATCTTCGTCGGGCGTTTCTGGTTCAACCTCGTCGAAAGCGTCGCGACGTTCTCGACGCTGATCGACACGTTCAGCTGCCCGTGGATGGCGATCATGGTGATCGGCTACGTGACGCGTCGCGGCTTCTATCTCGCCGACGACCTGCAGGTATTCAATCGCGGGCTGCGCGGCGGCCACTACTGGTTCACGCACGGCTGGAACCTGCGCGCGATGG
Source organism: Burkholderia sp. BCC1638 (assembly GCF_902833195.1). Classification (NCBI taxonomy): domain Bacteria; kingdom Pseudomonadati; phylum Pseudomonadota; class Betaproteobacteria; order Burkholderiales; family Burkholderiaceae; genus Burkholderia; species Burkholderia sp. BCC1638. The sequence continues at coordinate 42,049 of NZ_CADFEC010000012.1, forward strand.
GCGCGTGGCTGCCGGCGGCGTTCATCGGGCTGTCGTTCGTGAATCTGCCGGGCCAGTTCGTCGGGCCGCTCGGCGCCTTGGCGGGCGGGCTCGATCTCAGCGTGCCGGTGTCGTTGCTGGTCGGCGGATTGCTGTATTTCGTGCTGCTGACGGTGCATCCGGAAGCGGACGGCGTGTACGGCCCGAACGGACGCTTCCTGGTGCGCGGCCGAGGGCAGGCGGCGCGTGCTGTCGGCGCGCCGGCGATCCAGCCGAAGGGGTATTGAAGCGCCGCATCGTTTGCTGCTTCGTTTCGGAAACCATCGTGCCGCTGCGCGGGAAAGCCGCCGGCGGCATGGTCGTTTTCGGACGCTTGATGGTCGGTGCGGATGGGCGGCCGGACCTGCCCGTCGACCCCGCCGCGGATCAGTGGAACGTGCTGCCCGCGAGCATTCCGCCGTCGACGATGAACTCCGAGCCCGTGCAATACGCGGATTCGTCGGACGCGAGAAACAGCACGAGGCTCGCCACTTCGTCGGGTTTGCCGATGCGCGCGATCGGCAGCCCGCTGTAGATCGACGACGGGTCGAAATCGGCGTATTCCGGCGGGCGTGCCATCACGGTGTCGATGCCGCCCGGATGGACCGAGTTCACGCGGATTCCATAGCGGCCGAACTCGAGCGCGGCGGCCTTCGTCATCCCGCGTACGGCGAACTTGCTCGACACATACGCGCTGCCGCCGGCCACGCCTTCCATCCCGGCCGTCGACGACACGTTGACGATCGAGCCGCCGCCCGCGTCCTTCAGCGCGGCCAATGCCGATTTCATGCCGAGCCAGCAGCCGACCTGGTTCACGTCGATCACCCTGCGATAGTCGTCGAGCGAACAGGACTCGATCGGCACGAGCTTCAGGATCGCCGCGTTGTTCACGAGGACGTCCAGCCGGCCGAAGTGCGCGAGCGTCGCGTGAACGGCGGTGTGCCAGTCGTCTTCGTTCGTCACGTCGAGATGCTGGTAGCGTGCGGCGTCGCCGAGTTCGGCCGCGACGCGTTGGCCGGCGTCGTCCAGCACGTCGGCGATCACAACGCGTGCGCCTTCGGCGACGAACCGGCGTGCCTCCGCCTCGCCCTGGCCGCGGGCACCGCCCGTGATCAGCGCCACCTTACCTTCGAGTCGTTTCATCGTGTTGCTCCTGTGAGTGAAGGGGGACGCACGAGCCCGCTCATGCGGCGGCCGGCGCGTCGATGATGCGGACCGGATCGGCGCCATCCCATGCGCGTGCTTCGGCGATGCCGCGCGCGATCATGTCGCGCATGCCGGCGCCTTCGATCACTTCGACGCGCACGCCGGGATCGTCGGCGTCGTCGAGGTAGGCGACGCGCGTGGCCGGGTTGCGCGCTTCGAACACGACGCGCAGGCCGCGCGCCGTGAGCCGCGCCACCGCGGCATCGAGATCGTCGACCACCCATGCGACGTGATGCAGGCCCGCGAGCGGTTGCCCGTGCGCGTCGCGGTATGGCGACGGCGCATCGTTCGTCACGTGGATCAGTTCGATCTGCACGCCGCCGAGATACGCGAGCCCGACATCCATCGTGACCGTCACCGTTTCACCGAGGTAGCGGCCGTCGAGACGCACGTCGCGGAACACGGTCCACGGGCCCGCATCGTGGCGGGCGCGCCAGCGCGCGATGCTGCGATCGAGATCGGCGACCACATAGCCGATCTGGTCGACGGGGCCGAGGACGGGGGCGTTCATGATGTCTCCGTGGCGGGGGCGCGAGCGTGCGCGGCGCCGTTCGATGCGGCATGCGGCGTGCGACGAATGACGGCCATGATGGCAATAAACCTGGCGCTTCGTGCCATCCAAACGGACTAGCCGCGGGGACGCGGCGCGGTGGGGGAGAAGCGAGTGGGCGCGTCTGCGCGTTGTCGCGCGTTCGGGGCCTTGACCGTCAGCCGGCAGTTTTCGGGCGAGCCGCTCACGAACCTGCTGCCCGTATTCGGCGAGACCAGGCTGTTGTGGATCGGCGGCTCGGGCTTCCCGCTCAGCTTCGTGATGATGGTGCGCTAAAGGTGCGCGGTCGCGCTGTCGTAGACGGCTGCGCGCAGGTTGGCCCGATCCTGTCGGACGTTGTCCTGCGGGCCGCTGTCGCGCGGGGCCGCACGGCACGACACTGGCGCCTCGCGGTCACGGCAGGCCAGCCCACGCACGGTGGCGACCTGCCGCAAGGCTGCGTGCGGTGGCGCGGGCCTTGCCGGGCCGCCGTTTCGTTCGATGTGCCAACCTTGAGTAGAGAGCGACCCATGCAACATCCGACCATCCGTACCCTGGCCGGCGCGAGCGCGCCGACGTCGATCGATGCCGCCCGCACCGCGCTGCTGGTGATCGATTTCCAGAACGAATATTTCAGCGGCCGCCTGCCGATTCCGGAAGGGCCGCGCGCGCTGGGCAATGCGCGACGCGTGATCGCGTTCGCCGATCGCGCCGGCATCCCGGTATTCCACGTCCAGCACGTCGGCGCGGCCGGCGGCCCGCTCTTCGCCGACGGCAGCGACGGCTTCCGCTTTCATGCGGACCTGCAGCCGGCGCCGCATCACGCGGTCGTGAAGAAGACGTCGGTGAGCGTGTTTCCGACGACGGACCTCGACGCGCGCCTGAAGGCGGCCGGCATCGACACGCTGATCGTCACCGGGCTGATGACGCATGCGTGCGTCGCCGGCGCGGCCCGCGATGCCGTGCCTCTCGGCTACGCGGTGATCGTCGTCGACGACGCGTGCGCGACGCGCGACCTCGATGTCGCGGACGGCGGCACGGTGTCGCACCGCGACCTTCACCGCGCCACGCTGGCCGAGCTGTCGGACACGTTCGGCGACGTGCTGACGACCGGGCAGGTGCTCGCGCTCGACGTCGCCTGATGCGCGCGGCCGGGCCCGAGCCGTGCTCGGCCGCGCGCAGGCGGACGACGGCCCTGGCGCGGTCGGACGGGCGTGGCGGCGAAGCCCGATGTAGGGGCGTTCGCGCGTGCCGGGCAGCGTCGTGTCGCGAGGTCGGCCGAGCATCGGTCCACGGGCCGCCCGATCAGAACATCGTGTTCGCGTTCGCGGCCTTTTCGGGCACCGACTGGATCACGTCCCAGTGCTCGACGATCTTGCCGTCCTTCACGCGGAAGATGTCGACCACCGCGTCGCCGCGATCGCCCGGCCGCTCGGTCGCATGCACATGCAGATAGACGAGGTCACCATCGGTCGAGCTGCGGACGATCTGCGCGCGTGATTCGGGGTTCTTCTGAAACGCGCCGACGAAGTACGACACGAACGGCTTCTTGCCGTCGGGCACGTGCGGGTTGTGCTGCTTGTAGTCGTCGGCGACGACGGCGGCAGCCTCGACCGCTTCGTGCTTGTTGAAGAAGCGGTCGTAGAACGTCAGCACGAGCTGGCGGTTGGCTTCCTCGGCGGCCAGGTCGCGCGTGACATGACCGGCGGCCGGCGCGGCGGTCGATGCGGCAAGCAGGACGAACGCGGCAACGGCGCGGACGGGGGAGCGGAGCGGTGACATGTGGCGGGTTCCTTGTCTGGGGGTTCGTGGGTGGGCGCACGGTGCGCGACCGCGGATGACGCCGATCGTCATCATCGGCGGGCGAAGGAGTGCCGACCGTGCGCATCCGTATGCTTCGCAGAACTTGAAAATCCGTGCGGCCATCGGGTCGATCGAATGGTACAGTTGCCGCGAACCCGTCACAAGAAGTCACCGCGGAGTGAGCAGGTCACGCCGCGGTGACCGTGCATCGCCCGTGAAAGAGAATCCCGTCATGCCGTTTACGTCCGCCGACGAATCTGTCGAACTCGATCAGCCGTGCCCGATCCGCGATGTGCTTGATCGCATCGGCGACCAATGGAGCCTGCTCGTGCTCGAGGCGCTGTCCGGCGGCACGATGCGTTTCAATGAACTCGCCCGCGCGATCGGCGACGTATCGAAGCAGATGCTGTCGCGCACGCTCAAGCGGCTCGAGCAGGACGGCTTCGTCAGCCGCACGCTGTATGCCGAGGTGCCGCCGCGCGTCGAATATGCGCTGACGGACCTCGGGCGTTCGTTCCTGACGCCGATGGACGCGATGATTCGTTGGGCCGACGAACATCATCGTGCGATATGCGCCGCACGTCGCCGTGCGTGCGAGCTAGAGAGCAACGGGCATTGAGCGGAGTGCGTCGTGCGGGCGTGTGGCGATCCGCGACTGTATGCGTGTGTTGCGGCAGCATCGGATGATTTCGTTATCCGAATGTTTTGAGCGAATTGCTCACGCATGCGGCGTCGCGAGGGGTGCGACGCACGCGCGGCGACCGGCGTATGACGGATATGAACTGTTGTGGCGGGGCGATCCGCCTCCGCTCGATCGGTCGATTCGTATGCAGGACGGCGCGACGTGTCGATCGACAAGGCCGTGGAAGCAGCGGCACCGCGCCGGCCGATGGCCGGCGCGGGCGACTTATCGCCAGGTACCGTCGACGTAGACCCACACTCGCCCCTGGCGACGCCAGTATCCAGGCACCCACCTGCGCCCGGGGCGGCGAGCGACCCAGCGTCCGGGCACCCATATATAGCGGCCGCGCTGCCAGCGCCAGTAGCCGTCGGTCCAGATATAGCCATGCGGCCGCGGCGGCGGTGGCCGGCGATCATGTCGCAGTGCGGGTGGCGCGAAGCCCGGGCGATCGGAATAAGGCGGCCTGCCGGGGCCTGGAGGCGGCCCGGGAGGCCGATACCCGGGCGGTGCGGGTTGGGCCGAGGCGGTGCGCAGCCAACCGCCGGTGGCGGCGACGGCGGCGGTCAGTCCGATGGCGCGCAACAGCGAGCGTCGATTCATGGCGAGTCCTCTATCTAATAGGTATTCGGGCTGCCTTACGTTAGCTGGCTGGTCGCGGGGCCGGGTTACGCGGGGCGTTAAGGCTGTTACCGCATGTCACGACGACCTGCGGGCAGCCGGGGCGCCCGCCACCGATCCCACTCTGCAGGCGCTGGCGGTCCAACAGGGACGGCAACGGCTGCACCGCCGCGTGTTTACAGTTCGGTCGCAGCGTTTTAGGCGGGTAGGCCCAATATTTGAGACTGATTCGGGTAAAAATTACCGGTTTTGCGTGGTTCCATCGATTCCGTTTGTTGTTTCTATGCAACCGTCAAGACGATGACATGAAAGAATGGTGCGATGAAAGCCTCCAAAAAGCATCCGTCAATCAGTCAAAAAAAGACGTTAAAACAAATACTTATAAGGTGCGCCCACTTTCATTATTTCTAGTTCTGGAAAAGCTTATTTCTTTATTTGCAGATCGCGCCCCTAGGGTACACCCCTAAACTCACGGTTCCCAAACGGGCAACTATCCGGGCGCGGCCAGAAGGACCGATGGCGCTCCCGGGCGGTTGCAGACCGTTTATGAACAAGGTCGCGAGACCTGCCTCTTTTTAGAAGGGAGCTCCACGAATGAACAAGACTCTGATCGTTGCAGCAGCTGCAGCATCGTTCGCTACCGTCGCTCACGCGCAAAGCAGCGTCACGCTGTACGGCGTGCTGGACGCAGGCATCACCTACCAAAGCAACGTCGCCGGCAAGTCGCTGTGGTCGATGGGCTCGGGCATCGACCAGAGCCGTTTCGGCCTGCGTGGCTCGGAAGACCTCGGTGGCGGCCTGAAGGCAATCTTCACGTTGGAAAGCGGCTTCGGCATCGGTAACGGCAAGCTGGGCAACAACGGCGGCATGTTCAACCGCCAAGCATTCGTTGGCCTGTCGAGCCAGTACGGCACGGTCACGCTGGGCAAGCAGTACGACGCAACGCAAGACTACCTGGCGCCGCTGACGGCAACGGGCACGTGGGGCGGCACGTACTTCGCGCACCGCGGCAACAACGACCGCCTGAGCACGAACGGCGACGTCGCACTGAACAACTCGGTCAAGTTCACGAGCGCTAACTACGCTGGCCTGCAGTTCGGCGGCACGTACTCGTTCTCGAACAACCAGAACTTCGGCAACAACCGTGCTTACAGCGGCGGTCTGTCGTACCAGTTCCAAGGCCTGAAGCTGGGTGCAGCGTACTCGCAAGCCAACCTCGGTGACGGTACCAACGCCAACGGCGCGACGAACATCGCTTCGCAAGGCCGTATCCGTACGTACGGTGCTGGTGCTGGCTACGCATTCGGCCCGGCACAAGTCGGTGCTGCATGGACGCAATCGCGTATCGATAACGTCCCGGGCCTGACCGGCGCGTTCCGCACGGACAACTACGAAGTCAACGCAAAGTACAACCTGACGCCGGCTCTCGGCCTGGGCGCAGCTTACACGTACACGAACACGAAGGTCGACGGTGGCAGCTCGCACTGGAACCAGTTCGGCGTGCAAGCTGACTACTCGCTGTCGAAGCGCACGGACGTGTACGCACAAGCTGTGTACCAACGTGGTGCGAAGGGCAACGCGATCGGCACGTCGATCTACAACGGCGACAACACGACGCCGGCAAGCTCGTCGATCAACCAAACCGCAGCAACGGTTGGTCTGCGTCACCGCTTCTAAGCGTGACGGCTGGGTAACCAGCTACGCAGCATCGAAAAAGGCGCCTTCGGGCGCCTTTTTTTCGCATGTGAAATACGATGACGATAATCCGGATCGTTGGGATGCAAAAAAGCGAGGCACAGGCCTCGCTTTTTGCATTCCGCGCAGGTGTTGCGCTTGATCCGTGGATCAGCGCGTGTATTCGCCGTTGGCTTCCGGTTGAAACACGATTGCCGCGACCTTCATCAGCTTTTCAGCGCCGCTCGGCTGCAGCACCTTCACCAGCTGGCCGCGTTGCGTGCCCAGCAGCGCCATGCCGACCGGCGAGAACACGTTCAGGCGCCCGAGTTCGAGATTGGCGGCATCCGGATAAACAATCGTCCAGGTGGCCTGTTCCTGGGACGCTTCGTCGAGCAGCGTGATCTGCGAGTTCATCGTGACGACGTTCGACTTGATGGCGTCGGGCTGCACGATGTCCGCGCGCTCGAGCAGCGTGTCGAGCATCGTCTGGAAGCGCGGGTTGTGTTCGGCGTGCTTCTCGAGACGAGCGACGTCGAGTTCGGTCAACTGATAAAGGCGTTGTTTCATGGCAGTTCTCCAAATGATCGGCATGGGGCAGGCGTGGCGTGCCTATGGGGATCGCCCGGAGCCTGTCTGACCTGGCTCCGGGAGGAGGCCGTGCTGTCAGATCAGGCGCCGGGCAGGGGCGAGCGGTGCCTGGGCCGTGCGTCGAAGGCAGGGGTGCGCCGGGTGGCCGGCGCGCGCACGCACGCCGGACGGGCCGGACGGCGAAACCGAAAGAGGCGTGGGCGCGTGCATGGTGAATGGGGTATCGACAGGCGAATAAAACCTTTCGATTCTACAACACAACCTTCCGGGTCGGTGATCAGGCTGTCGGCTTTTCGTCAGGCATTGTTGTGGAAATGATTGAAGTAATCGCGATCTTGCACGAGGGCACCGGTCTATTTTTTCCGAAAATGCAACGCTGTATGTTCAAACCAAGGGTTTCCCCTTGGTATCGCGAGCACTACACTTGATCCATCGCTTCAGACAGTCCAGCCGGAAGCGACGCCAAAAGAGAACATATTTCGGAGGTCCATCATGAAGTCGATCATCTACGCAGCGATCGCTGCATCCGTCCTTGCCGCCCCGATCGCATCGTTCGCGCAGTCCGAGCAGGGCTTGACCCGCGATCAGGTCCGGGCCGAACTCGTGCAACTCGAACAGAACGGCTACAAGCCGCTCGCGAGCGACGCGCAATATCCGCAGAACATCCAGGCCGCAGAACAACGGAGCCAGCCGAATCAGCCGATGCTCGCCCAAGCCGACACGAGCGGCTATGGTGCGGTGGCGACGGGCGCAGGCCAGTCGGGCCGCCGCATGACGCGTGAAGCCCCGAATCCCGTGAACTCGGTCTACTTCGGCAACTGAACATCCCCGGGTCTGCCCGCGCACAGCATGTGACCGACGGGGCGCGCGCCACTCGCGCGCGTCCGCGTCAGCAGAGCAGAACCTCCGTCGCCGCATTCCGGCGGCTTTCCCGCCCAGACGCTCGCGCGTTTGGGCCTTTTTTGCTGGGATGGGTCAGGCGGACGTGACCGTCGGTGTGCCGTGGATGTAGTGTTCGAGCTGGCTGATCGTGAATTGCTGGTCGGCAATCACACTCTTCACGAGGTCGCCGATCGAGATCAGGCCGATGAGCTTGCCGTCCTGCAGGACGGGCAGGTGGCGCATCCGGTGTTCGGTCATCAGCGCCATGCACTCGTCGGTGGATTGCGACGGCTCGACGTAGCGCACCTTGGCCGTCATGATTTCCTCGACGCGGGTGGCCTTCGACGAACGGTCCTGCAGCACGACCTTGCGCGCGTAATCGCGCTCGGTGACGATGCCCGCGATGTCGTCGCCGTCCATGACCAGCAATGCGCCGATTCCCTTTTCCGCCATCAGCTTGATGGCGTCATAGACGAAATCGGCTTTCGTGACGGTGTAGATCGTGCGGCCGGAATCCGGCTTGGCTTTGAGAATTTGCGCGACAGTCGTGCTCATTTGCTTTCTCCGTGTGCGGGACGATGCAGGGAAGGCAGGGCGTGATGCGCGGCACCCGACGGGCCCAGTATAGCCGGGCCTGTTGCGGCAGTCGCGTGACGTTTCCAGATTAGCGGTAAACTCCGGTCACGCACCATCCACACAATTCCTACATTCCTGATCGTTTCGATTGAATTCATGATGTCTTCGCGTCCCCAATCGCCCACGCCGGGCAATGGCCAGGCCGACGAGTGCGTGACGCTCGTCGCCACGGCGTCGCTGCCCACGCGCTACGGTACGTTCACGTCGTACGCCTTCCGCGTATCGGGCAGCGATGCCGAACATCTCGCGCTCGTGATGGGTGACGTCACCGGCGAGCAGTCCGTGCTGACGCGGCTTCATTCCGAATGCCTGACCGGCGACGTGTTCGGCTCCTACCGCTGCGATTGCGGCGAGCAACTCGACCTCGCGCTGCGTTACATCGCGGCGGAAGACCGCGGCGTGCTGCTTTATTTGCGCGGCCACGAAGGGCGCGGCATCGGCCTGAGCAACAAGATCCGCGCATACGCGTTGCAGGAGCAGGGGCGCGACACCGTCGAGGCGAATCTCGACCTCGGCTTGCCCGACGACGCCCGCGAATACGACTCGGCCGCAGCGATCCTCCGGATCCTCGGCGTGACGTCGGTGCGACTGATGAGCAACAACCCGAAGAAATTCGATACGCTCGTGAAGCACGGCATTCCCGTCTGCGAACGCGTGGCGCTCGCGGTACCCGTGCGCGAGGAAAACGAGCGTTACATCCGGACCAAGCAGGCGAAGTTTGGGCATTACTTCGAGGAAAACGAGTAATCGCATTCGACGCGCTGGCGCCTGAGCGCGGGCGTCGTGCGCTCGTTCGGCGAACGACGGGCGGGACGACGCGTCGCGCTGCATTCAATTCCTGTTGCCGGTTCTTGCGGCCGTCGACGTTCCTTGCCGGCGCAGGTGGCGCTCGCGATTGACTCGTCTCGCCGCTGCGCCTTCGGGCGTGTTCTTTCGCTGCGAGAATTGCGTGCGCACGGGCCGGCGCATCCCGTGCCTTCTGCATGTCCCGATCACGGTTGAACCCGCCAGTGAAGATTGAAACCGAACGTTTGACATTGCGTCGCTGGCGACCGGACGATGCCGGTGCGCTGGCTGCGATGCATGCGGATCCCGATGTGACCGCGTGGCTCGCGCGTGGCCCGATGTCCGTCGATGAGGCGGCGGCCACCATCGTGCGCTTCGAAGCGCATTTCGATGCGCACGGTTTCGGTGTGTGGGCGATCGAGCGTCGTGCGGAGAGCGCGCTGATCGGGCTCTGCGGTTTGTCACGCGAAGTTCGCGACGAGCACCCGATGGCGCCGTGTGTCGAGATCATATGGCGCCAGGCCCGATCATCGTGGGGGCATGGCCATGTTGGCGAAGCGGCCGCCGCGGTATTGGCCGACGGATTCGGCCGGATCGGGCTCGGCGAAATCTTCGCGTGGACGGCCGCCGCCAACTTGCGATCGCGGCACGTGGCGCAGCGGCTCGGGATGGCGCGACAGCCCTTGCGCGATTTCGATCATCCTGCGTTGCCGCGGGGACATGCCTTGCGGCAGCATGTGGTGTTCGTCAAGCACGCAACGTCCGTTCGTCTCGACGGCCACGTCAGCACATAACGGCCCGGGCATCTGCGCCCGTCAGCGCCACTCCGCGTTCTGCAGCGCGATCCGGTAACCGTCCGCGTCCTCGAACGCCTGTCTGGATGCATCCAATACAGATTGAATGACGCCACTCGCATGAAGCCGTGCGCGGCGGCGCATGCGCGTGCATCCAGACATCTCGAAGGGCAATACACAGGTGGGCGCATGACGACATCGGCTATGTGTAAGCCGTTCGCCGATGGTAAGCCGCCGGGGCAGGGCCGCGCGTACTGGTAGCGGATGACAGGGCGCTTTGATGCGGCCCTCATAAATCACGCAGGCAAGAAAAAGCCCGCTACTGGAGCGGGCTGAATCCATGTTTGGAGACATGGAGGAGACGGATGTAACTTTAAGGGAAAACCCGAGGGCTGGCAAGCCCTAGTTGTAATTGTGCAACGCAGCGCTGCCGGGCCTTCCCGACAAGGGTGGAGTGGCGCGCCATACAGCCCTTGCGGGTATCCCGCAGTGTCCTGCCGAAAAAACGGCGTCCCTCGGTGCGGCGGCCTTCGCGTAACCGCGAAGCCGCAGGCGCATTCACATTCCGCCCGCCCGCGCGTGCGCGGCAAACGCGCCGAACCGCTCCTGCGCGACCGGCACCGCGTACTTGTCGCGCATTTCCGTCTCGATCCACGCGCAGGCCTCTCGCGCGCAGTCGGTCAGCGCGTGCCGCGTCGTGTGTCCGTCGATGTCGTAGACGAAGCGCACGCCCACCTCATCGTCGGTGACTTGCCGCTGTAGCTGCTTGAGTTGCAATTGCGGCCCGTGCCGTTGCGACAGCGCGCGCAGCTCGTCGAAGTGATATTCGAGCCAGTCGGCGAAGAACAGCGCATCGCTGTGGCAGCGCAGACGGAACGCCGCACTGCGCGACGGATGCTGCGCGGCGGCGCTGACGGTCTGCGGCTCGCCGTTCGGCGCCATGGCCGCATCGACGGGCGCAAGCGGCTGCCCGATCTGCCGGTATGGTTCGCGGTCGCGCAGCGCGTGCCACAGCAGTTCGTCGCCGGCGGCCCCGGACGGCTGCATCGTCAGGTCGTGCCGGCCGTCGCCGACAGCAGCGACGTCGCGGATCACGAGGCGCAGCGAGCAGAGCGGCTCGTCCGCAACCAGCAGCGTCGCCGCGCGCGGCAACCCGCACACGAGCGGTGCGGCGCCGGCCGCCCGGAACACGAGCCCGTGGCGATCGAGCCGCACGAGCGGAAGCGGCCGCGGAAACGACGGGTAGGTGACTGCGATGCGGGCGCCGCCGGCACCCGTCAACCCGGGCATCATCGCGCGAAAGACCTGAGACTGGTCCACGGTGGTTCTCCTTCGTTACGATGCCGCCCGGCCGGACTACGCGCGTTCCGGCTCAGGCGGCGATGGCCTGCCGGGTGGCCCGTCCCGGCTCGATTCCAAGTGCGGCAAACGTTTGCGGATCGATATCGATCCAGCACGCGACAACCAGACGACCGTCCACCGGTTTCGGGGGACCTGCCCGGTGCGCGTGCACGCCGATCCGGCGGAACAGCCTTTCCATGCTCGCGAACGTCACGCCGATCAGCTGCCGCGCGCCCAGTTGCGCCGCGCATTCGACGACCGCGGCGAGCATCGGGCGGACGGCCCACTCGGCATTGCCCGGACCGCCTTCGTCGCCGGTCGCCGCGAACCGCGACAGCTCCCAGACGGCTGCCGATTGCGGCAGCGCGACGTCGTCGGCGATCAGGTCGGCGAACAGCGACTTCAGCAGATACGGGCGCGTGGTCGGCAGCAGGCGCGCACATCCGCACACTTCGCCGCCGGCGTTTCTCGCGAACACGTAGACGGTATCGTCGCGATCGAACTGGTCGCGCTCGAAACTTTCGTTCGCCGACGGAAGCGCCCAACCGAGCTGCTCGACGAACACGCGGCGCCGATAGCGCCCGAGATCCGCTGCAAGTTCGTGTGGCAACCGCCCTTCCTCGTGAACGAAGGTCCGCATGGTGTCCTCGGATCTGTACTTTGGTATGCACGCATTACATCGCGCGTCCCGAGGGGGCGGTAACTGGTAACTCTTACAGGGTGAGGGGAGGCCGATACCATTCGACCGGTGGTATCGGTTTCTTGATCGGCGGGATTGAAATACGGGCGGCTTTTGCTTATAAAGAGCGCCAGTCTTGCGGAAATGTCAGAGGAAAGCGCGGCCGGTTGTCACTGGAGCGTGGGACCGGCATGATAGGCGTCGTTGCGACCGAGCAGCGACGACGCGACCGCGGCCGGCCAGTCGACGTGTACGAGCCGCGCGGCGAGCACGGCGGCGGTGCGAAACATGCCGAGGTCGGCGCCGGTGGCATCGACGGCCATGATGTTGCTGCGAACGTCGCCGCCCGCGATCACGAACGTGCCCGTCGCGCGCTCGAGATACCAGTCCCAGCCGACCGTCAGGTATGCGACGCCGGCACTGGCCGGGCGATGCCATTCGGTATAGCCGGCCAGGCGCGCGTCGATGGCGCTGTCGCGCAGTTCCGCGAGCAGCGATGCATCGAGGCCGCTTGCGACGTGGTCGAGCACGAGCGCGGCCAGTGCACTTTCGGACAGGCGCACGTAGCCGTCCGGAGACGGGCCGCGGACCGGATGCAACAAAGGTGAAGTCATGCGCGGAATGTATCAGCCCCGAACCGGTGCTGGCACCTGACAGGTATGACAGCGTAACGTTGTCGGAGAACGAATGGAACTGCGCTGGCAGGATGCCTACCAACAATTCAGCGCCGCGGAAGACGAGCAGCAACTCTTCCAGCGGATCGCCGCTTATTCTAAACGCCTCGGCTTCGAATATTGCTGTTACGGCATTCGCGTGCCGCTGCCGGTGTCGAAGCCGGCCGTCGCGATCTTCAATACTTATCCGGACGGCTGGATGGCGCACTATCAGGCGCAGAACTACATCGAGATCGATTCGACGGTTCGCGACGGCGCGCTCAGCACCAACATGATCGTCTGGCCGGACGTCGACCGGATCGATCCGTGCCCGCTGTGGCAGGACGCGCGCGATTACGGGCTGTCGGTGGGTGTCGCGCAGTCGAGCTGGGCGGCGCGCGGCGCGTTCGGGCTGTTGAGCATCGCGCGTCATGCGGACCGGCTCACGCCGGCCGAGATCAACATGCTGACGCTGCAGACCAACTGGCTCGCGAACCTGTCGCATTCGCTGATGAGCCGCTTCATGGTGCCGAAGCTGTCGCCCGAGTCGAGCGTCACGCTGACCGCGCGCGAGCGCGAGGTGCTGTGCTGGACGGCCGAAGGGAAGACCGCGTGCGAGATCGGCCAGATCCTCTGCATCTCGGAGCGCACGGTCAACTTCCACGTGAACAACATCCTCGAGAAACTCGGCGCGACCAACAAGGTCCAGGCGGTCGTCAAGGCGATCGCGGCCGGACTCATCGATACACCCTGACCCGGCGCTGGCGGCGGGGCGGTCGTGTCGCGTCGGCGGCCGCCGCTCACTCCATCATCGGCTCCGCTTCCTTCGCGGTCCAGCTCACGCTGGAAATGCTCTTCTCCATGCTCATCCGGCTCGCGATCTGCTCGAGCTTCTGCTGATCCTTCGGGTGCAGCTTCAGCGTCGCGGTCACCTTCAGGCGGTCCGGCTGCTCGGGCACGTCCTCGCTCGTCAGGCTCTGGAACGACAGCGGCTTCGCATACATCGCGTTCGACAGCAGCGTGCGGATGTGCACTTCGTCGTCGGCCAGGCAGATCACGGTGATCTGGTATTCGCGCACGAGGTCGGCGTTCGACACGGGGGTCGCGTTGATCGCCTGGCTGACGCCGCGCAGCACCGTGTTGGTGAGCAGCACGACGCCCGTGCCGGCCAGCGCCGGAACGAAGTGACCGGAGCCGGCCAGCACGCCGACGGCGGCCGAGCACCACAGCGTCGCGGCCGTGTTGATGCCCTGGATCGAGCCCTTGTCGCGCATGATCACGCCGCCGCCGAGAAAGCCGACGCCCGACACGACGTAAGCGGCGATCTGCGTGACGCCGGCCACGCCGTTGCCGGTCAGCACGCCGAGCGTGACGAACAGGCAGGCGCCGCTCGCGACGAGCGTGATCGTGCGCAGGCCCGCCGTGCGTTGCCGCATCTGGCGTTCGAGGCCGATCGCGACGCCGCAGGCGAACGCAGTGAAAAGACGGAGTGCGAAATCGAGAGTCATGTTTGTCCTGCCGTGCCAAGTGCGCATGCCGGCCCGCGTCGCGGCGGCGCGAGGCCGAACGCGGCACGATGGCCGTCATCGCGCGGTACTGTACCGCGCGAATGCGTCATTCAGTGTGAAACGGGGGGCGTGCGGGCTCGCGGAACGCGAGCCGCGGCAGGAGAACTGCGTCGGACAGGCGTTCAGGCGGCAAGCGGCGCACGCAACGGAGTGCTGCAACTGTCCACGATGGTTCCTGAAGGAAGAATGGGCGGCATTCTAGTGGCCCGCCCGCGCAGGCGTCAACCCGTCCGGCGGCCGGCCGCGAACGGCCGGTGCGTCACGGCGACGGTCATTGCGACGCGCCGATCGTCCCCGTCGCGAGCGCGAGCGCGGCGGCAGCCGACAGCGCGCCGGCATAGCTGTCGACCTCCGCGTTGCGGGCCGCGAGCAGCTGGCTTTGCGCGATCGTCGCATCGGTGACCGAGCCGACGCCGTTGCGGTACGCGGTCAGGGCCGCGTCGTAGCTCGTCTGCGCGGCATCGACGAGCGCCTTGGCCGCGTCGTGCGACGCGAGGCTCGTCTGCACCGCGTTCTGCGCGGCGACGACCTGGCGGACGGCTTCCTCCTTGGTCCGCGTGAGGCGTGCGGATGCGCTTTGCGCATCGTTGCGCGCCTGCATCAGCACCGCCGAGCGCAGGCCGCCGTCGTACAACGGTATCGTCACGCCGAGGAACACGCCGCCGCCGTAGCGGCTGCCGTTCAGGTTCACGGTCGGCGCCTGGTCGCCGATCGCGGGCAGCGCGGTGATCGCCGTGCCGCCGCTCGCATACGACGTCGACGCCGACAGGAAAATTTTCGGCATGAACGCGGCTTGCGCGGCCTTGATTTTCGCGCGGTTGGCCTGCTCGAGCGCATACGCGCCCTGCAGGTCGGGGCGGCGCGCGATCGCGTCCGACACGATCGCGTCGACCGACGAAGCGAGCGCGGGCGGCAGCGGACGCTTGGGAAGCGCGGCGATCGACGGCTTCGACAGCGGCGAGATGCCGAGCGCGGAAACCAGCGCGAGGTAGCCGTCGCTTTCCGCGCCGTTCGCCTGCACGAGCGCGAGATTTGCCTGCGCACGATTCTGCGTTGCCTGCGCGAGTTCGACGACGGTGCCGACGCCTTGCCTGAGCCGCGCGCGCGACGCCGCGAGGATCGCGTCGGCGTTCACCAGGCCCTGCTGCGCGCTGGCCGCGCGCGAGCGGGCGGCTTCGTAGCGGTAATAGGCGACGGTCACGTCGTGAATCACCTGCTGGTGCACGGCCGTGAACGCGACGTTCGACGCGACCGACGCCTGCTCGGCCGCCTCGACGCGCGCCGCGCGGCCGCCGAAATCGAACAGCAGCCATTGCAGCGACAGCGCCGAGATCGTGCCGTGCACGGTCGTGTTGCTCGACGCGTCGCCGAGGAGCGTCGACGTCGAGCCGTGGCTCGTCTGGTACGCGCCCATCGCGGTCGCGGACAGGTTCGGCAGGTACGCAGCCTTCGCGATGCCGACCGCGAGCGCGGCGTTGCGCGCGTCGTTCCATGCGATGCGGGTCAGCGGGTTCGTCGATTCGGCGAGATCGATCAGCTCGGGCAGCGTGTACGGATGCGCGGTGTCGAGCGCGGCGGGCGGCGACACCGACGCGAGCGCGGGCGAGGCCGGCAGCGTGTAGTCGTGCGGCGCGCGTTGAGCGGAAGCGAGCGGCGGGGCCGGCACGATGTCGCCGGCGGCCGACGTTTGCGGCTGCCACGGGCGGTCGGGTGCCTCCGGCGCCAGGTCGACCGACGACGTGGCGCAACCGGTCAGCGCGATGGCGGTCGCGAGCACGGTGGCGGCGATCGGCGCGGCCGGCGGTTCAGGGACGCGCATGAGGGGCAGACTCCTTCGGGGGGGCTGGACGCGCGGCGTCGGCGATGTGCGCGAGCCGCGTGTCGATCAGGTTGAGCAGCGCGTCGCGTGCAGGATCAGTGGAGGTGGCGGCCGGCGCGATTGCTGCGCCTGCCGTCGACGACGGTGGCGCCGAAGCGGCGTCGGCAATCGGGTCGCCGTCGCGCAGTTCGACCACGCGCGCGAGCCGCGCGCCGATCGCCGCATCGCCTGGCGTGCGTTCGGCGAGCAGGAACAGCGGGCCTTCGAGCGCGCCGAGTTCCGCAAGTGCGCGTCGCCGGGTCGCGAGCCACGCGGCGGCGGGGCGCACCCACGACGGTTCGTAATGGATCAGCCCGAGTTCCTGCGCGATCGCGCCGTGGCGCGCGAAGGCTTCAGCGGCGAGCGTGCGGCGTTCGGCCGGCTGCACGACCTGCGCGATACGGCGCCACTGGTCGAGCAGCGCCGCGAACGCGACATCGATCTGCTTGCCGATGCTGACGGGCCAGATGCGCGTGAACACGAGATACACGACGACGTTGCCGAGCAGGATGCCGATCGTGCGATCGCGCGCGAGCGTGAGGTCGAAGCCGGGGCCTGCGCCCTGGATCACGCACAGGAAGAACGCGAATGCGACCTGGAAGCCCGCGTACGCGATGCGCGGCGAACCGAAGGCGACCCACGCGGACAGCCACGCGCCGACGAACACGAGGGCCATCAGCTCGCCGATCGACGACAGCGCCGGCACGACGAACACGAGCGCCGCGGTCCCGATCAGCGCGCCGACGATGCAGCCGGCGATCCGCAGCGTGAGTTTCTCGACCGTTTCGGCCGTCGAGCCGAGCGACACCATGTAGCAGGTGATGAAGCAGGTGTGGATGCCCGACCAGTCGAGCTGCGAATACAGCAGGTAGCAGAACATCGCCGCGACGGTCGTCTTCAGTGCGTAGCGGATGTGGTCGGGGTTGGTGCGGGCGTCCGGCAGGAAGAAGCCGCCGCGTGGCGCGGGCGGTGCGGCGGGCGCGTTCGTCGGCGAAGCGGATGCGTGGGTCGGTGCCGCGGCCGGTGTAGCCGGAGCGGTCGGCTCGGCGAAATGCGTGACGGCCGCGTGCAGGTCGGTTGCGACGACGCGCGCGAGCGGCGGCAGCGTATCGGCCGGCGGCAGTGCGAGCGTCACGTCGACCGGATAGCCGCCCTGATCGAGGATGCCGGCCATTTCGTCGAGCGTCGCCGCGGCCGGTTCCGCGAATGCGGTGGGCAGCCGCGCGTCCGGTTCCCGGTCGGCGAGCGCGACCGCGACGAGCAGTGCGGTGCTCGATGCGATGGCCTGTCGTAGCGCCGGTGCATCCGCGGCTCGCGTCGAGCCTTCGAGCGTCGACAGCTTGAGCCACGTGAGCAATTGCTTGTCGCCTTCGCGCAGGCTCGCGTCGAAGGCCGTGCGTGCGTCCTCGTCGCCGCGCAGCCGCCGCGCGGCGAGCCGCAGCCGTTTCGCGAGCTGCGCGAGCGCGAGCTTGCGCGGCGACGGCGCGATCAGCAGGTTGACGACGATCGCGACGCCGACCGGAATCGCGACCATCAGCCATGCGTAGAGCAGTGCGCGCGTCGCGGCTTCGCCGACCGGCGCGAGGCCGAGCTCGTCGAGCCCGAAGCCGACGATCATCGCGAGGATCGCGCCGACCGGGCGCAGCTTGCTGGCCGACGTGAGATACAGGAGTCCGACCGACAGCACGGCCATGCACGCGACGCGCAGCACCGAATATTCGATGCTGAAGATCGCGACGCCGATCACGAGCGCGATCACGACCGTGACGAGCAGCAGCATCGCGACCGCGAGCACGACGCTCGTCACGCGGTCGGCGCGATTCAGGAAGAACACGACGTAGGCGGAGATCGCGGCTTCCGGCGTGCCGTAGCCGCTCGTCACGAGCACGACGAGCGCGCAGATCAGCGCGACCCGCACGGCCATCGCGGCGCGCCCCGGAAACGGCGCGAGCAGTCGCAGGACTTCGCGCGGGCCGGGCGAGCGGACTTCAGCGGCAGGCTGAGCCATGCCGGACCTCGACGATCGCGCTCGCGCCGACACGCACGAGCTTGCCGTCGGGTTCGTCGAGCTTCACGCGCACCGGGAAGCGCTGCGCGACGTGCACCCAGTTCACCGAGCGCTGCACGATCGGCAGCGTGCGCGGCAGGTTGATGCGATCGCTGTCCGCGATGCCGGCGCCGATGCCGACGACCTTGCCCGTCAGCGGGCGGCTGCGGTCGATCATCGAATAGACCGTCGCGCAGTCGCCGACCGCGATGCGGTTCAACGACGTTTCGCGGAAATTGCCGACGGCGAACCATTCGCTCGCATCGATCAGCGTGAAGATCGACTGGTTCGGCGCGAGGGTTTCGCCGGCGAGCACGGTCAGGCCAGTCACGAGTCCGTCGTGCGGCGCGCGCACGACCGTATCGTCGAGCGCGTGCTGCGCGCGGGCGAGCGCGGCTTCGCGCGCATGGAGCGTGGCGATCGCGTCGGCGTCGTCGCCGATCGTCTGCGCGGACGAGCGCTGCTGTTCCTGCGCCTGCGCGAGCGACACGGCCGCGTCGCGCTGCCGGACCTTCGCCTGGTCGAACTGCTGCGCGCTGACGTAGCCCTGCGCGGCGAGCGGCGCGAGCCGGTTCACGTCGCGCGTCGCGAGATCGTGATTCTGCATCGCGCGCTTGACCTGCTCGGCGGCCACGGCCGCGTTCGAGCGCTCGCCGATCAGCGACCGTCGGCGCGTGTCGAGCGACGCGCGCGCGAGCTCGAGATCGGCCTGCGCCTGCGCGACCGTCAGCCGGTACGGCACCGGATCGATTGCATACAGCAGGTCGCCTTTCGCGACGCGCTGGTTTTCGTGTACCGCGAGCTGCACGATGCGGCCGCCGACGGGCGACGCGACGTGCACGACGTCCGCGTCGATCGACGCATCGTCGGTGGACGGGTAGGCCGTCGTGCGGTGGTACGCGTACGCGAGCGCCGCGATGCCGAGCGCGACGATCGCCAGTGCGATCACGCGGCCTTTCGTGGACGGGTGGGCGATGCCGGCGGCCTTCATGCGAACGGCCCCGTGCCGGCGAGCCACACGATCACGGCGACCACGAGCCCGATCGCGGTGCAGACGGCGAGCTGGTAGGGCACCGTGGCGGCCCAGCCGGTCGCGACGAACACGCGGTGCGCGACGATCGCGCCGACGATGCCGACGATCGCGCTGACGAGCCAGAGCGGGAAATACGCGCCGAACAGGACGTACGACGGTGCGCCGCGCGACGTGCAGCCCGCGAGCGGCAGGGCTGGCACCAGGACGGCGGCGACGCGCAGGGGCGCGCGCGGCGTTGTTTTTCTCATGGTGTGACGAGCTCGACGTTGGGGGTGAATGCCGGGCGCGGCGCAATGCGGTGCGTCGCCGCGACGACGATTCCGCGATACGGAGCCGATCATAAATCAGCGCGATGCGGACCGCCAGCGATGCCCCGCGCACATGTGGCACGCATCGGGCCGCCCGGCGGGCGCTTCGGGACGGTCGATAGCGGTCGCGATTCTGCCAGCGCATGCGCTGGCAGAGTTGCTGTCGGACTGTAAAGGATCGTCAGACGTAACCGGGTCGATGCCGTTTGCCTGCCGATGAAGAGGGAATCGGCGAGCCGAATGCGGCATTGACGCGCAGTCGCGGATGAATCCGCGTTCGGGCCGCGCCGTGCGTCCGCCGCGGCCGTGACCGGTCGTGCCGGCCGGTATCTGTGTACCATCGTGCGAAGAGCGCGACGCGTGACGTGTGACGAGGCCTGACGGCACGGTCCCGTCCGATGCGCGGCGCGGAAGCGGTACCGCAACGAGGAAGAGTGTTCCATGCGAAGTTTCTTTGTCCGGTTCATTGCGATCGGCGTGCTGTTCCACTTGTACGTCGGGCTGCGGATCATTCCCGACGCCTTCGCGTCGCCGCTCGCGCGCACGATCGCGGCGTTGGTGCTGGCGAGCTTCGTCGTGCTGATTCCGGTCGGCATGTTCTCGCGCCGCTTCGACGAAGGCTGGGCAGCGACGCTGGCCGGCTGGGCCGGTTCGATCGCGATGGGCTTCTTTTCGTCGCTGCTGGTGCTGACGTTCCTGCGCGAGCCGGTGCTGCTCGGCGTCGTCGCATGGCGGCATCTGGGGCATGACGGCGCCTGGAGCGGCGCGGCGTCCGACACGGCGCTCGGCGTACTGGCGGGCGCGGTGCTGATCAGCGCGATCGGATTCGTCGGCGCGCGCCGCACGGCCGCGGTCAAGCGCGTGTCGATTCCGGTCGACGGGCTGCCGGCCGCGCTCGACGGCCTGACGATCGTGCAACTGTCGGACATTCACGTCGGGCCGACGATCAAGCGGCCCTATATCGAGCGGATCGTGCGCGCGGTCAATGCGCTCGAGGCCGATCTCGTCGTCGTGACGGGCGACGTGGTCGACGGCTCGGTCAAGCGGCTTCGCGAGCACACGGCGCCGCTCGGCCGCATGCAGTCGCGGCACGGCAGCTTCCTCGTGACGGGCAACCACGAGTATTACGCCGGCGCGCACGCATGGATTGACGAGTTCCGGCGGATCGGTTTGACGGTGCTGCTCAACGAGCACGTGCTGATCGAGCACGACGGCGCGCGCGCGGTGCTCGCGGGCGTCACCGATTTCACGGCGGGCGGGTTCGATCCCGAACATCGCAGCGACCCCGAGCAGGCGCTCGCAGGCGCGCCGCACGACGTCGCCACGAAGATCCTGCTCGCGCACCAGCCGCGCAGCGCGGAAGCGGCGAGCCGCGCCGGGTTCACCGTGCAACTGTCCGGCCATACGCACGGCGGCCAGTTCCTGCCGTGGCCGCCGTTCGTGCGCCTGCAGCAGCCGGTGATCGGCGGGCTGAACCGGTTCGGCGCGATGTGGCTGTACACCAGCCGCGGCACCGGCTACTGGGGGCCGCCGAACCGTTTCGGCGTGCCGTCCGAAATCACGCTGATCCGGTTGGCGCGCGGCCGCTAGCGCGCGTCAGACGATGCGCGCGATATCGTCGAAATCGAAGCGCGGGCTGCGCGGGAACAGGCCCGCCGGGTCGCCGTAGCCGAGGTTCACGAGGAAGTTGGTGCGGATCGCGGTGCCGGCGAAGAATTCGGCATCGACCTTGGCGGCATCGAAGCCCGACATCGGGCCCGCGTCGAGGCCGAGCGCGCGCGCGGCGAGGATCAGGTACGCGCCCTGCAGCGACGCGTTGCGGAACGCCGTGGCTTCGATCAGCGCGTCGTTGCCGGCGAACCAGCTGCGCGCGTCGGCGTGCGGGAACAGGCGCGGCAGGTGCTCGTGGAACGCGAAGTCCATGCCGACGATCACGGTGACGGGCGCGGCCATCGTCTTCGCGAGATTGCCTTCGGACAGCGCCGGTTTCAGGCGCGCCTTCGCTTCGGCCGACTTGACGAACACGAAGCGCGCGGGACTCGAGTTCGCCGACGTCGGGCCGAATTTCGTCAGGTCGATCAGCCGGTGCAGCAGCGCATCGTCGACGGGTTTGTCCTGCCAGGCATTGTGGGTGCGCGCGGTGCGGAACAACTGGTCGAGGGCGGAATCGGAGAGCGTCATGGCGGGTCCTGGAAGAAATCGGCCGGGTCGCGCCGGCCGGCATTGCGGAAGAACGCAGCGTCCTGGATAAGGACGCGCTGCGACACGGCGCGATGATAGCGTGGCACGCGAAAACGCACCGGCTTCGAGATCGGCGATTCGAGCGCCCGGGCGTGTGACGCGCCGGAATGACAGCGCATGGCGGCGCGCGTCGCCGTTGGCTACCATGCAGGCATGGTTCGCCCGCATCGTTCACGCCTGCCTGATTCCGACATGTCGACGCCCGATCTTTTCGCCGATACGCCCGCGCCCGACGTGGACTGGTACCCGGACTGGCTCGCGCCGGCCGAGGCCGATCGCGTGCTGGCCGCGCTGATCGACGAGGTCGCGTGGCGGCAGGACACGATCCGCACGCCACGCGGACGCATTCCGCTGCCGCGGCTCACCGCGTGGCAGGGCGAGCCCGACGCCGTCTACGTGTATTCGGGAATCCGCAACGTGCCCGCGCCGTGGACGCCGGCCGTGCTCGACCTGAAGCGTGCCGTCGAGGCGATCTGCGGCGCGCGTTTCAACAGCGTGCTGCTCAATCGTTATCGCAACGGGCAGGACAGTCTCGGCTGGCATGCGGACAACGAGCCGGAGCTCGGCGACGCGCCGGTGATCGCGTCGGTCAGCCTTGGCGCGATGCGCGTGTTCGATCTGCGTCATCGTGCGACCGGCGTCGTGCATGCGTACCGGCTGACGCATGGCAGCCTGCTGGTGATGCGCGGCCGCACGCAGGCCGAATGGCAGCATCGCGTGCCGAAGGCGCCGGCCGTGCAGGGCGAGCGGGTCAACCTGACGTTCCGGCGGGTGGTGACGGCCGAGGCGGGCACGTAAGCGCGCCGATCGAAGGGTTCACTACCCGGGGTCGCGACCCGTTTTTAAACCGATCCGATTGATCTGCCGTCCATGCGGCACGTTGCCGCACACGTGGCGTACGCGCGGCGGAAATAGGCCCGTGAGGCCCGTGCCATAAGGATTTCAGGTGGATTTCATCGACCGCCGGGTTCTGATAGGCAGGTGTAAGCCCTGATGGTGCGTCGCAACATTCCTTGACTAGACTGTCGAATGGCTGAAACGCGCCGCGAATCGGCGCATCTTTTCGACATGCCCGACGCGTGGCCGATGCGACGCGCAGGGCAGGAGCACAACCCTTGACCGTACTGGACTCATCCCTCGAACCCTCGCTGCACGTCTTCGAACAAGACGGCGGATGGCAATGGGCGCTGACGGTGAAGCGGGCATCCGGCGTCGGTGTGAAAGTCGTCGCATTCAGCACGGACGGCTTCCGCGGCGAAGCCGACGCCTATGCCGCCGGCCAGCTCGCGCGCGCCGAGTATGACGCAGCAGTGACGGCCTGAACGCCGTCGCGCCGATCCCGTTCGCGGATCGGCGCGGTCGCTCGTTTCCATTCGTTTCCTTTCGCGCATTGGCCGGGGCAGTGGCGCCCGACGCCCCCGAACGCATATCGAGCATTGCCGGTTGCCAGCCGCCGCACCCGGCGACGTTCCGGTGGGCAGTCCTGTCTATCGCTGTTATTCTTTCGATCGCATCAGGCTATATGCCGCCTCGGCGGTCCGGTCGGGCGCATCGGACCGTCGGCCGCGTGAGCCGGATCGTGTTGATCCGGTCCGGTCGAAAATCCATAATCAAGCATTGCGGGTCTTTCGTGAACGCTTCCATTCCGTCCATGTGCAGAGGGTCAATCCAACGATGAGCGGCGCATCGAAACCGCCGGCGAAGCCGGCAAGCGCGCCGCGCGCGACAGCGGGCGACGACGTCGACCACGACGCGCCGAAGCAGGGCGCGGGCGACGACGAATCGTCCGGCGGCGCGTCGTCGTATCTGGTCCCGGGCCTCGAACGCGGGCTGCGGATCCTCGCCGAATTCTCCGCGCGCGAGCCGGTGCTCGGCGCGCCCGAGCTGTCGAAGCGCATCGGCATCCCGCGCACGACCACCTTCCGCCTGCTGCAGACGCTCGAGGCGCTCGGCTTTCTTGAGCGCGTGAACGGCGACCGCTATTTCCGGCTCGGCGTCGGTGTGCTGCGGCTCGGCTTCGAATACCTGAATTCGCTGGAACTGACCGATCTCGGTACGCCCGTGCTCGAACGGCTGCGCGACGCGACGGGCCTGTCCACGCACCTGCTGATCCGCGACCAGCGCGATGTCGTGTTCGTCGCGAAGGCGCAGAGCAACACATCGATGTTCGGTTCGGTGAAGGTGCACGTCGGCACGCGGCTGCCCGCGCACGCGACCGTGCACGGCCATGTGCTGATGGGCGACCTCACGCGCGACGCGTTGCGCCAGCTGTATCCGGAAAAACGGCTCGAACAGTTCACCGAGCGCACGCCTGGCACGGTCGACGAGCTGTACGAGCGCATGCGTCACTACGCGCGGCTCGGCTATGCGGTCAGCGAGGCCGCGTTCGAGAGCGGCATCTCGGCCGTGACTGCGCCAGTGCGCGACCATTCGGGCGCGATCGTCGCGGCGATCACCGCGACGGTGCCGCGCTCGGAGATCGGCGAGGCCGGCGAGAAAGAGCGGCTCGTCGAAGCGGTGTGCGGTGCGGCGGTCGACCTGTCGCAGCGCCTGAACTACCGGCCGCTCGAAAGCGACCCGACGTTCGCGCATGCGCGCCACCGGGTCGCGATGTTCTGATCCGCCGCACGGGCCGCGTCGTGCGGCCTTATCGATCCATCGCCAATGAAAAAGAGCAGCCCGCGGGCTGCTCTTTTCGTTTCCGGCCTCGGGCGCGTGCGCCCGTCGCCGCTCAGAACGAATGGTGGATGCCGGTCAGCACGATCACCTGGTTCGCGGTGCTCGACGCGCCGGCCGTGAAGAACGCGGCCTTCGCGCCGCCCGAACCGTGCTCGTACAGCACGTTCGCGTACAGCTGCGTGCGCTTGGACAGCGAATAGATGTCGCCCAGTTCGACCTGCGTCCAGCGGCGGCCGGCCAGCGTCGTGGTCGCCGCGCCGCCCGCGATCGTGTTGAACGCGCTGCTGCGGTAGTTCACACCTGCGTCGTAGCTCTGGAACGTGTCGGAAAACCCGTTCGACTGCATCTTCGTGCGCGTGTAGAGGCCGTGCACGAGGAAGTCGCCGAACTGGTAGGACGCGCCCGCGCCGATGTTCTCGACCTTGTTCGCGAGGTAGCCGTTCGCGGTGTTCTGCCCCTGGAACGACGTGATGCCCGTCTGGCCGATCAGGATCGCGCGGTCGTGCTCGTTCGAATACACGGCCGACGCCTTGAGCGGCCCGTTCGCATAGTTCAGTGCGACACCGACCGACTTGCCGGTCGAGAAGTTCGTCGTGTTGCCGAGCGCCATCGCCGCTGCGGCCGAGAAGCCGGCGAAGCTCGGCGAACGGTACTTGACCGCGTTGTTGTACGGCACGTTGCCGGTCGCGGCGAGCCCGTCGATGTTGCCCGGGTGGAACGCATACCAGCTCATCGCGAGATACGCGGTGCTGAGCGGATCGAGGTAGTCGAACGACAGCGGCGTCTGCCGGCCGAGCGTCAGCGTGCCGTAGCGGTCGGAACTGAGGCCGACGAACGCCGCGCGGTTCCAGATCGTGTTCGCGGTCGCGAACTGGCCGTTGTTCGTATAGAAGCCGTTTTCCAGCTGGAAGATCGCCGACAGGCCGCCGCCGAGGTCTTCCTTGCCTTTCAGGCCCCACCGGTCGGGCTGCGTGTTGCCCTGGATCATTGCCCACTTCGCATGGCCGCCGACGTTGTTCACATAGGCGACGCCGGCATCCATGCTGCCGTACAGCACCACGCTGCTCTGTGCCCAGGCGCCCGAGACCGCGCCCATTCCGATGATTGCTGCTGCTACCGCATGCTTGACCATTTGATCTCCTGACTCTCCAAACCTGATGAGAAACGTGCCGTGGCGGCGGGCACGAGGACGGCCGGCCGTCGCGCGCTTTCTTCACCACCGGCGGGCATTTTTGTGTTCCATATAAGGAACAACGTGCCTCTGATGGAATGGAGTATAGAGGTGTCACGCAAAGTATCAAAAATAAATTTATCGGGCCTGATGGGCTTGAAGACGATCCGCAACAGCAGTTCGAGAATCCTGGAAATCGGGCTTAAATCCCCGCAATAAAACAAAAAATCACAATTGGCGCGGGTGACGGGGCCGACCGTCGACCGGGCGGTCGGTGTTTTCCCTAGGACGTGCAGCTTTTTGTTTTACTCGTGGAAAGTCGCTCCTATAATCACCATCCATAAACTGCTGTTCCGGATATGGAACAAATCCGGAGCGAACCGAGAGTCGATCAGAAGGAAGGGTGTGAGATGTCTGAACAATGGGTTTGTGCCGGGCACGCCGGCGCGCTGTCGGAAGACACGCCGATCGAGTTCAAGCGGACCGACGGCGTCGAAATCGGGATCTACCGCGTCGGCGACGAGGTGTATGCGCTCGAGAACGTGTGCCCGCATGCATACGCGCTGCTGACGCAGGGGTTCGTCGACGAAGGCACGGTCGAATGCCCGCTGCACGAGGCCGTGTTCGACATCAAGACGGGCGAATGCCTGAAGGGCCCGGGCGGGCGCGCGCTGAAGCAGTACGCGGTGCGGCTGGCCGGCGAGGAAATCCAGATCAAGGTGGAATGACATGAAAGAAGCGACCGTCAACTTCAATCCCTTCCTGAAGCCGTGGGTGGCGCCGCAGCCGAACAACGTCGCCGGCAAAGGGCAGATCGAGATCCCGGGCCAGGTCGAGAACCGCGTCTGGCAGAACCGCAAGGCCGAACCGACCCAATATGAAAACGACCTCGGCGATGCGCTCGAACGCGTGTTCGAGAGCGGCGCGACCGAGCTGGACGATGTCGTCGCGGGCCTGAACCGCATCGGCTTCCGCGCGCCGGACGGCACGGCGTGGACGCCTGAGCGCTTCCGCGCCGAAATGGCCTCGCTGGCGGAATGAGCGCACGCGCCGCGTGACCGCCGACCCGACGACAACCGCATCCGGAGCACACTGATGACGTCCCCCGCACAACACGAAACACAACACGACCCGGTCCGCGACTATCTCGATCGCGGCATCAAGAACTACTGGTATCCCGTCGCCCCGAGCTGGCAGGTGTCGAACGCGCCCGTCGGCCTCACGCGCCTGTCCGAGCAGATCGTGCTGTGGCGCGATCACGAGGGCAAGGTTCACGCGCTGGAAGATCGCTGCCCGCATCGCGGCGCGCGCCTGTCGCTGGGCTGGAACCTCGGCGGCAACATCGCCTGCTGGTATCACGGCATCGAAGTCGACGGCGGCGGCACCGTCAATCGCGTGCCGGCGGTCGCGAACTGTCCGCTCGAAGGCATGAAGTGCGTGAAGTCGTATCCGGTCGAGGAGAAGGCCGGGGCGATCTTCCTGTGGTTCGGCGACGAGGCGCATGGCGAGCCGGCGCCGCTGAACCTGCCGGAAGAACTGGTGGCCGACGAATACGGCCACTTCCTGTGCGTGTCGAACTGGAAGTGCAATTACCAGTACGCGATCGACAACGTGATGGACCCGATGCACGGCGCATACCTCCACGCGACGTCGCACTCGATGGCCGAAGGCGACAAGCAGGCCGACATGCGCGTGCGCAAGACGGAAACGGGCCTGATGTTCGAGAAGATCGGCCAGCGCGACGTGAACTTCGACTGGGTCGAGCTCGGCGAAACGGGCTGCCTGTGGATGCGTCTCGCGATTCCGTACAAGCAGAAGTTCGGCCCGGGCGGCAACTTCGGGATCATCGGTTTCGCGACGCCGGTCGACGGCGACAATTGCCAGGTCTACTTCTGGCGCACCCGCAAGGTCAGCGGCTGGCAGCGCGACGTGTGGCGCTTCATGTATCGCAACCGCCTCGAGGGCCTGCACTGGGACGTGCTCGAGCAGGACCGCTACGTCCTCGAAAGCCTTGCGCCGCACGCGCGCGATCACGAATACCTGTACCAGCACGACGTCGGCATCACGCGCGTGCGCCGGATGCTGCGCCAGCGCGCGCAGGAGCACCTGTCCGCGCTCGACGCGCACCGTGCGGCGCAGGCCGCGGCGGAGCCCGCGAATGGCTGAGTTCGCACCGGTAGTGTCGCTGCCGGGGCGCCGCGTGCTCGTCACGGGCGGCGCGCGCGGTCTGGGCGCGGCATTCGTGAAGGCGCTGGTCGCCGCGGGCGCGCGGGTCGCGTTCGGCGACGTGCTCGTCGAAGAGGGCCGTGCGCTGGCCGCGCAACTCTCGCAAGCCGGCCACACCGCGCATTTCTTCGCGCTCGACCTGGCCGATCCGGCGAGCGTCGACGCATTCGTCGCGCAGGGCGCGGCGGCGCTCGGCGGCGTCGATGCGCTGATCAACAACGCGGCGATCACGAACTCGGGCGGCAAGCTGTCGACGGAACTCGACGTGTCGACCTGGGATGCCGTGATGAACGTGAACGTGCGCGGCGTGTGGCTCGTCAGCAATGCGGCGCTGCCGCACCTCGCGCAGTCGGGGCGCGGCGCGATCGTGAACCTCGCATCGGACACCGCGCTCTGGGGCGCGCCGAAGCTCCTCGCGTACGTCGCCAGCAAGGGCGCCGTGATCGCGATGACGCATGCGCAGGCACGCGAGTTCGGCGCGCACGGCGTGACGGTCAACGCGATCGCGCCGGGGCTCACCGAAGTCGAGGCGACGGCCTACGTGCCGGCCGAACGGCACGCGTTCTACATGCAGGGCCGCGCGCTGACGCGCGCGCAGGTGCCCGACGACGTGACGGGCCCCGTGCTGTTCCTGCTGTCGGACGGCGCGCGCTTCGTGACGGGTCAACTGCTGCCGGTGAACGGCGGCTTCGTAATGAATTGAATTGAAGTTTTCACTCTGAATGAAGGAGAGGACGATGGCGGACGCAGATCTCGAACGCAAGTCGTGGGACCAGCCGGACGGCGCAAGCTTCGGCGACTGGATGGAAGGGCGTGTCGCGCGCTACGCGACGCGGCGCTACGACTGGGACGCGCTGAAGTTCCAGGCCGACTACGACCCGAAGTACCGCCGTGCGCAGATGCGCTACGTCGGCACGGGCGGCACCGGCGTCGCGAAGGACGTCAACACGGTGCCGGCCGGCAACTTCACGTTTTCGACGATGGTCATTCCGGCCGGCAACATCGGCCCGAGCCACATCCACATCGACGTCGAGGAAATCTTCTTCGTGCTGCGCGGCAAGATGAAGGTGATCTGCGAGCGCGACGGCGAGACCTGGGAAGCGATCCTCGGCGAGCGCGACCTGATCTCGGTGCCGCCGGGCGTGTATCGCACGGAAATCAACATCGGCGAGGAAGACGCGCTGATGTGTGTGATGCTCGGTTCGCCGAAGCCCATCACGCCGACGTATCCGCCGGATTCGCCGCTCGCGAAGATCAAGCGCTGAGACGGGGCGGAGCAAGCAATGAGTGTCATCGACAAACGTGAACGCGACCGCACCGCGGCGTTCGCCGCGCTGCTCGGGCAGTTTCCCGAACAGCGCTGCGCGGCCGGCGCGGCGGGCACGATCGGTTATCGCGAGGCCGGCGCGCAACATGCGGGCCACGCGCTGCCCGTCGTGCTGCTGCACGGGATCGGCTCGGGCGCCGCATCGTGGGTGCGCCAGCTCGACGCGCTCGGCGCGTCGCGGCGCGTGCTCGCGTGGGATGCGCCCGGCTACGGCGTGTCGACGCCCGTGCACGGCGCGTCGCCGGCGGCCGCCGATTACGCGGCGTCGCTGAACGCGTGGCTCGAGGCACTCGGCATCGAACGCTGCGTGCTGGTCGGGCATTCGCTCGGCGCGATCGTCGCGGGCGGGTTGGCCCGCGTGATGCCCGCGCGGATCGCCGGCCTGCTGCTGATCTCGCCCGCGGGCGGTTACGGCAGCGCGCCCGCGGAAACGCGCGACACGCGCCGCGATGCACGCCTTGCCATGCTCGAGGAACTCGGCCCGGCCGGGCTCGCCGAGCAGCGCAGCGGCAACATGCTGTCGGGTTTCGCGAGCGAGGATGCGCGGGCGTGGGTGCGCTGGAACATGGCGCGCATCGTGCCGGCCGGCTATGCACAGGCCACGCATCTGCTCGCGAACGCCGATCTCGCGTCCGATCTCGCCGGCTTTCGTGGCCGCACCGCGGTGGCGGTCGGCGCGAACGACGCGATCACGCCGCCTGCCGCGTGCGAGCGCATCGCAGCGGCCGCGCACGTCGGATTGCAGGTGATTCCGCAGGCCGGTCATGCGGGTTATGTGGAAGCACCGGCGGTTTATTCGTCGCTGATCGACACGTTCTGCCGCCAATGCGATCGCCAACGGGGGCTGGAATGAGCGAACCGTTGCAACAACAGGACGCGGACGCCGCGAAGTCCGAGGCCAACTACGTGGTGCCGGGCCTCGAACGCGGTTTGCGAATCCTCGCCGAATTTTCGCCGCGCGAGCCGGTGCTCGGCGCGCCGGAGTTGTCCAAGCGGCTCGGCATTCCGCGCACGACGGTGTTCCGTCTGCTGCAGACGCTCGAATCGCTCGGCTTTCTCGAGCGCGCGGACAAGGACCGCAACTACAAGCTCGGCATCGCCGTGCTGCGGCTCGGCTTCGAATATCTGAGCTCGCTCGAGCTGACCGATCTCGGCCTGCCGGTGATCGAGAGCCTGCGCGACGCGACCGGCTTCACGACGCACATCGTGATCCGCGACGGCCGCGACGTGGTGTTCGTCGCGAAGGCGCAGAGCCAGTCGCCGGTGTTCAGCTCGATTCGCGTGAACGTCGGCACGCGGCTGCCCGCGCATGCGACAACTCACGGCCACGTGCTGATGGGCGACCTGTCGCTTCAGGCGCTGCGCGCGCTGTATCCGGAAGGCACGCTGAACCGGATGACGAGCGCGACGCCGGAGACGGTCGATGCGCTGTACGAAGTGATCCGCGAGGATGCGCTGCGCGGCTACGGCGTCAGCAATTCGTCGTTCGAACGCGGCATTTCGGTGGTCACGGCGCCGGTGCGAAACGACACGCAGCGGATCGTCGCGTGCATCACGGTGACGGTGCCTCGGCCGGAGATCGACGCGGCGCTGATCGCCGACGGCCTGATCGACAAGGTGCAGCGCGCGGCGGCGGAACTGTCGCGGCGGCTCAATTACCGCTCGGATGACGAGCACACGTTTATGAAGGCTTTAGGACTCCGATGATCCAGATCGATCTGACCGGGCAGGTGGCGGTGGTGACGGGCGGCTCGTCCGGCATCGGCCTCGCGACTGCCGAGCGGTTCCTGCAGGCCGGCGCGTCGGTCGCGATTTGCGGCCGTGACGGCGAACGCCTCGCGCGCGCGCAAGCGCTGCTCGGCGAGAAATATCCGGGCGCGCAACTGCTCGCCGTGCGCTGCAACGTGCTCGACGAAGCCGATGTGGCCGCGTTCGCGCAGGCCGTGTCAGACCGCTTCGGCCGCGCCGACATGCTGGTCAACAACGCGGGCCAGGGCCGCGTGTCGACCTTCGCCGACACGACCGACGACGCATGGCGCGAAGAGCTCGAACTGAAGTACTTCAGCATCATCCGCCCGACGCGCGCATTCCTGCCGCTGCTGCGCGACGCGCAGGCGCCGACGATCACCTGCGTGAATTCGCTGCTCGCGCTACAGCCGGAGCCGCACATGGTCGCGACGTCGTCGGCGCGCGCGGGCGTGCTGAGCCTCGTGAAGTCGCTCGCGACCGAACTCGCGCCGCAGCGCATCCGCGTGAACTCGATCCTGATCGGCATCGTCGAGTCGGGTCAGTGGCGCCGCCGCTACGAAGCACAGGCGCAGGCCGGCGAAAGCTGGGAGGACTGGACGGGCGCGCTTGCCCGCAAGAAGAACATTCCGCTGAACCGCTTCGGCAAGCCTGACGAGGCCGCCTGGGCACTTTTTTATCTCGCAACGCATCTGTCGTCCTATACGACGGGCAGCCATATCGACGTTTCTGGAGGCTTTGCACGCCATGTCTAAAAAAACCACGGTTGGCGAGCTGATTGCCGCCTTTCTCGAGCAGTGCGACGTCAAAACCGCATTCGGTGTCATCTCGATCCACAACATGCCGATCCTCGACGCGATCAACTCGCGCGGCAACATCCGGTATGTCGGCGCGCGCGGTGAAGCCGGCGCGGTGAACATGGCCGACGGCCTGGCCCGCGTGTCGGGCGGCCTCGGCGTCGCATTCACGAGCACGGGCACGGCGGCGGGCAACGCGGCCGGCGCGATGGTCGAGGCGCTGACGGCCGGCACGGCGCTGCTGCACATCACGGGGCAGATCGAGACGCCGTATCTCGATCAGGATCTGGCCTACATCCACGAAGCGCCGGATCAGCTCACGATGCTCGACGCGATCTCGAAGGCCGCGTTCCGCGTGCGCACGGTCGAGACCGTGCTGCCGACGATCCGCGAAGCGGTGCGCATCGCGCAGACCGCGCCGACGGGCCCCGTGTCGGTCGAGATTCCGATCGACATCCAGGCCGCCGAAATCGAATGGCCGGAAGACCTCGCACCCGCGCACGTAGCGGTGCGCGAGCACGACGCAGCACGCGTCGCGAAGCTCGCCGACGCGCTGGCGGCCAAGCGCCGTCCGCTGTTGTGGATCGGCGGCGGTGCGCGCCACGCCCGTGCGGAAGTCGAACGCCTGGTGAAGCTCGGCTTCGGCGTCGTGACCAGCGTGCAGGGCCGCGGCGTGCTGCCGGAAGATCATCCGGCGACGCTCGGCGCGTTCAACGTGCATGCGTCCGTCGAGGCGTTCTACAAGACCTGCGACGCGCTCGTCGTGGTCGGCTCGCGCCTGCGCGGCAACGAGACGCTGAAGTACAAGCTCGCGCTGCCGCAGCCGCTGTTCCGCATCGACGCTGACGCGCTCGCCGACAACCGCGGCTATCGCAACGAGCTGTTCGTGCACGGCGATTCGAAGCGCGTGCTGGCCGAGCTGGCCGATCGCCTCGAAGGCCGCCTGTCCGTCGATCCGCGGTTCGCGTCCGATCTCGCGGCGGCGCGCGAGCAGGCCGTCGCCAGCGTGTCGGAAGGCCTCGGGCCCTACAAGAAGCTGGTCGATACGCTGCAGGGCGCGGTGGGCCGCGACTACAACTGGGTGCGCGACGTAACGATCTCGAACAGCACGTGGGGCAACCGCCTGCTGAAGATCTTCGAACCGCGCGCGGGCGTGCATGCGCTCGGCGGCGGCATCGGCCAGGGCATCCAGATGGGCATCGGCGCGGCGCTGGCCGGCGCGGCGGCGAAGACGGTCTGCCTGGTCGGCGACGGCGGCCTGATGGTCAACGTCGGCGAGCTCGTGACGGCCGTGCAGGAAAACGCGAACGTGATGATCGTGCTGATGAACGATCAGTGCTACGGCGTGATCCGCAACATCCAGGACGCGCACTATGGCGGCCGCCGCTGCTTCGTGCAGTTGCACCAGCCGGATTTCGCGCAGTTCTGCGCAAGTTTCGGCCTCACGCACTACCGAATCTCGTCGCTCGACCAAGCCGAAGCGATCGTGCGCGAAGGAATCGCGAAGGAAGGGCCGGTGATGGTCGAGGTCGACATGTTGTCGGTCGGCTCGTTCGCATCGGCATTCGCGGGCCCGCCGGTGAAGAAGGAAGAAACGCCGTCGGAGCGGCAGTATGCGTAACGGCCACGCCCGCGGGCATGAGCCCGTCGACATCGCGATGATCGGCTTCGGCGCGATCGGTGCGGCCGTGTATCGCGCGGTCAAGCACGACGCCTCGTTGCGCGTCGCGCACGTGATCGTGCCCGAGCACCAGCGCGACGCGGTGCAGCGTGAGCTCGGCGGCGCGGTGGAGGTCGTGTCGTCGGTCGACGCACTGGCCCGCCGCCCCGAGTTCGCGCTCGAGTGCGCGGGTCACAGCGCGCTCGTCGATCACGTCGTGCCGCTGCTGAAGGCCGGCACCGATTGCGCGGTGGCATCGATCGGCGCGCTGTCCGACCTCGCGCTGCTCGACGTGCTGTCGCAGGCCGCCGACGAAGGCGACGCGACGCTGACGCTGCTGTCCGGCGCGATCGGCGGAATCGACGCGCTGGCGTCGGCGAAGCAGGGCGGGCTCGACGAGGTGCTGTACGTCGGCCGCAAGCCGCCGCTCGGCTGGCTCGGCACACCCGCCGAGGCGTTGTGCGACTTGCGCGCGATGACCGAAGAGAAGGTCATCTTCGAAGGCACCGCACGCGACGCCGCGCGGCTGTATCCGAAGAACGCGAACGTCGCGGCGACGGTCGCGCTCGCGGGCCTCGGCCTCGACGCGACGCGCGTGCGCCTGATCGCCGATCCGGCCGTCGCGCGCAACGTGCACCGCATCACCGCACGCGGCGCGTTCGGCGAGATGTCGCTCGAAATGAGCGGCAAGCCGTTGCCCGACAACCCGAAGACGTCCGCGTTGACCGCGTACAGCGCGATCCGCGCGCTGCGCAACCGCGCGGCCCGCTGCGTGATCTGAGCAGGCGACGCAGCCATTCGGGCCATTGAACGGCCGCCGGCGCCAGGGCGCGGGCGGCTGCGCAGAGACAGATTTGTGGGACTTGTGACATGACTCCATTCGA
This sequence comes from Burkholderia sp. BCC1638, assembly GCF_902833195.1. Classification (NCBI taxonomy): domain Bacteria; kingdom Pseudomonadati; phylum Pseudomonadota; class Betaproteobacteria; order Burkholderiales; family Burkholderiaceae; genus Burkholderia; species Burkholderia sp. BCC1638. The sequence continues at coordinate 76,486 of NZ_CADFEC010000012.1, forward strand.
TACGAGCCTCGTACCCAACGGCGACATCCTGATCGGCGGCGAGTGGCGGCGCGGTCGCGGTGCGCCTTACGCGAGCATCTATCCGGCCGACCAGTCGCTGAACATGGAAGTATCGACGGCGAACGCGGAAGACGCGGCCGACGCCGTCGTGGCCGCCGACGCCGCGTGGCGCCGCGCCGACTGGTCCGGCCTCAAGCCGCACCAGCGCGCGCTGGTGCTGTACCGGATCGCCGACCTGATCATGCAGCGTCACGAGGCGCTCGCGAACCTGCAGCGCCGCGACAACGGCAAGCCGATCGGCGAGACGCGCGTGCTGGTGGCGAGCGCGGCCAACACGTTCCGCTATTTCGCGGCGTGCCTGGAAACGCTCGACGAAGAATTGACGCCGTCGCGTGGCGACTACCTGACGATGAGCGTGCACGAGCCGATCGGCGTGATCGCGGCGATCACGCCGTGGAACTCGCCGATCGCATCCGACGCGCAGAAGCTCGCGCCGGCGCTCGCCGGCGGCAACGCGGTGGTGCTCAAGCCGGCCGAAGTCACGCCGCTCGTGTCGCTCGCGTTGGCCCGCATCTGCGAGGAGGCCGGCGTGCCGAAGGGCGTGCTGAGCGTGCTGCCGGGCAAGGGCTCGGTGATCGGCGACGTGCTCGTGCGCCATCCGCTCGTGAAGAAGGTGTCGTTTACCGGCGGCACCGAAGTGGGCCGCGGCATCGCGCGCATTGCGGCGGAAAAGCTGATGCCCGTGTCGCTGGAGCTCGGCGGCAAGTCGCCGACGATCGTGTGCGACGACGCGGATCTCGACCACGCGGTCAACGGCGTGCTGTACGGCATCTTCAGTTCGTCGGGTGAGGCGTGCATCGCGGGTTCGCGGTTGTTCGTGCAGCGCTCGGTGTACGACGAATTCATGAAGCGGCTGGTGGCCGGCGCGCGCAAGCTGCGCGTGGGCGACCCGACGCGGCCCGACACACAGATGGGCCCGCTGATCACCGCGAAGCATCGCGAATCGGTGGAGCGCTACGTCGCGCTCGGGCTGGAGGAAGGCGGCCGTCTGCTGTGCGGCGGCGAGCGTCCGTCGGGCGACGGGCGCGAGGACGGCTTCTTCTACCAGCCGACGATTCTCGAAGGCTTGCCGAACAGCGCGCGCATCTGCCAGGAAGAAATCTTCGGACCGGTGCTGGTCGCGATGCCGTTCGACGACGAAGCGTCGCTGATCGCGCAGGCGAACGACAGCGTGTTCGGCCTTGCCGCCGGCATCTGGACGCGCGACTACAAGCGCGCATGGCGCATCGCGCGCGCGCTCGAGACGGGCACCGTCTGGATCAACACGTACAAGCTGTTCTCGATCTCCACGCCGTTCTCGGGCTGGAAGGAGAGCGGGATGGGCCGCGAGAAGGGCCGACTCGGCATCCGCGAATACATGCAGCAGAAGAGCCTCTACTGGGGCTTGAACGACGCGCCGCTGCCGTGGGCGAACTGAGCGAAGGGGAATGACGCAATGAGCATCTTGGGTATCGAGCAGATCACGTACGGTGTCGACGACCTCGCGACGTGCCGGCGCTTTTTCGCCGACTGGGGGCTGAAGGAAGTCGCGCACGACGACACGCGCGCACGCTTCGAAACGCTGAACGGCTGCACCGTGCTGGTCGTCAAGGCCGACGATCCGTCGCTGCCGCCCGCGTTCGAGGCGGGCCCGACGCTGCGCGAAGTCACGTGGGGCGTCGCGACGCAGCAGGAAGTCGACGCGCTGCGCGCGAAGCTGGCCGGCCAGCCCGGCTATTACGCGCAGGACGATGCGGTCGGTTGCATCGACCCGAACGGCATGGCGATCCGCATCGAGGTGACGCGCAAGCGCGCGCTCGACATCACCGGCTCGCCGTCGAACGTGTGGGGCCAGACGGCGCGGGTCGACCAGCCGAGCCCGATCTATGCGCGCGCCGAGCCGGTCGAGGTCGGCCACGTCGTGTTCTTCACGAACTGCCTCGACGCGCAGGAAAAGTTCTATCACGAGCTGCTCGGCTTCGAGACGTCGGATCGCTATCCGGGCCGCGGTGCGTTCATGCGCTGCGCGCCGCACGGTGGCCACCACGACCTGTTCCTGCTCGCGTTGCCGAACGGAAAGCGCGGCCTGAACCACGTCGCGTTCACCGTGCGCGATATCCACGAAGTGTTCGGCGGCGGCATGCACATCGACCGCTGCGGCTGGGAAACGCAGCTCGGCCCGGGGCGTCATCCGGTGTCGTCCGCGTACTTCTGGTACTTCCAGAATCCGGCCGGCGCGTTGATCGAGTACTACGCGGACGAGGACGTGCTGACGCCCGAATGGCAGCCGCGAGAATTCGAACCGGGCCCGACAGTGTTCGCCGAATGGGCCGTCGACGGCGGCCTCGACGGCAATACGCGCCGGCAAAAGAACGCGAAGGCGCCGGAAGGCAAGTTCATGACGGAGCGCAAATCATGACCGAAGCGAACACGCAAGCGCCGGCCGTGCCGGGCACGGTCGTCGTGGTCGGCGGCGGCCAGGCCGCCGGCTGGGTGCTGAAGACGCTGCGCGCGGAAGGGTTCGCGGGCCGTCTCGTGATGATCGCGGACGAGCCGCACCTGCCGTACGAGCGCCCGCCGCTGTCGAAAGCCGTTCTGGCGGGCGATGCCGACATCGAAACGGTGCGCGTCGTGCACCCGGACGAATTCGACGCGCTGAACGTCGAGGCGTGGCAGCCGGAACGCGCGGCGTCGATCGACCGTGCGCGCCGCGTGGTGAAGACCGAAAGCGGCCTCGTGATCGAATACGACCGTCTCGTGATCGCGACCGGCGGCACGTCGCGTCGCTTGCCCGACGCTATCGTCAGGACGCCGAATCTGCACTACCTGCGCACGCTCGACGAAGCGGCCGCGCTCGGCGAGAAGCTGCGTGCGAGCCGGCGTGTGCTCGTGATCGGCGGCGGCTGGATCGGCCTCGAAGTCACCGCGACCGCACGCAAGCTCGGGGTCGAAGCGGTCGTCGTCGAAGGCGCGCCGCGTCTGTGCGGGCGTTCGGTGCCGCAGATCGTGTCGGATTTCCTGCTCGACCTGCATCGCGCGAACGGTGTCGACGTGCGCCTCGGCGCGGCGCTCGCATCGCTCGACGCGCAACCGGACGACGCGTCGAAGGTGCGCGCGACCCTCGCCGACGGCACGACGATCGATGCGGATTTCGCGGTGGCCGGCATCGGCCTCGCGCTGAACGCGACGCTGGCGAGCGACGCGGGCCTGGCGATCGACGACGGCATCGTCGTCGACGAATTCGGCGCGACCAGCGATCCGGCGATCTTCGCGTGCGGCGACGTTGCGAACCATCACAACGGCTGGCTGAAGCGGCGCGTGCGGCTCGAATCGTGGGCGAACGCGCAGAACCAGGCGATCGCGGCCGCGAAGGCCGTGCTCGGCGTGCGCGCGCCGTACGCGGAGATTCCGTGGTTCTGGTCCGATCAGTACGACGTGAACCTGCAGATCCTCGGCGATCTGCCGGCCGACGCGCAGCTCGTCGTGCGCGGCGATATCGCCGCGCGACGCGCGACGCTGTTTTTCGTAGGCGATGGGCATGTGAGAGGTGTCATCGCCATCAACAACGCACGCGAGCTCAAGCTCGCACGCAAGTGGATGAACCAGGGCCGGGCAGTGGATACGGAAGCCCTGGCGGACACGACCAAAGCGCTTGCCTGACCGGCGAACGATCCAGGAGACACCCCGCATGAGCACTTTCGACAACGTCGTGGCCGGCAGGGCCACGATGGAAGCTGCCGCCTCCACGCCCGGCGCGATCATCGCGCGGCTCGAGCGGCTTCCGGCCAACGCGATGCAGATTCGTGCACGCGTGCTGATCGGCACCGCCACGTTCTTCGACGGCTTCGACGTGATCACGATCGCGGCGACGCTGCCGCTGCTGATTCACAAATGGGGGCTGTCGCCGACGCAGATCGGCATGCTGATCGCGTCCGGCGCGATCGGCCAGCTGATCGGCGCGTTCCTGTTTCCCGCGCTCGCGGAGAAGCATGGCCGTGTGAAGGCGATCGCGTGGAGTTCCGCCGTGATCGGCATCACGAGCATTGCGTGCGGTTTCGCGCCGACGTTCGAGGTGTTCGTGCTGCTGCGAATTTTGCAGGGGCTCGGTCTCGGCGGCGAACTGCCGGTCGCGGCCACGTACATCAACGAAATCACGCGTGCGCACGGCCGCGGCCGCTTCGTGCTGTTGTATGAAATCGTGTTTCCGATCGGTCTGCTGGTATCGATGGCGCTGGGCGCATGGCTCGTGCCGCGGTTCGGCTGGGAGATCATGTACTTCGTCGGCGGGCTGCCGTTGATCCTCGCGCTGGTGCTTACGCATCTCGTGCCGGAATCGCCGCGCTGGCTCGCCTCGCGCGGGCGCCTCCCGGAAGCCGGGCGTGCGGTCGGCGTGTTCGAATCGTCGGTGCGCGGCGAACTGCCGCCGGTCACGCAGGTGGCCGCGTACGACGAGATGGTCCGCCAGCACCCGAAGCGCCGGATGAGCGACCTGTTCAGCGCCGCGTATCGCAAGCGCACGCTCGCGGTGGCGACGCTGTGGGCGACGTGCGGGTTCATCCAGTACGGGCTGTCCACGTGGCTGCCGACGATCTACAAGAACTTCTATCACGCGCCGCTGCAGCTCGCGCTGAATCTCGCGGTGATCGGCTCGGTGATGGGCGTGCTCGGTTCGCTCGCGTCCGCGCTGCTGGTCGACAAGCTCGGCCGCAAGCCGGTGATCGTGTGGTCGTTCGTGATGTGCGCGCTGTCGCTGGCGTTCGCGGGCTTCTATCACGCGGCGTCGGTGTATGTCGTCGCGACCTTCTGCTCGCTGTCGCTGGGGCTGATGGCATCGGGCTTCATCACCGCATACGTCTATACGCCGGAGCAGTATCCGACGAGCATCCGTGCGTCGGGCTGCGGGCTCGGCAGCGCGTGGCTGAAGATCGCGTCGTTCGCGGCGCCGATGATCGTGCCGCACGCGATCATCGGCGGCAACCTCGCGCCGGCGTTCTACCTGATCGGCATCGTGCCGCTGATCGCGGCCGTGACCGTTCATTTCGTCGGAATCGAGACGAAGGGGAAAGTGCTCGAAGCGCTGGAAGCGTAAGCGCGGCCGGTCGCAACGGCTGACATGGGAGGCCCGGACATCGTCCGGGCCTTTCTGTTTTCCGGCGCTAGGGTTCGCGCCTGTTCGCGGACAGCTTGCGGCCGCGCTGGTTCGTCGCGGGCGGCACGGGGCTTGCGCCGGTCCTGTCGATGCTCAGGCGCATGGCCGAGTATCAGGAGATGGGCGACGCGCGGGAAATTGCCGTCGCGGCCGGCGTGCCGGATGCGCAATTCGCGAGCGAGCGATTCACTGCGTGATGCGCGTGCCGCACGTTGCGGTGACACAGGTGCGGCGCGTCATCCGGCGGGCGACTTGCCGAATGGCCGGGTCGAACGTACTCTTTGTCGACACCCGGCCCACCCGCAGGTTATCCACCATGCAAGCCCATCCTTTGCGTCTTTCCCCCGGCGACGATCTGCGCGCATCGATCGAGCAGGCGTTGCGTCGGCTCGACGCACACGCGGCATTCGTGATCCAGGGGATCGGCAGCCTGAATGTCGCGCAGCTTCGCTTTGCCGGTGTCGACGCGCCGACCGAACTGCGCGGCGACCTCGAAATCCTGACGCTGGCCGGCTCGGTCTCACCGGACGGCGCACACCTTCATATGTCGGTGTCCGACGCGAACGGCTGCGTAGCGGGCGGACATGTCGCGCGCGGCTGCGTGGTGCGGACGACCGCCGAGATCCTGCTCGTGCTGTTGCCCGCACATCGTTTCTCGCGTGAACCCGATGCAGGGACCGGGTTCGACGAGCTGGTGATTCGTCCGGAGCCAGGCTGATCGTGCGCACGGTCCGGCGCATGTGACCGATGCGGCCTACCCCGGCACGAACACCCCCATCGCCGCGATCGCCATCGCGAGCGTCGCGGCCCAGCCGCCCCACGCCAGCGCGCCCGTCACGGCAAACTTGCCCATGATGCGCCGGCTGCCGGCCATCAGCATCATCACGACCATGATCGGAACGGCGGTGACGCCGTTGATGACCGCACTCCAGTAGAGCGCGCGGATCGGGTCGAAATGCATGAACGTGATCGCGACGCCGCCGACGATCGCCAAGGCGATCACCGCATAGAATTCGGGCGCGACGCCGAGCCGCAGCGCGAGGCTGTTGCGCCAGCGGAAGCTGCCTGCGGCCGCATAGGCGGCCGAGCCGGCGAGCACCGGCAAGGCCAGCAGGCCGGTGCCGACGATCCCGAGCGCAAACAGCATGTACGCGAAGTGTCCGGCAATGGGCTCGAGCGCACGCGCGGCGTCGGCGGACGTCTTCACTTCGATGTGGTGCATGTAGAGCGTGGCCGCTGCCGTCAGCGTGATGAAGAACGCAATGACGTTCGATACGCCCATGCCGACCCAGGTATCGAAGTTGATTCGTCGCAACTGCGCGGGCGCCTGATGCGGTGCGCGCCGTAACGCATGCTGGCTCGGCTCCGCATGCAGTTCCTCGACCTCCTGCGACGCCTGCCAGAAAAACAGATACGGGCTGATCGTGGTGCCGAGCACGGCGATGACCGTGGTTAGATAGGCGGCGGTGAACTGGACATGCGGCCGCACGATCGCGCGGCCGACCTCGCCCCAGTGGACGGGCACGATGAGCGCCACCGCGACATACGCGAGCAGGACCAGCGCGATCCATTTGAGCAGACGCGCATAGCGGTCGTACGGCACGAAAATCTGCAGCACGACCGACACGCCGCCCAGGCAGACGACATAGAGTTCCTGAGGGCCATGCAGCAGAAGATTGACCGCCGCACCCATCGCCGACAGGTCGGCCGCGATGTTTATCACGTTCGCGATCAACAGCAATGCCACGGCGCTGTAGAGCAGCCATGGCGGGTAGTGCGCGCGCATGTTCGACGCGAGGCCCTTGCCCGTCACGCGGCCGATGCGCGCGCTGACCAGCTGGATCGCCGTCATCAGCGGGTAGGTCAGCAGCAGCGACCAGAGCAGTTCGAGTCCGAACTGCGCGCCTGCCTGCGAGTATGTTCCGATGCCTGACGGATCGTCGTCGGCGGCACCGGTGACGAGGCCCGGCCCGAGGCGCCGGAGCCATGTTGCCGCGCGCGGACGAGGCTGCACGGTATCGAGGGACTCGTTGTCGTTCATGGCGGCGACCCGTGGGGAGGGGCAGTCGAGTCGCAATCGGCGTGCCCGGGCCGGGGGGGCGGGCGGTGACGGTCGGTCAACGCGCTCTGAATACCGAACGCGGCGCAGCAGAAAACCGGCTTGGCCGATGTGGGGGAAGCCGGGGGATGCGGGAGAAAACGGACTGCGCTCGTGAAAGCGTGCGGCCGGGCAGCGGCGAGAGCGACGCAGCTGGGGCGATACGCGTCGGCGTCAGCGAGCCGCCATCGCAACGTTCCGATCGCCGCGCCCGCTCACCAGGCAGCCGGACATGAACGCCTCGCGCTGGCTGTCGGCGGCCGCGTTGCCGAAGCCGCGGCTGAGCGCGTCGTATTTCACCTGTTCGGCGCCCTGCGAGCACACCATCGGGCTGGCGTCGCGGCCTTGCGCGTGCAGCAGTGCCCGATCGCCGATCAGGTAGGCCAGCAGCGCGAAAAAGGCGATGTGCACCACTCGTCTCATGATTCGTCTCCTTGTTACGCAAGCGTAACGCGGACACGTTTCGGGAAGCACTTGGGGCTTCCCCCGGTAAACGTCTGCGGAAATGGCGGCAGGCCGTGGCGCTCGCATACCCCTTTCTGGCACGCGAAACAAGGAAAGGAGCGGTGGCCGGCCGCACCGGCGCGCGATTGACGCGAGTTTGACGAATGTCAGGTTAGGGGCAGGGCGAGACGGTCGCGCCGACAGTCAAAGCGATAGCATGAACGCATGTTTCAACGGAACGCGATGCGCGGCAAGCGATGGGCGCAGCGGCTCCGGACACAGCAGGTACGTGCCGAACATCGCTATCGAAATAGTGAGGAATCCAAATGCTTAACGTCTCTTCCGTCCTGATCAGTCTCGCGCCGCTGTGGGCCATTCTGCTGATTGCATCTTCCGCCGCGACCTACCTCGTGTTCTGGCGCAAGGTTATCAAGTAAGCGCCGCACCGTTCATCGCACTGCCGTCACCGGCACATTCGAGATCCGCACGAGCCGGTCCATCACGCTGCGACGGAACATCGACAACATCGCGTGAAACGGATCCTGCCGCGGCGCGACGACGACGATTTCGTCGCAGCCGGTCTCGGCCGCGACGGCCGCGATCGTGTCGGCCACCGGCCCGACCTTCTTCACGATGCTGTACCGGACACCGGCTTCCCGCAGCACCCGCTCCGCCATCGCCAGATCGTCGCACGCGAACTTGTCCTCGATCGACTGTAGCCGCGACAGCGGGTGAAACGCCTCGAGCCGCGTCGACTCGAGCGGCGCCTGCACGTTGATCAGCACGATTTCGGATGCACAGCGTTCGCGATACAGGAAGGTCGCGTGGCGGACCGCCTGCAGCGAGCGGGGTGAGTGTCCGACCGGAACCAGCAGTTTGAGCATGGAAAATGCTCCGTAGTCGAGATGTTCCCAGCGTAGTGCGCCGCCGGATCGCGCGACCTAAATAGATTGGGCGGGCGCGTAAAAATGTCGTCAACGTCCGTCGCCTCGTGTTGCGCCTATTAGAAATATAAGAAATTTTGGTTTATGCGCATAAACGTTTACACCAATCGGCCGGGCGGCAGCCCGATGCTGGCAGTCGAGCGGCGCACCCCGCCGATTTAGTCGAATCCTCAATGAATCGCGGCGGAAAATATCGGAGGTCGAGGATCCGGCGTCGCGTAGAGTAGAGCATCGACCGCGCCGCGGCCTGCCGTTGCCCGCCGTTGCCTCTTCCCGGCGCCTTCCCGGCCGTTCGCGACGGACCGCCGCCACCATGCGGCCCGCCATTCCATACCGATTCCAGGAGACCTCGCATGCCGCACGGCGCCCCGCAGCTTCTCGCTCCCGCTTCCATCACCGTCGACCCGATCGTGCGCCTGTCGGCCGGCGAGCTCGCGTCGGCGATCCGCGGCAAGGCGGTTTCGTGCGTCGAGACGATGCGTGCATATCTCGATCACATCGAGCGCGTGAACGGCGCGGTGAACGCACTGGTCTCGCTGCGCGAGCGCGCCGTGCTGCTCGCCGAAGCCGCGGAAAAGGACGCCGCGCTGGCCCGCGGCGAGTATCACGGCTGGCTGCACGGGATGCCGCAGGCGCCGAAGGATCTCGCGATGACCAAAGGGCTGCGGACGACCTACGGCTCGCCGATCTTCCGCGAAAACGTGCCGCAGGCCGACTCGGTCGGCGTCGGGCGAATGCGTGCGGCGGGCGCGATCTTCATCGGCAAGACCAACACGCCGGAATTCGGCCTCGGCTCGCACACGTTCAACGAAATCCACGGCGCGACACGCAATCCGTACGACCTGACGAAGAGCGCGGGCGGCAGCAGCGGCGGCACGGCGGCGGCGCTCGCCGCGCGCATGCTGCCGGTCGCGGACGGCAGCGACTTCGGCGGCTCGCTGCGCAATCCGGCCGCGTTCTGCAACATCTACGGGTTCCGGCCGTCGCAGGGCCGCGTGCCGCGCTGGCCGGGCGTCGACGTGTTCATGCAGCAGCTCGGCATCGAAGGGCCGATGGGCCGCACGGTCGGCGACGTCGCGCAGCTGCTCGCGATTCAGGCCGGCTACGACCCGAACGATCCGCTGTCGCTCGCGGAGGATCCGGCCGTGTTTGCGAAGCCTCTCGACAAGGACCTGCGCGGCGAGCGCATCGCTTGGGTCGGCGACTGGAACGGTTATCTCGCGACCGAGCCGGGCGTGCTCGCGCAGTGCGAAAAGGGCCTCGCGACGCTGCGCGAGATCGGCTGCGACGTCGATGCGGCGCTGCCGGCGTTCGCGCCCGAGCGCATCTGGCGCCTGTGGCTCGCGCATCGGCATCTGTTGTCCGGTGGCGGGCTGCTCGCGCACTATCGCGATCCGGCACGGCGCGCGCTGCTGAAGCCCGAGGCGATCTACGAGGTCGAAGGGCTGCTCGCGATGCAGGGTGCCGAGGTGTTTGACGCGAGCATCGAGCGCACGGCGTGGCACCAGGCGGTGCTGAGTTTCTTCGATCGCTACGACTTCATCGCGGCACCGACCGCGCAGGTGTTCCCGTTCGACGTCGAGCAGCGCTGGCCGAAGGAGATCGCGGGCCGCGCGATGGACACTTACCACCGCTGGATGGAAACGGTCGTGCCGTGGACGCTGGCCGGCTGCCCCGTGATCAGCGTGCCGGTCGGCTTCAACGACGCGGGGCTACCGATGGGGATGCAACTGATCGGCCGGCCGCGCGCGGACCTCGCGGTGCTGCAGCTCGCGCGCGGCTACGAGCAGGCGGCCGACTGGGTCGGCCAGCGTCTGCCGGCGTGGATGGCTGCGTGATGCGCGCTGCGGCGTCGATCGCGGATTCCCGAAACAAGCGCTATTGATGCGGAAAAGGAACGAATCCGGACGCGTGCCCGGCATCGCGCGGCAAACGCGGACGAATGTGCGCGGCGAGTCGGGACGGCCGCGGAATTGCAAGCGGCCGCGGCGCGCGATTTCGTTTCGATGTGTTTCAGTCGTTGCGGCGGCGCGCGACGCGCTTCGACAATATCGGCCTCAATCATTCGGGCACGAGGCAAACAGATGAAGCATATTCGCGTGACGGGCAAGCAGCTGGCATCGGCGGGCATCGCACTCGGCATCCTGCTGGGCGCCAACGGCGCCGCGCATGCGCAGCTCGACCTGCAATCGATCGGCTCGGCGCTGCTCGGCGGCGGGGGGCAGCAACAGGCCGCACCCGCGCAGGGCGGCGTCGCGCAGCTGATGCAGGCATACGTCGGCGCGAATCAGCAGGTGCTGGCCGGCCAGTCGTCGCTCGCGTCGGCGATGGGGCTCACCGGCGCGGCCGGGCAGGCGCAGCAGGCCGCCAGCCTGCTCGGTGGCGGCAACGCGTTGACGCCGGCCGCGCTGTCGCAGATGGGCGGCGCGCAGCAGTCGGTGTCGCAGGCGCTCGGCCAGGCGTTCGCGAGCGGCGGCGCGACGCACGGCCCGGTCGACAAGCAGGCGTTCAGCAACGGCCTCGCATCGCTCGGCCAGGGCCTCACGCAGTATTCGCAGCTGCAATCGGGGCTCGGCAATCTCGGTTCGACCAGCGCCGCATCGCTGCTGCAGTCGGGCCTGAATCCGCAGAACATGCAGGCCGCGTCGTATATCGCGCAGAGCGCACCGGGCCAGTTGCAGTCGCTCGCATCGACGCTCAGCCAGGCCGTGCAGTTCGCGACGAGCCAGGGCATTTCGGTGCCGGCGGTCGCGTCGTCCGCGCTGAAGCTGCTGCCGTAACGTTGCCGCGAACCGCGAACCGCGAACCGCGCGCCGCGGTGCCGGCGGCGCGCGCGGATTCGGGATGGCCCTGCGCAACATGGGGATATCGCGCGATGCTATCGTTGCGTGTTCCCCGTTCCCGGTGCCGGTTCATGACTGACTCGTTCGACCTCCCGCGCTACTTCGCCCGCATTGGCTACGACGGCCCGGCCGAGCCGACGCTCGACGTGCTGCGCCGGCTGCATTTGCTGCATCCGCAGGCGATTCCGTTCGAAAACCTCAATCCGCTGACCGGCGCGCGTGTCGCGCTCGACCTGCCGGCGATCGTCGACAAGGTGATCGGGCGCCGCCGTGGCGGCTACTGCTTCGAACTCAACAAGCTCTTCTACACCGCGCTCACGACGATCGGTTTTCGCGTGACGCCGCTGATCGCGCGCGTGCGCTGGATGCGGCCGCCCGAGATCGTCACCGCGCAGACGCACATGCTGCTGCGCATCGATCTCGACGGCGCGGCGTGGCTCGCGGACATCGGCTTCGGCAGCGCGACGCTGACCGCGCCGCTGCGCTTCGTGCCGGGTGAGCGGCAGATGACGCCGCACGGCGCGTTTCGTGTCGTCGGCGCGCCGGTCGACGGCGAATTCGACATGCAGTTCGAGATCCCCGACGGCTGGCAGACGACTTACCGCTTCTCGCTGAAACCGGCCGAGTGGATCGATTACGACGCCGCGAACTGGTTCACGTCGACCTATCCCGAATCGATCTTCGTGAACGACCTGATTGCCTGCCGCGTGCTGCCAGACGGCCGCGCGGCGCTGTTCAACACCGTGCTGACGCTGCGCGACGCGGCGGGCGCGGGACGCACCGTCACCTTCGACGACGCGGCTGCGTGGGGCGCGTGCCTGCGCGACACGATCGGCATCGATACGACCGGCTTCGATCTCGACGTGCTGTTCGCGCGGGTGGCGGCGCGGGTGAACTCGATATAAACACGTTGGAGCTGCGTGGGCGGGCGTCGACGTCCGCCGCGCCGCTGGCTCCGGTGTCCCGATTGACATTTGCTGGATTGCTAGCATGCTAGCGCGCATGACCGACGAAGAAGTGAAGCGATTCAACGTGTATCTGCCGCTGAGCCTGATCCGGTACGTCAAGCATCGCGCCATCGAAACGCAGCAGTCGCTGTCCGCGCTGGTGGCCGACGCATTGCGCGCGTATCTGACGGCACCGCAGCCGGGGGGCCGGGCCGTCCACCACGGAGGAATGACATGTCATCCGAGCGAATCGAGGCCGTGTTTCTGACGACGCACAACTGGGGCAATTCCGCGAAGTTCTTCCAGGCGCCGGGCAAGCCGGGCGCGTGAGGCCGCGACGATGACCGACCTCCATCATGACGCCCCCGACAGCACCGCCGCACGCGTCGCGCTGTGGCGCGCGCTGCACGTCGAACTCGATGCGCCGCCGCACGTGCTCGCCGACGAAGTCGGCCTGCGCCTGCTCGCGCCGGCGCCCGGCTGGCAGCAGCGCGGCGACATGGATCCGCAGTTCACGCGGCCGTTTCGCGCATCGATCGTCGCGCGGGCGCGCTTCATCGAGGATCTCGTCGTCGAGCAGGCCGCACGGGGCGTGAGCCAGTACGTGATCCTCGGCGCGGGCCTCGACAGCTTCGTGCAGCGCCGGCCCGAGATGGCGTCGCGCCTGACCGTCTTCGAGGTCGATCCGCCCGCGCCGCAGGCGTGGAAGCGCCGCCGGCTGACCGAGCTCGGCTTCGGCGTGCCGGACTGGCTGCGGTTCGTGCCGGTCGATTTCGAGGCGAAGCAGTCGTGGCGCGACGCGCTCGTGCGCGCGGGCTTCGATCCGGGCAAGCCGGCGGTCGTCGTGTCCACGGGCGTCAGCATGTACCTGACGCGCGACGCGAACGCGGCGGCATTGCGCGAAGCCGCGTCGCTCGCGCCGGGGTCGACGTTCGCGATGACGTTCCTGCTGCCGCTTGAGCTTGCCGATCCGGACGTGCGTCCGGGGCTCGAGATGGCCGCGAAAGGCGCACGCGCGAGCGGCACGCCGTTCATCAGCTTCTTCCTGCCGGCGGAGATCCGCGCGCTCGCGACGGAGGCCGGCTTCGCGCGGGCCGGGCACGTGTCGGCCGCGGAACTTGCACGTCGCTACTTCGCCGATCGTACGGACGGCCTGCGCCCGCCGGACAACGCGGAAGAGTTGCTCGTCGCGACGGTGTGATCCCGGCGCGACCCGGGGTCACCCGTCACGCGCGTTCGAGCACGGCCATCTCGCGCACGACCACCAGCAGCACCGCGAGGCTCGCGCCGCCCGACGCGCGCAGGTCGGCGAGCAGGTGCTCGTAGCGCTGCAGCGCGGCTTCGCGGCGTTCGCGCCATGCATGGACGATCGTCTCGGGCGCCGTCGAGTCGGGCGATTCCGCGAGCGCGCTGGTGGCGAGCGTACGCTTGAGCCGCGCGATTTCCGCGAGCGCGGCCGCGCGCGCCAGCATGTCCCAGTGCGTCGGGGTCGGCAGCGTGGCCGCGCGTTCGCCGATCCACCCGTAGTTCAGCAGCGTGCCGAGCGAGAAGTAGACGCCCGCGACCAGTTCGAGGCTGCGATCGCAGGTCGCGGCCACTTCGGCGATGTCGAGCAGCGCGGCGGAGATGTCGCCGCTCGCGACACGCACCGCGAGCGCGCTGTCGACGCCGGCATCGACCAGCACGCGCTGCCGCTCGGACAGCGCTTCCAGATCGTCGGCCGGCAGCAGCGACGGCAATTGCGGCGCGATGCGCTGCACCGCGTCGCGGCAGCGCGCGATCAGTCCGGCGACGCCGCCGTCGGCCACCGCGCCCGACTGCAACTGCCGCAGGAACCACAGCGCCGCGCGCTCCAGCAACCGCGCGACGTCGACGAACATGCGCGCCTGCACGTCGTCGGCAACGCGGTTGTCGAGTGCGTCGATGTCGCGCCATACGGCATCGAGATCGAACACGTCGCGCGCCATGATGCAGGCGCGCACGATGTCGCCCGGCTTCGCGTCGGTTTCCTCCATCAGCCGGTGCACGAACGCACAGCCGACCCGGTTGACGAGCGCGTTGGTCAGATGCGTCGCGAGGATCTCGCGGCGCAGCGGGTGGCGATGCATCGGTTCGCTGAAGCGCTGCTGCAGCGGCTTCGGGAAATAGTCGACGAGCATCGCGGCGACGAGCGGATCCTCGGGCACGTCGGATTCGAGCAGCGCGTCGTACAGCCACATCTTGCTGTAGGCGAGGAGCACCGCGCGCTCCGGCGACGTGAGGCCCTGCTTCGCGGCCTGCCGCTCGGCGATCTCGTCGTCGGTCGGCAGGAACTCGATCACGCGGTTCAGGCGGCCCGCGCGTTCGAGCCAGCGCATCAGGCGCGCCTCGGCGTCGAGCAGCTCGACGCCGTAGCGGCCCGCGATCGACAGCGCCTGCGTCTGGTAGTAATTGTCGCGCAGCACGAGCAGCCCGACTTCGTCGGTCATTTCCGCGAGCAGGGCGTTGCGCTGCTTCTCGGTCATCTCGCCGTCGGTGACGACGAGCCCGAGCAGGATCTTGATGTTGACTTCGTGATCCGAACAATCGACGCCGGCCGAGTTGTCGATCGCGTCGGTATTGATGCGGCCGCCGCGCTGCGCGAACTCGATGCGGCCGAACTGCGTGCAGCCGAGGTTGCCGCCTTCGCCGACGACCTTGCAGCGCAGGTCCGCGCCGTTTACGCGTACCGCGTCGTTCGCGCGATCGCCGACCTGCTGGTGGGTTTCGCGCGCGGCTTTCACGTAGGTGCCGATGCCGCCGTTGTACAGCAGGTCGACCGGCGCCTGCAGGATCGCGCGGATCAGCTCGGTCGGCGGCAGCGCGTGCGCGTCGATGCCGAGCGCGGCCTGCACGGCCAGCGACAGCGGGATCGTCTTCGCGGTGCGCGGATAGACGCCGCCGCCCGCCGAGATCACGGACGTGTCGTAGTCGGCCCAGCTCGAGCGTTCGAGCGCGAACATCCGCTGGCGCTCCGCGAAGCTCGTCGCCGGATCGGGGTTCGGGTCGAGGAACACGTGCCGGTGATCGAACGCCGCGACGAGCCGGATATGCGGCGACAGCAGCATCCCGTTGCCGAACACGTCGCCCGACATGTCGCCGACACCGACCACGGTGAAGTCGGTCGTCTGCGTGTCGACGCCCATCTCGCGGAAGTGCCGCTTCACCGATTCCCAGGCGCCGCGCGCGGTGATCGCCATCTTCTTGTGGTCGTAGCCGACCGAGCCGCCGGACGCGAATGCATCGTCGAGCCAGAAGCCGTATTCGTGCGAGATCGCATTTGCGTAGTCGGAGAACGTGGCCGTGCCCTTGTCGGCCGCGACGACGAGATACGGATCGTCGGGGTCGTGCCGTACCACGTCGGGCGGCGGCACGATCGCGTTGCCGGCGAGATTGTCGGTCAGGTCGAGCAGGCCGCGCAGGAACGTCTGGTAGCACGCGACGCCCTCGCGCATCCACGCTTCGCGATCGCTCGGCGGCGGCGGGTTCTTCACGACGAAGCCGCCTTTCGAGCCGACCGGCACGATCACGACGTTCTTCACCATCTGCGCCTTCATCAGCCCGAGCACCTCGGTGCGGAAGTCCTCGCGACGGTCGGACCAGCGCAGCCCGCCGCGCGCGACGCGCCCGCCGCGCAGGTGCACGCCCTCGACGCGCGGCGAGTACACCCAGATCTCGAACATCGGCTTCGGTTCGGGCAGGCCGGGCACCTTCGCCGGATTGAACTTGAACGACAGATACGGCTTCGATTCGCCGTTCGCGTCGTGCAGGAAATAGTTGGTGCGCACGGTCGCGTTGATCACACCGAGGAACTGGCGCAGGATCCGGTCCTCGTCGAGGTTGGGGACCTGGTCGAGCGCCGTCTCGATCGCCTTCAGCACGCGTTCGACCTGCACGTCGCGCGTGCCGCCGGTGGCCGGGTCGAAGCGCAGCAGGAACAGCTCGACGAGCTGCCGTGCGATCGCCGGGTTGCCGGTCAACGCGCGCTCGATGTACGCGTCGCTGAAGGTCGAGCCGACCTGCCGCAGGTATTTCGCATACGCGCGCAGGATCGTGACCTCGCGTGCGCTCAGGTGCGCGCGTAACACGAGACGGTTGAAGTCGTCGTTCTCGATCCGGCCGCTCCAGATGCGGTCGAACGCGTCCTCGAACAGGTCCTTCACGCGCTCGATGTCGAATTCGGTATCGTCCGCGAGTTCAAGGCCGAAGTCGTGCACCCACGCGGGCGCGGCATCCTGCGTCTGAATCCGGTACGGCCGTTCCTCGTCGACGCGCACGCCGAGATGCTCGAGCATCGGCAGGCTGCGCGACAGCGCGATCGGGTCGCCCGCGCGATACACCTTGAAGCGGAACGCGCGGGCCTCGGCCTCGATCGGGCGATACAGGTTCATCGCGAGCTGGCCCGACTCCTTCACGCGCTCGATCAGTTCGATGTCGCGCACGGCCGTGCGGGCCGGGTAGTCGTCGCGATAGCCGGCCGGGAACGAGTCCGCATAGCGCTGCAGCAGGCGGTTGCCTTGTTCTTCTCCGAAGGCGTCGAGCAGCGCGTCGGCGAGATCGTCCTGCCAGCGGCGCGTGACTTGCACGAGCCGCGTTTCGAGTTCGCGCGTGTCGACGTCGGGCATCGTGCCCGGTTCGGCATGGACAACGAAATGAATTCGCGCGATCGCCGATTCCGACAGCAGCGGTGTGAATTCGACGTTTACGCCGTTGTACGCGTCGACGAGCAGCTTCGCGATGCGGCGGCGCAGGTCGGTGTTGTACTTGTCGCGCGGCACGAACGCGAGGCACGACACGAAGCGGTCGAAGCGGTCGCGCCGCACGAACAGGCGCGTGCGCTGGTGTTCCTGCAGGCGCAGGATGCCGAGCGCGATGTCGTAGAGCTGGTCTTCGTCGGCCTGGAACAGTTCGTCGCGCGGATAGGTTTCGAGCACCGTCACCAGCGACTTGCCGAGATGTCCCTTCGGCAGGAAGCCCGCGCGCTTCACGATGTTCGCGCATTTGCGGCGCACGATCGGAATATCGGTGTACGAACCGAAATAGGACGTCGACGTATACAGCCCGATGAAGCGGCGTTCGCCGCTCACCTTGCCGTCGGCGCCGACGAGTTTGACGCCGACGTAGTCGAGATAGCCGGGCCGGTGCACGGTCGCGCGCGAGTTCGCCTTGGTCAGGAAGATGGGCCAGGGGCCGGTGATGATCTCGGCGGCGGCCGGCGGCAGCGGCGTCACGTCGGGCGCGCCGGGTGCGCGCAGCGATTCGCGCAACAGGCCGAAGCCGGAGCCTTCGACGCCGCGCAGGCTGAAGCCCGTGCCGTCCGACACGAGCGCGTAGTCGCGCTGGCCGAGGAACGTGAAGTGATCGGCGGCCATCCATTCGAGGAACGCGCGCGCCTCGATGTCTTCCGCGGTGGATTCGCGGGCCTTCATGTCCTTGATCGTCGCGCGCGCGATGTCGACGATCTTCGGCCAGTCCTCGACCGACGCGCGTACGTCGCCGAGCACGCGCGCGATGTCGTCGCGCAGCGTGTCGAGCAGCGCGGCGTCGCCGCAGCGGTCGACTTCAAAGTGGATGAACGACGCGAGCTGCGACTGGCCGTCGCCGGGCGTCGCGCCACCGGCGTCGACGCGCTCGATTCCGCCGTTGCCGCCGCGCCAGATGCGGAACACCGGGTGCAGCGCGGAATGCAGCGCGAGCCCGAGGCGATTGACGGCCATCGTCACCGAGTCGACCAGGAACGGCATGTCGTCGTTGACGATCTCGATCACCGTGTGGTCCGAGTGCCAGCCGTGCTGTTCGAGGATCGGGTTGTAGACGCGCAACCGCTCGCTGCCGGGCACGAATTTCTGGGCGGTCTGCCAGTGCGCCATCGCGGCGCCGTAGAGGTCGACGATGCTGCGATTCTGCAGATCATCAGCGTCGACGAAATCGTAGTAATGACGCAGGAACGGTTCGACGATCCGGAACGTGGCTTCGGGCAGGCGCCCGCGCGCGAATTCGACGACATCGGAGAGCAGGTGTGCGACGACTTCCTCGTTCTTCGCTTCCATGGCGGTCTCCCGGGTGGCCATTGGCTGCTGCGTGTGTTCGGCATTATGCGCCGATTGATGCGCCGGTTGCGTGACGGAGCGATGTGCGGGCGCACAACGCGGAGCAGGGAAGTGAGGCCGCATGCAACGCCGGCAGCCGGCGTCGCATGGGAGGTCAGGCCGGCGCCGGCGGCTTCGGATCGGGGTGCCGCGCGGAGAGCGGATTCATGATGTCGGGCAGCGTCGTGGTCCGCAGCGCGACACGAATTCGCGACAGGCGACGGATTCGTGTCGCAGGCAGGCCTCGTCGACCTGCCGAAGCGATCGATCCGGTTGTGCGCCCATCGAAAGGATCATGTCGTTCAGTGCAGTGGCGATACGCTTGTCGTCGATCGGGCGGTTTCTCTGGCTTTGGTTGCTAATCGACGAAGCCGATCCGGTAGCGCACGCGCTTACCTGTCTCTCCATGCGGTTCATCGATCCAGACTGCCGAAATCAGGCAACGCTGGCCACTACGCCATGCCGGCCTGTACAGCGGCGACTTCCCGAGGTTGTCGTCGCGCACGTTCATTGTGTTGCGAATGATCAGAGGCTTACGCCCCGTTCCTTCGCCTTTTCGACATTTGCCTCCTGCAGCGCCAGCGGCCAGAAACCGAAGCCGGCAATCAGCGGAATGAACTACCCGTTGAAGCTCGCGACGATTGGCGCGGCATAATTCCTGATAGATCTCAGGCTTCCATGGCGTCCGACGATACAGATCGCCGAAGTTGTCGATCCGCAGCCCATTCAGGCCATTTCTTCCCTAGCGCGAGTTCCTACACGTGCACATCTCGCTCCAATTTCGCTCTTGACTGACCCATCGTACCGTGCGATAGGTCGTATATTCATACAGTATTGTGGCGATGGGTTCAGATGGTCGCGGCCTTTTTATCGGGACGATCAAGCCCCCTTGCTGGACCTACGACCACTGGTCCGGGATGCTTTTTGCGGTGACAGTCATGCTGTCTGCGTACAGCCTGGCCACGCTGCTGGCGTTGTGCCGGGCCGCAGTTGGGGCGCGTTTTGGATACGGGCGATCTTTCTAGACCAACTCGATGACGAAGCGTGCGACCAGCTGGCACAGAGCAGTTCGCCCGACCGAGACGTTATACGGTGACAAGGTGTAAGATCGCGCAACCATCAAGGCGAACGATCCCCGAAGGAATATAGCTCTGAACGTTCGAAACCTGCCGCGCCGGAGGCATTGCGGCAGGCCGCACAATCCCAAAGGGGTAACCGAGTTGCCTATCTCGATGCTCTGCGCGGCTGGGTTGCGTTCGACATCACGTTCCAGCACTAGGGACCGGATAAAATTGCGCAGGTCTAGTACCGGCGAGGAGATGCGGAAGTAAAATTCCGCCCATAAATAAAGCGAACACAAATGCTTTTTAGTTCACCAATATTTTTATTTGCGTTTTTGCCAATATTTTTCACGTCCTTTTATTTGGCAAAGGGAGTGTGGCGGGACGTCATTGTTCTTGCGGCAAGCGTTTTTTTCTATGCCTGGGGCGCTCCTTTATTTGTAATGTTGGTTTTGGCGTCGGCAGCGTTTGATTACTGGTTGGGTGGAATAGTTTGGCGGAAAAGGAGCAGATTGGCTGTCTCAGTGGGGGTGGCTTCGAATTTGGCGATACTTTTCTATTTCAAATACACAAATTTCTTCATCGACAATATAAATGATGTTTTTTTGTCGAGCTTCGGATTGAAGATTGCGCATTTGAACATAATTTTGCCAATCGGCGTTTCGTTTATTGTGTTCGAGAAAATAACGTATCTCGTTGACCTTAAGCGAAATATAACCAAGCCCGCCGAAACTCTATCGAAGTACATTACGTACGTATTTCTATTTCCGAAAATATTGGCCGGCCCTATTATAAAATATCACGATATTCAGGAGCAGCTTTCGGGGCGCACGGTGTCATTTGACGACTTTGCTGCTGGCGCATTGCGATTCATGTTTGGCCTGTCCAAAAAGATACTCATCGCAGATACATGTGGGGAGATGGTGGATCGTGTATTTGGCGATGTGCCGCATATAAGCTCGTCCGGGGCGTGGGTCGGCGCCCTTTGCTTTACCGTACAGATATACTTCGACTTCTCGGCATACTCGGATATGGCGATCGGCCTTGCTCGGATGATGGGGTTTAGGTTGATGGAGAACTTTAACTCCCCTTATATATCCCGCAGCTTCACTGAGTTCTGGCGACGATGGCATATTTCGCTGTCAACTTGGATACGCGAGTATCTATATATTCCTCTGGGCGGTAATAGGGGTGGCGTATGGCGAACAAATTTCAATTTGTGGATATGTTTTGTGTTGTCCGGGCTTTGGCATGGCAGCACATGGAATTTTGTTATCTGGGGTGCCTATAATGGGTGCTTTTTGATATTCGATAAATATTTTTGGTTGAAAAATCAGACCAGGCTAGCGCCCTGGCTGCAGGCAGGATTGACGTTGTTTTTTGTGATATTTGGTTGGGTGATATTTAGGTCGCCGACTGTTGGTGTGGCGCTGGAAATGATAAAGAAGATGATTATTTTCCGTGCCGATGGAATAACGCCGTTTGTTGATAACGGAGTTAAATGTGCATTGATTTTGGGGCTGGCTGGCTCTCTTTTCACATGGAAATCTACAAACTCGATGCTCGAAAAGATCGGAGTTGATCGCGCCCTGGCTTTGTCGGCGGGTTCAATAGTGCTGTTGGCTATGGCGGCATTCTCTATTGGCAAGGCGGTGACCGTGTCTTTTCAGCCTTTCCTATATTTCCGATTCTGAGCATGAAGCGAACACCATTTATTGCTAAAGCAGTGACCATGGCGTTTGGCATTGCACTGTGTATGCCAATTGCTATATTGGCTGCGAAGGGAGTGGCAAACGTCAACCCAGCTGCGTATGATTTGCCATTGAAAGGTATGCAGCAAGCGGAAAAAATCGAGCCGCTGACATTGCGGACATGGATTTCTGGTGATTTCGAGGATTTTGCATCTAGACACTTCAGTGATCGACTTCCGCTACGGGGCTGGATGATTTCGGCATCCAATGAAATACTGTTTCGTGTATTTAGGAAGTCTTATATGGGGGATGGCTCGATCGTCATAGGAAAGCAAGGTATGCTTTTCGAAAAGACGTATACTGCAGCGTATTGCAGCCCAAGGCATACCGATGCGGAGATAGATGGTTGGGCCAGAGATATTAAAGCCTTGCAGGAAAGGGTGGCCATTGAAGGCAGGACATTCGTATACTTGATAACACCTTCGAAGGTTTCGTACTTCCCGGAAATGTTGCCTGATGGATATCCGTGTGATTTGAGAAATTCTCGATCCGACTACCGGCGTCTGGTGGGTGATTTGGCTGAGCATGGAGTTAACTTTGTTGATACCAGTGCGGCCATGGTTGCAAGCAAGGGGAATTACAATGTGGATATGTTCTCTAACGGCGGAACGCATTGGAATCTTCTCGGTGCAGCTATCGGAACAAATTTATTGTTGAATAAGATACGGGCCGTAGGCGGGCCAGATTATTCGACGCTTTCATATTCGTGGAAGGTTGAGAATGCCCCGAATGGAACAGATACCGATCTGTTTGATCTCCTGAATAGAGGGTTGGTGGCGCCCAATTATGCTGTTCCTCATTTAGATGTTCGGGCAGAATCATCTACTGCTTCGCAGTCGAAGCAGATTGTGTTCGTGGGAGGGAGTTTCGTTGGGCAGGTTATCGAGCTTTTATATGGGACGCAAGCGGCGAAGGATATAGATTATTTTTATTATTTTAAATTGAATCACCAAGTGGCACAGGCGGGGCACCCCATCGTGGATAAGGCGGTGAATGTCAATGATCGTGATACGTATAAGACAATATTCACGTCACCGGTCATCGTTTTCGAAGAGAATGAGGCGAATCTGATTTCAAATCATGGGAAATTGCTGATGGAAAAATTTGGGGTCATCTAAATCGGTCTGCAAGGTTCATCGCACACGGCGCCACCTGAGTGCTGTAGTGGCCGTCCGCGTGCCGGTTGAGCAGTTTCCCTGCGCGGTGCCGTTGATCTCTGTGCTGCATCGAGGGCGGGGATGTATCGCCCGCCGAAGGTAATCGCAGATGCACAGAATGCGATCGTCGACAGACGCGGGTCATCATCTGCGGTCGAGGGGGCGGGCGATCTTGTTGGACGTATTTAGGGAGGCAATCGAGCAGGGGAAAGCGGAGGTCGGAAAGAGCCCGATCGAATCGATCTTCGTGCTCGATGTGACCATCACCCGTTCGCGCTTGACGCTTGACGATTACATGCGAATCCACGAGGAAGCACGCAAGGGTCCTGCGGAACGATGGGGCGCGAACGCGACGATGCTCGCGCTTGTGAGTGGTTAGCGCCGGCAAGATATCTGGAAGACGGAACAGCCAGATTCAGATCGGGTTCCTTCCGATCCAACAATCGACGGGACGAGAGGGCGTGCAGGCATCTCGAAGCCGAGCGTTCAGCCACCAATGTCATACATTAGCACGGGGTTCGCAGTATTGCGCGATGCGGTGGAAGTCGAGGTTTCGGAAGGCAAGCCACTTTTGACCCTCCATGAGATCCGGTCGCTGCAGCATGCCTCTATACCGAGCAGTGTGAGGCGGAATTCGCACAAGCACTGTCACAGTCTGCCAAGATGCCTGCGTTGTATCGAGACAGTTGAGGGCGCGAGCGGACTGAGATCAATATCTGCGGTCGCTGATTTTGGATAGGTTTTGGAGAAACTCGGCGACCACCACCTCTTGAAATTGCCTCGAATCTTATTTGGCGTCGCTCCACAGCTTGCCGGCCGTCGCCCAGTTTTCCTTCTTCACGTCGGCGAGAATGATGTCGACCGAGCCCGGGTCGCAACCGAGCGTCTCGCACGTGACGCGCGTGATCGCTTCGACGAACGCGCGCTTCTGCTCGACCGTGCGGCCTTCGAACAACTGGATATTGAAAGTCGGCATGACTGAATGCTCCGATGGTTGGGGGTGAACGATTCGTCGGGAGAGTGGCGATTGCGCCGTCAGTCGCGATACGACGGATCGATCCGGTCGAGGCGGCGCAGCAGCGCCGGCCATTCCAGTTCGCCCTCGATCGCGCCGCCGTCGCGCAACTGCTCGGCCGTGCGGTCCGCGACGGCCGGCTCGGGCAGCACGAGCGGCCCGCCGCCTGCCTGCGCGCGTATCTGGATGTCGCAGGCCTTGATCAGCGTATCCATCAATACATACGCCTCGGCAACGGTCCGGCCGACCGTCAGCGTGCCGTGGTTGCACAACAGCATCGCGGATTTCGCGCCGAGGCTGGCGGTCAGCCGCGCGCCTTCGGCCGGCGAGAACGCGAGCGCCTCGTAGTCGTGATACCCGAGATCGCCGTGAAACCGCAGCGCGTGCTGCGACGCGGGCAGCAGCCCGTCGCGCTGGATCGACACGGCGATGCCGGCCGTATTGTGCAGGTGCATCACGCAGACGGCGTCCGGCCGCGCGGCATGCACGGCCGCGTGGAGCGCGAAGCCGGTCACGTTGACCGCGTGTTCGCCGTCGCCGATCCGGTTGCCGGCCAGGTCGATCTTCACGAGATTCGAAGCGCGGACCTCGTCGAACGTGAGGCCGAACGGGTTGATCAGGAAATGCCCGGGCTCGCCCGGCACCGTCGCGGACAGATGCGTGTAGATCAGGTCGTCCCAGCCGTTCAGCGCGACGAGGCGATACGCGGCGGCGAGATCGACGCGCAGCCGGCGTTCGGCGTCCGAGATCGGGCCGCCGGGCTTCACGGTGTCAGGACGGTGTGCGAATGACGACATCGGGTTCTCCGAGGGTGAAGCGGCGCGTGACGAGCACTGTGATCCATGACGCGAGTGCGAACGGGGCCGTGAACGCGGGGAGGCCCGCGCGCGTCGCAAGCCACTGGAGCAGCGCCGCGAGTGCGGCGGCCGCGAAAGCCGCGCGCGGGCCGCGCGGCATCAGCGCAAGCGCGGCGAGCGCGCCGTTGAAGCCGAGCAGGCCGTCGGCGAACGACGTGCCGTTCGCGCCGGACGCGACCAGCAGCACCGTCGACACGATCGCGCCGCCGAGCGCAAAGGCGGCCGCGCGACGCGACGCGACGGCGAGGCCGGCGACGATCAGCATGCCTGCCCACGGGCCTTGCGCGAAGGTGGTCTGTGCGATGCCCGAAAGCAGCGCATCGGGGAGGGAAGGCAGCGTAAGAGGTGCACCTGCCGTCGCGTCGCCCGCATGCTGCGGCGCGACAAATGGTAGCCACAGCGCGGTGATGACGAGGCACGGGCTCGAATATGGGCACTGACGCCAGCGGGCGAGCGGCACGCGCATCGCGCGCTGCACGAGCGCCGCGCCGATCGAGACCACCGGCACCAGCGCGATGGCGGCAAGCGAAGACGGGGCGAACAGCACGGCGATCAGCGCGGCGAGCGCGCCGTTGAAGCCGTGAAGCCCCTGTTCGACGTCGCGGCGCTCCGTGCCCGTGAGCACGGCGGTCATGCTGGCGGCGGCCGAGCCGACCAGCGCCGCGGACGCAAGCCGCAAGTCGGTCAGCGCCAGCGCGGCGAGCAGCAGGGCTCCGGTGACTGCATTCGCCTGCAGGACGATCTGCCCGATGCCGCGCAGCAGGGTGCGCAGGTCGATCGACGGCGAGGCAGGGCGGGCGGTAGGCATGGCGGCGGTGGAGCAGGATGAGCCGCGAGCATAGGACACAATCCCGTGCACCGGAATAGGGAATTCTGGATAGTCAGGATTTGTGGCGGATGCCCCGAATTGGGGAATGGCGATGTTCGGGGGCTGCCGCATTGGCGTTTTCGGGCGAATTGCGGTTTCGGAAGTGAGTTCGGGCAATGGCCGGTTCTTTTGGCCCAGGTACGCGTCGTGGTTCACTTCTTCGATCGGGATTCGTGCGACGATCCCCTGCATCGGACCAACCGGGAGGCGAAGGAATGCGCGAGGTGCGTTGGGCGTCGCTCGAGGGCGACGGAGTCGAACATCTGACGTTCGACCGGAGTGGCGGCGGCATCGTCGTCGAAAGCGCGGTGGTCGGCCAGCGGTACGGCTGCGCATACGGGCTCGCGTATCGTGTCGAGTGCGATCCGCACTGGCGCGTGACGTACGCGGTGCTCAAGGTGATGGGCGGCGGCACGCTGGAGCTGCACGGGGACGGCGCCGGGCACTGGCGCGACGGGTCAGGCCGTGCGCTGCCTGAACTGGACGGCTGCGTCGACATCGACATCGCGGCGACGCCGTTCACGAACTCGCTGCCGATCGGCCGCCTTGGTCTTGCGCGCGGCGAGCGGCGGCCGATCGACGTCGCATACGTCTCGACGCCGGACCTGAAGGTGACGCCGGTCAAGCAGGCGTATACGTGCATCGAGCCTGGCCGGCGCTACCGCTACGAAGGCATTTTCCGGAACTTCACGGCGGAGATGGACATCGACGCCGATGGGCTCGTGATCGATTACGAAACGCTGTTCAAGCGCCTGCCCGCGCTGACGGGGCGTTGAACCGTGGCGTTCGCGACCGCCGGCCTTTCATGCGCCGCCGCGAACCGGTCGATCCGCGCCGCGATCAACTCCGGATTGCGCATGACGATCCAGTGCGCGCCGTCGATTTCCTCGCGTACGTGCTCGCCGAGCCAGCGATCGAGATCGATCGACATTTCGGGCGTCACGTAGCGGTCCCGCACCGGCACGAGGATCTGCACCGGCGCCTGCGCATACCGCTCGCGCGGCTTTCTCGCCCGCGCGAGGAAGTTCGCGCGGTAAAGCTGCAACCCGTTCAGCGCGTTCTTCAACTGCGCGGGGTCGCGCTCCGGCCGCACGCGCTCGGTCAGCTGCAGCCAGCGCGGCCACAGCGCGGCGCCGCCGAGGCGCCACACCAGCGACGGCACGACCGGCAGGTGGAAGAACGCGATGTACCACGACTTCAGGCTTTGCCGGAGCCGCATTTTCGCGCGGAACACGTGGTCGAGGCACGGGCCGGAGATCGACGTGTACGACGCGATCCGGCCGCGGAACGCGGGATCGGTCACGGCCTCCCAGCACTGGATCGACCCCCAGTCGTGACCGACCAGATGGAACGGCCGGTTGCCGCAGGTCGCGTCGGCCACCGCCTTCAGGTCTTCCGCGAGCCGCGCAAGTGTGTAGTCCGCGCGGCGGCGCGGCGCATCGGACGCGCCGGCGCCCCGCACGTCGTACGCGATCACGCGATAGCGCTTCGCGAGCCGCGCGCGGACCGATGCCCACACGGTCGCCGAATCGGGATAACCGTGCACGAGGATCAGCGGCGGCGCGCGCCGCGGTCCGCTGACGTAGACGGCGAGTTTCACGTCGCCGGAGCGGACGGTCAGCATCTCGTGTGCGCGCGCCATGACGTCATGCCTGCGGAACCGGATGCAGCGGCACGCGGCGCGGGGCGGCCTGCGCGGCATGGCGCGCGTTGGTCGCGTCGATGTTCGCGAGCAGCGTGTCGAGCCCCTGCAGGTACTGATGGTTGTCGTGGTCCCATGGATGGAAGCCCGGGCGGAAGTAGTCGAGCCATTCGCGCGCGATGCTCGGGAACACGCCGGTCCTCGGGCTGTACAGATACTTCACGAGGCGCCACATGCCGCCGAATCTGCCGTGTTCGCGACGGTGCGCGCGCATCAGGCGAACGTGGAAGTCGAACACGATCGTCCAGAACAATACCGTCGTCGTCAGCATCGTGCCCGTGCGCAGCAGGTAGCTGCCGAGGCCAGGCTTCATCACGGCGTTCCATACGTCATACGACACCGCCTTGTGCTCGGTTTCCTCCATCGCGTGCCACATCCACATCTGCTGATAGCCTTCGACCGATCCGTCAATCCGGTGTTCGTGGCCCGACAGCAGCTGGTTCGCGAGGATCGCCGTGTAGTGCTCGAGCGCGATCGTGATCGCGAGCTGCATCGAATGCGGCAGCGTCTTCTTGAAGAAGCCGAGGATCGTCCACAGCCGCTTGTCGAGCTTGTGCGCGGGCAGGCCGGACGACTGCAGCAGGTCGTTGTAATCGATGTGCTCGCGCGTGTGCATCGCTTCCTGGCCGATGAAGCCGAGCACCTGCTTCTTCAGCTCCGGATCCTCGATGCGGTCGCGGTAATTGCGCACCGAATCCATGAAGAAGCGCTCGCCGGCCGGGAACAGCAGCGACAGCGCGTTCATGAAGTGCGTGACGGGCACGCCCTGGACGTGCCAGTCCTTCGCGCGTTCGGGCGGCAGCGCGAAACGGATGTCGCGCCGTACCGGCATCATGTTCGGGGTCGTCATGATTGTTCTCCTCCCTGATTGCCTGCATTGTTGTAGGTGGCGTGAAGCGGCGCGGCCGCCGGCGCGCCGTAGCGGGCAGCCGCGCGGCGGGCCTTCGCGGCCTCGCGGCGCGTCGCGAGCACGACGAGCGCCTGGTACGCGGCCGGCAGGGTGCGCGCCATCCAGTCCGCGGCTTTCGCGTCGCGGCCGATCAGCACGCGGCGCTTGTTCTTGCGCACGCCGGCGAGGATCGTGCGCGCGGCGTCGTCGGCGGTCGTGATGAAGAACTTCTCGAAGCTGTCCTTGCCTTGCTGCTCGCTCTCAACGATGAAGCCGACCATGTTCTTCGCGACGCGGCTCGATTGCGCGATGTTGGTGCGGATGCCGCCCGGATGCACGCAGGTGGCCGACACGCCGCACTTCATCATGTCGAGTTCCTGCCGCAGCGATTCGGTGAAGCCGCGCACCGCGAACTTGGTCGCGTTGTAGCCGCTCATCCCCGGCTGCGCGAAGATCCCGAAGATGCTCGACGTGTTGATCACGTGACCGTCGCCCGATGCCTTCAGGTGCGGCAGGAACGCCTTCGTGCCGTGCACGACGCCCCAGAAGTTGATGTTCACGATCCACTCGAGATCGCCGTATTCCATGCCTTCGATCGTGCTCGACAGCGCGACGCCCGCGTTGTTGAAGATCAGGTTGACCTTGCCGTGTTCCTGCGCGGTGTCGTCGGCCCACGCGAACATCGCGTCGCGGTCGCCGACGTCGAGCACGTGCGTCGACACGCGCACGTTTGGCGCGATCGCGCGGACGATCCGTTCGGTTTCGGCGAGGCCGACGCCGTTCTTGTCGGCGAGCGACACGTGGCAGCCGGCCTGCGCGAGTTGCACGGCGAGCGAGCGGCCCATGCCCGAGCCCGCGCCCGTGATCGCGGCGACCTTGTTGGCGAAATCTCTCATGTCGGTGGCTCCTTGTCTGACTCAGGCCGCTTCGGCGGAAGCGGAAGCGGCAGGCGCGACGGCGGGCCGCGCGCTCGTGTCGTGGTGCGGCGCGCGATACGCGTGGTAATCGGCGATCGAGAAGTGCGCGGTCGCCTGGCGGAAGCGCCAGGTGAAGCCCGGCCACAGCGTCGTGTTCTTGCCGGTGCGCGGATCGAGGTACCAGCTCTTGCAGCCGCCCGTCGACCAGATCGCCTTCTTCAGCTTGCCCTGCAGGTCGCTGTTGAACTGCGCTTCGACGAGCGGGCGCACCTCGATCGCATCCGCGCGTTCGCGGTGCATCGCGTTCAGCGCGCCGAGGATGTATTCGATCTGCGACTCGATCATGAACACCATCGAGTTGTGGCCGAGGCCGGTGTTCGGGCCGACGATCATGAAGAAGTTCGGGTAGCCCGGCAGCGTCGTGCCGAGATACGCGTGCGCGCCGTCGCGCCAGGCGTCGACGATGTCGAGGCCGCCGCGGCCGATGATCGCGCCGCGCGGAAACGGATCGGCGACCTGGAAGCCCGTACCGTAGATCAGGCAGTCGACTTCATGGCGGCGGCCGTCGGTCGTCACGACCGCGTCAGCTTCGATATGGTCGATGCCGGTCGTGATCACGTCGACGTTCTTGCGCGACAGTGCCGGGTAGTAGTCGTTCGAGATCAGCACGCGCTTGCAGCCGAGCGTGTAGTTCGGCGTGACGGTCTTGCGCAGTTCCGGATCGGGAATCTGCTTGCGGATATGGCGCAGCGCGAGCTTCTGCACGTTCTTCATCAGCGACGGATGGATTGCGAAGCCGAGCACGCGCGATTCGAGCATCCAGTAGATGCTGCTGCGCACCGCCTTCTGCGTGAACGGCAGCGTGCGGAACAGCCATTTCTCGAAGCCGGTCAGGTTGCGGTCGGGCTTCGGCATGATCCACGGCGGCGTGCGCTGGAACAGCGCGAGTTCCTTCACGCGCGGTGCGATCTGCGGCACGAACTGGATCGCGCTCGCGCCGGTGCCGATCACCGCGACGCGCTTGCCTTCGAGCGCGTAGTCGTGATCCCACTGCTGCGAATGGAACGCGCGCCCCTTGAAGTTCTCGACACCGGGAATCGCCGGCAGCGCGGCGCGCGACAGCCCGCCCATCCCCGACACCAGCACGCGTGCCGACAGCCGCTTGCCGTTCGCGAACGTGAGGCGCCAGCGTTGCGCGGCCTCGTCGTATTCGGCGCGCTGCAGCTCGTGGTTCAGGCGCAGGTGCGGGCCGACGCCGAAGCGCTGCACGCAGTCTTCCAGGTAGGCGCGGATCTCCGGCTGCGGCGCGAACATGCGCGTCCAGCGCGGGTTCGGCGCGAACGAGAACGAGTAGACGTGCGATTGCACGTCGCAGGCACACCCGGGGTAATGGTTGTCACGCCATGTGCCGCCGACCGACGCCGCCTTCTCGAGCACGACGAAGTCGGTCACGCCTGTCTGCCGCAGGCGAATGGCCATCCCGAGACCGGCGAAGCCGGTGCCGATGATGGCGATGTCGGTGGTTTCGTCCGGGCTGTCGTGGCCGGGCGGGCCGAAAGGCAACGTGCGAGCATTCATCCGGGTGTCTCCGATTTGGCTCATTTTCGAATGTTACATTGTTTGATGTAACGATAGTGGGTGAACCCGGAAACCGCAAGAGGCTAGAAGCGGCGCTCTAAGGGCCGGAAACCATGTGGGAAAAGGCTCAGCGGGGTTTGGAACGGAGCGGTTTCCGCATTGCGGAATGTGTGGAAACGGCCGTCGGCAGGGCGGGAGAGGCGGGAGACGAGGCCGCCGACGCACGGCGGCCTGTTTGAAACACTATCGGAGACGGAACGGGCGGGCGGCCGTCTCATGGAAAACCCCGGCGACGATCGTGACCTGCGCGAGCGCATAGAGGCCCCAGATCAGGTAGTCGATGCCGGGAAAGCCGCCGAGGAAGCGCCCGACGCCGATCAGCGTGTCGGAGCCCACGAAGATCAGGCTGCCGACGGCGATCAGCGGGCCGTGCGTGCGGGCCGCGAGCGCGAAGCTCGCCATCGCGCACAGCACGAGCATATAGACGGCGACCGGCGCGAGCAGCTCGCCCAGGTGCGGAAGAAATGCCGCGTAGAACGTCGGCGCGGCGATCCACAGCCCGATCAGCGCGAGGATGCGCCAGCCGTGCGGCCGCGCGCGCCAGTGCACGAAGATCGCGCAATAACACAGATGCGTGAGCAGGAACGCGCCGAGGCCGAGGACGAACGACAGCGGCCAGTCGGGCAGCGCGAGCAGCACGTCGCCGAGCACGGCCGTGGCGAGCGCCGCGCACAGCCACGCACGTTCGCGCGGTGCCGCGCAGGTGCTGCCGGCTGCCAGCAGCAGGATGCCCATCGCGGCTTTCGCGACGGCCTGGCCGGGATAGGGCGCGGCGGCGAGCGACAGGCCGTACAGCAGCGCGGCGGCGACCGCGAGCGGCCAGAGCCGGCGATAGGTGGCGGGAAGCATGGCGATCAAGGCGGGTGTCTCCGGATTGTTGTTGTCCGCGGCGGACGGCGCGCCGGCGTGGGCGCGGCTGCAGGCCATTATCCGGAAGAACGGGCGGGTAAAAACCGGCGAATCCTTCTAGGCGCGGCATGGCGACGGTGCGACGGTGCGGCGATGAGGCGGTGCCGGTTCGGGGCATGCGGCGGCGGCGCACCTGCCGCCGCGCCGGTTGTTCCGATGCGTTTGCCCCGGTCGAACCGGGGCAACGCCGAGATTTCGGCTTGCTATCATCGCCGCGTATCGACGTTGTCCCGCCCGGCCGCGCTACAGGGTTCGCAGGCCGGCGCGACGGCCGCGCCCGACGAGCGCATGCCGCCGCGTTTTCAATGAATCCGTGCCGGGTCCCGCCAGCGCACCCGATGCAGTGGCTGGGCCCGGTCTTCATGATCAACAGGTTCGACATGACCGAACTGCTCCACGGCGACGGCGCGATCCGTCGCACGACGCCATACGGCTCCTCGATCGAAAACACCTATGCGGGCGTACTGTCGTTCATGCGCCGCAACTATTCGCGCGTGCTCGACGGCGTTGACGTCGCGATTTCCGGCGTGCCGCTCGACCTCGCGACGACCTATCGCTCGGGCGCGCGGCTCGGGCCGGCCGCGATCCGCGCGGCGAGCGTGCAGCTCGCGGAGCTCCATCCGTATCCGTGGGGCTTCAATCCGTTCGACGATCTCGCGGCCGTCGATTACGGCGATTGCTGGTTCGACGCGCACAACCCGCTGTCGATCAAGCCGGCGATCGTCGAGCATGCGCGCACGATCCTGCGCTCGGGCGCGAAGATGCTGACGCTTGGCGGCGATCACTACATCACGTATCCGCTACTGGTCGCGCACGCGGAGCGCTACGGCAAGCCGTTGTCGTTGATCCACTTCGATGCGCACTGCGATACGTGGGCCGACGACGAGCCGGACAGCCTCAATCACGGCACGATGTTCTACAAGGCGGTGAAGGAAGGGCTGATCGATCCGGCGACGTCGGTGCAGGTCGGCATCCGCACGTGGAACGACGATTTCCTCGGGATCGAGCGGCTCGATGCCGTATGGGTGCACGAGCATGGCCCGCGCGCGGCGGTGGAGCGGATCGTCGACATCGTCGGCGCGCGGCCCGCGTACCTGACGTTCGATATCGACTGTCTCGATCCGGCGTTCGCGCCCGGCACGGGGACGCCGGTCGCGGGCGGGTTGTCGTCCGCGCAGGCGCTCGCGATCGTGCGCGCGCTCGGTGCGGTGAATCTGGTCGGCGCGGATGTCGTCGAGGTTGCGCCTGCTTACGATCACGCGGACATCACCGCAATCGCCGCTGCGCATGTCGCGTGTGATTTGCTGTGTCTGTGGCGGCAGAAGAAGGTGGCGGGGCGTTGAAGCGGGGAAGGTCGGTGGGCACGGCGATGCAATGCAGAAGGCCGGCGGGCAGCCGGCCTTCTTTCATGGGTTGCGCGCAACTGCGGCGGATTAATGGCGGTGGGTGGAATGCTTGTCGCGCATGTCCCGTGGAGGGTGCTTCCCGATTTACATGGCGTTGCCATTAACCCCGTGTGTCGACCCAGTTGCGTGCCCAGCGTGCCGAGTGTTGCAGCGCCTGTTTTTCGCTCGGGAAGTAATCGAGTGAATAGAATTGGTAGCGGCCTTCGCCGTACGAACTATCCGTGCGTTCGAGCAGCAGGTTGGATGAAAAGCTACCGTCGGGCAAGCGATGCGCCGAAGGTTGGACGGCATAGCCGTTGTACTGTTGAATTCGTTTGTTTTGCATTTTAATTTTAATGATGTTCGAGTGCGCGCGTGCCGTGCGAAATGTGCACCGATTCGAAGCCATTGCGAGCTGAATCTAAAGCAATCGGAAAGCGCAAAAAAGGCGTTGCTGCCGGAGGGGAGAGTGAAGTGCAACGAGGCATGTGGCGCGTGGCAAGCATGCTGAACAAGCAGATGCAGCCAAGAGCGTTCGCGCCAACTTTAGGAGACGATGCTCCGTGAGGGTGTCGCTGCGACCCGGCATCCGTCGCGGGAGGCCGGGCCCTTCAAACTTACAGCGGCGTGATGTTGGCCGCTTGCAGACCCTTCGGGCCTTGCTTCGTTTCGAAGCTTACTTTTTGATTTTCAGCGAGCGTCTTGAAGCCGTCGGCTCGGATTTCGGAGAAGTGAGCGAAAAGGTCGTCACCGCCCTTGTCCGGCGTGATGAAGCCAAAGCCTTTGCTGTCGTTGAACCACTTGACGATACCGGTATCCATGATAATTCCTTGAGAAAACAATACGAAGATCAGCTCTGTTGAAGAGCGCTTGAAGCGTCAAGGAGGGAGAGGACAACGAATACCGCTGGGGGAGCGAGAAATTGATGAACAGCAATCGGACTTCTTGGACTTCGGCGTACACACTAACTTCCGGCGATTCCGGAGTCAATGGTTATCTTGTAACTGTGTTACTTGGCAGTCCGTTTGAAGGCCAGGAAGTCTGGCCCGACGCATAGCCGACGCGGAGAGAAACACTCCGACCCTGGTTGTAGCCTGATGCATGACTTCCGATGTGCGTTCCTGGAGTAGATGGCAGTCGTCCGATGGTCGCGAACGCGAGCGTCGATTGACTGCGTGGAATCGATGTCTGAATGGCAGTTCTAAAGTGCGGATAGATGGCCGAACGCCACCAGTGTGCCCGACATTTCCCTCCCCAAAAAATCCGAAAAGAACGAAAAAAGGCCGACGGGCAGGGCACCCGTCGGCCTGTTCCGAATGAGCAGCGCGCCGCGCGTTACTTCGCCGCCAGCGCAGTTGTCACGCGCTTGTCCGTCCACGCGTTATCCGCGACGCTCAGCTTCTGCGGAATCAGCTTCGCGGCGTAGAACGCATCGGCCACCCCCTGCTGCACCGCGACGATCTTCTCGTCGACCGGCACCGCACCGAACGGCACACGCTTGAGCCACGTTTCCACGAGCGGCAGCGGCAGCCCGACCTTCGGCGCGATCAGCGCGGCGGTTTCGGCCGGGTGCCCGTTGACCCACAGCCCCGTCTCACGCGCCTGCTTCAGGATTGCGCCGACCACGTCGGCATGTTGCTCCGCGAAATCACGGGTCGCCTCGTAGAAGTTGTTCGCGGGCGTGAGGCCCGTGTAGTCGGACAGCGTGCGGATCTTCAGCGAATTCTGCGCGGCTGCGTAGTACGGGTCCCACACGGCCCACGCGTCGACGTTGCCGCTCTCGAACGCGGCGCGCGCGTCGGCGGGCGGCAGGTACACGGGGCGGATTTCGTCGTAGCGCACGCCGGCCTTTTTCAGCGCTTCGAGCAGCAGGTAGTTCGCGCTCGAGCCTTTCTGCAGCGCGACCTTCTTGCCGCGCAAGTCGGCGAGCGAGCGGACCGGCGAATCGGCTTTCACGAACACGGCTTCGTTGTGCGGTGACGGCGGTTCCGCGCCGACGTACACGAAGCGCACGCCGGCCGCTTGCGCGAACACCGGCGGCGGCGCGCCCGTATAGCCGAAGTCGATGCTGTTCGCGTTCAGCGCCTCGAGCAGTTGCGGGCCGGCCGGGAATTCGAACCACTGGACGTTGTAGCCGAGCGGCTTGAGGCGCGCTTCGAGCGACCCCTGCGCCTTGATGACCGACAGCAGGCCGGCCTTCTGATAACCGATGCGCACGACCTTGTCGGCGCCGCCCTGCGCGAACGCCGACGTGGCTGCGGCGGCGACGAGCGCCGTCGCGGCGGCGCGGGTGATCCAGCGGGTGAAACGAATCATCGAACGGACTCCATGCGAAACGTCTTCGGGGAGCGGCGCGTGCCGCTCGGTTGGAAGAATCGTCGCATGGGCGGTCGAGCCCGCAAACCAAGCATTGCCGATATGAATATGACGCCGGCGGTCCTATGCTTTGTCGCCGCCGTCTTGCGGATCCGGCGTGCCGGCCTGACGCGCGGCTTCGTCGCTGAGCTTCTTGTCGAGGATCGTCGCGACGCGGCCGCCGAGATAGGCGCTTGCCGCGGTCTCGAGCGCGCGGTTCGTCTCGCCTTCGACGAACACGGCTGCGAGCGGGCGCAGGCGCCAGATCGCGTCGACGAGCGCGGGCACGTCGGTGACCGGCGGCAGCGTGCCGGCGTCGTAGCGGTCGAGGCGCTTCACGACGAGATCGACGAGCAGCCGCGCGATCGCGTCGAAATGCGGCCGCGCGAGGCTGATCACGTCGAGCAGCTCGCGCGGCGGGATGCCTTCCTTCGTCATCGCGGCGGCTGCTTCGAGCAGCGCGGGGCTTTTCGCGACGAACGACAGGCCGCGCCGTTCGAGCAGACCGAGTTCGGTCACGCGCGACAGTTGCGACGCCGTCTGCGGGCCGAACATCTGCGCGAGTTGCGCGAGCGAATAGGTCTTCGGCAGTTCGTGCGACCAGCGGCCGCCGATCGCGTTTTCAAGGCCGAGAATCGAACGCAGGTCGTGACCTTCGTCGATCGCCATGATCAGGTCCTGGATGTTCGACAGCGTGTAGCCGCGCGCGAGCAGGTGGTTGATCAGCTTCAGGCGGGCGACGTGCGTGTCGTCGTAGATGCCGACGCGCCCGCGCTTCTCGGGCGGTGCGAGCAGTCCGCGATCCTGGTATGCACGGACGTTGCGCACGGTCGTGTCGGACACGCGCGCGAGTTCGTCGACCGTGTACTCGTTGCGTGAATCCGGTGCGGCCTCGTCTGGCATGGTTTGAGTCTGTTTTGGCATGCGGCCATTCTAGCGCGACGCGACAGGCTCGGGCGAGGCGGGAAGGGTGCGTGCGCCGTCGCCGAGCGCGCGCTGCATCAGCGCGGTATCGATCCAGCGGCCGTGCTTGAACCCGACCGCTTTCAGCACGCCCGCGGGCTCGAAACCGAATGCGCTGTGCAGCGACGTCGAGCCGCCGCTGCCGCCGTCGGCGATCACCGCGATCATCTGCCGCCACGGGCCGGTCTCGCACCGCGCGATCAGCGCCGCGAGCAGCGCGCGGCCGATGCCGCGGCCGCGCTGCGCGTCGTCGATGTAGATCGAATCCTCGATCGTATGGCGGTACGCGCTGCGCGTGCGATACGGCGTCGCATACGCGTAGCCGGCGATGCGGCCGTCGCATTCCGCGACGAGATAGGGCAGCCCGTGACGCAGCACCGCGTCGCGGCGCGCGCGCAGTTCGTCGACGTCGGGCGGCGTCTCCTCGAACGACGCGACGCTGTGGCGCACATGATGTGCGTAGATCGCGTGAATGGCGGCAAGATCGGCATCGGTCGCGTCGCGGACGACGCAGGCGGGGGCGGCGGGCATGGTGGCGGAGCGGGCGGACGAAACCGTTACTATGCCCGCCGCGAGGCGGCGCCGTAAAGGCATGGGTCGCGTTGCGCGGTCAGGAGAAGCCGAGCCTACAAATGGCCGTCCGCGTCGCGAACCGCGTCGGCGATGGCATCCGCGACGCGTTGCACGCGTGGCGAACGCCGCACGTCCGGGTGCACGACGAGCCAGATCTCGCGCTCGACATCGCAACGGGGCGCGGACGTCAACTCGACGAGCGCGGCGGCGGTCGACAGCGACGGATCGGCCAAAGCCGGCGTGCCCGCGTCCGCGTCCGCCACCGTCGCCGACGTGTCGACGAGAAAGCGCGGCAGCAACGCGACGCCCGCGCCGGCCACGCACGCACGATGCAGCGCGGCGAGGTCGTTGGCGATGAACGCGAAGCGGCGCCCGGCCGCGAAGCGTTCGAGCCATTGCTGCTGCGGCATTTGCGCGAGTGCGTCGTCGTAGCCGAGGAATGCCCAGGTGTCGGGCGGCGCGGCGGCCCAGTCGGGCGATGCGCACAGCGCGAAGCGCATCGTGCCGAGTCGGCGCGCCGCCAGCCCCGGCTCGCTCGGCCGCGACAGGCGCACCGCGAGGTCGGCTTCGCGCGCGTACAGATTGGCCGCGTGCATTTCGCCCATCAGGTCGATCCGCAGCGCGGGCCATGCGCGCTGCGCGCGGGCGAGCCGCGGCGCGAGAAAGTGGCTCGCGAACACCGGCGACGCCGACACGCGCACGACACCGTCGAGCGCCGCCGCCCCCTGCGCGGCGCGCGCGAACGCATGCACGTCGGCTTCGACGCGCGCGGCATGCTCGGCGAGGTGCAGGCCTTCGTCGGTCGGCGGCCAGCCGCGCGGCAGCCGGTCGAACAGCCGGATGCCGAGCGCGGACTCCAGCGCATCGATGCGCCGGGCGACCGTCGAGTGCTGCACCTGCAGCGCCCGCGCGGCGGCCGACAGGCTGCCGCCGCGCATCACCGCCAGGAAATAGCGGAGGTCGTCCCAGCTCATCGGCGGCGCGGACGCCGGCGTCGGATCGGTCGAATTTTGCACGGTAGATGGGCGTGAAACGGGAATTCCGATCGATTATGCACGATGCGATGATCGTGTCACATCATTCGATTGCGAGGAACGTCATGACCCAAACTGCCACCGCCACCCGGATCGGGATCGACCGCTACGGCGACGCCGGCGTGCTGCGCCGCTTCGATGCGCCTGTGGTGCCGCCCGGCGCGGGCGAGGTGCGGATTCGCCAGACCGCCGTCGGCGTGAATTTCGTCGACATCTATTTCAGGACCGGCGCGCATCCGTTGCCGGCCCTGCCGGACGCGCTCGGTGTCGAGGCAGCCGGCGTGGTCGATGCGGTCGGGCCCGGCGTGACGGGGCTGGTGCCGGGCCAGCGCGTCGCGTATGCGGGGCTGCCGACCGGCAGCTACGCGAGCGTGCGCACGCTGCCTGCCGAGCGCGTGGTGCCGGTGCCCGACGGCGTGAGCGACGACGCGGTCGCGGCCGGGCTGCTGAAAGGCATCACGGTCTACATGCTGCTGCACCGCGTGCGCCAGGTGGCGGCCGGCGACACCGTCCTCGTGCACGCGGCGGCCGGCGGCGTCGGGTTGCTGGCGACGCAGTGGGCGCGCGCGCTCGGCGCGCGGGTGATCGGCACGGTCGGCTCGGCCGCGAAGGCGGCACTGGTGCGCGCGCGTGGGGCGGAAGTGGTGGTCGACTATCGCGAGGCGGATTTCGTCGCGGCGGCCCGTGCGTTCGGCGGCGGCGAGGGCGTCGACTATGCGATCGACGGGATCGGCGGCGATGTGCTGACGCGTACGCTCGGCGCGGTCCGGCCGTTCGGGATGGTCGCGAGCATCGGGCAGGTTGCCGCGATCGGCGCCCGGCAAACGATCGACCTCGACGAACTGGGCCCGGCCCGCTCGATCGCGCTGGCGCGGCCGAGCGTGCTGGGCTTCATCGCGCGTGACGTGGCGGGGTATCGCGAGGCGGCGCACGCGACGCTCGAGCGGTTCGCGGGCGGGATGCACGTGGAGATCGGCGCGCGGCTGCCGCTGGAGCAGGCGGCCGACGCGCATCGCTTGCTGGAGTCGCGACAGACGACGGGCGGGGTGGTGCTGGTGCCGTGACGGCGGACCACGCGTCCGTGAACGGTCGTCTCGGCGGGCTGGCGGCGGAGCCACGGTGCCGCTGCGTGCCCGCCGATCAGTGATGCTTGCGCAGCGGCGCGCTCTCGACGAACCACGCGAGCACGAAGGCGATCGCGATCACGCCCGCGGCCGAGAGATACACCACGTGCAGCGACCCGGCGAACGCATGCAGGTACGCGTCGCGCACCGCATCCGGCAACTGGTGCACGGCCGCCGGACCGAGGGCGGGCGGCAGCTCCGTGCCGGCCGGCAGTGCCTGCGTGATCCGCGACTGCAGCCCGTGCGAGAACAGCGCGCCGAAGGCGGCGACGCCGAGCGAGCCGCCGATCGAGCGGAACAGCGTCGCGCCCGACGTCGCGACTCCCATGTGCCGGAATTCGACGGTGTTCTGCACCGCGAGCGTGAGCACCGGCATCACCATGCCGAGCCCGATCCCGAGCAGCGCCATGTACGCGTACATCGTGTGCAGCGGCGTGTCGAGCGACAGCGTCGACAACAGCGCCATCGCGATGCCGCCGATCAGCGTCCCCGCGATCGGGAACGGCCGATACGTGCCGAGCCGCGAGATCAGCCGGCCGCTCGCGACCGACATCGCGAGCATCCCGCCCATCATCGGCAGCAGCTGCATCCCGGCCTGCGACGGCGTCGAGCCCTTCACGACCTGCAGATAGAGCGGAATGAACGTGACCGAACCGAACAGCGCGATGCCGACGACGAAGCCGATCAGGCTCATCAGCACGAAGGTGCGCTGGCGGAACAGTTCGAGCGGCATGATCGGCTCGGCCGCGAGCCGTTCCTCGTAGATGAAGCCGCCGACCGCGACGATGCCGAGCACCAGCGTCATCCACAGCTGCGGCGACGACCACGGCAGCAGCGAGCCGCCTTCGCTCGTGAACAGGATCACGCAGGTGAGGGCCGTCGCGAGGAACGCCGCGCCCATGTAGTCGATCCGGTGCTTCACGTGCGCGGTGTGCGGCCGGAACGCGATGCCGATCACCGCGAGCGCGACGAAACCGAGCGGCAGGT
Source organism: Burkholderia sp. BCC1638 (assembly GCF_902833195.1). Lineage (NCBI taxonomy): Bacteria > Pseudomonadati > Pseudomonadota > Betaproteobacteria > Burkholderiales > Burkholderiaceae > Burkholderia > Burkholderia sp. BCC1638. The sequence goes on from NZ_CADFEC010000012.1 coordinate 116,242, forward strand.
TGATCGTGAAGATCCAGCGCCACGACAGATGTTCGACCAGGAAGCCGCCGAGCAGCGGCCCGATGATCGTCGCGAGGCCGTACACGCCGCCGAACATCCCCTGATAGCGCGCCCGGCGGTCGGGCGGCACGAGGTCGCCGATCGCGGCCATCGTGACGACCATCAGCCCGCCGCCGCCGAGCCCTTGGAGCGCGCGCAGCACGATCAGTTGCGTCATGTCCTGCGCCATGCCGCACAGCGCGGAACCGGCGAGAAACAGCACGATCGCGGCCTGCAGCACGATCTTGCGGCCATACAGGTCGCCGAGCTTGCCGTACAGCGGCAGCACGACCGTCGACGACAGCAGGTAGGCGGTGACGACCCACGACAACTGGTCGAGGCCGCCGAGCTCGCCGACGATGGTCGGCAGCGCGGTCGATACGATCGTCTGGTCGAGCGCAGACAGCAGCATGACGAGCAGCAGCGCAGCGATGATCAGCCCGGTCGGTGCGTCGCGGCGGGCCGCTTCGGCGGCCGGTGGGGCAAGGAGGGTATCGGTTCTCATCGAGATATCTGCCGTGGCAGGGAATTGACCGGAATATAGAGGTAAGTCATTGCCTGGTCAATTTCTGCCGAGCCTTGATTTGTTGCATCGGTAACAGAAGATTGCCGACCGGAAAATTGATCGCGATCAGCCCGAGAAAGGACAGGGCTCAAGTTTTTTGCAGGCAAACCGTAATCCAGAGTGCCGCGGACCGATTGCCGCGGCACTCTTTACCGCTCACGTCCCGTCATGAACCTGAACGCCCTGTTTTCCCGCTTCTCGATCCGTACGCGGATTTTTTCCACGCTCGGCCTCGTTGCCGCGCTGCTCGTCGTATCGGGCCTGATCGGCCTGACCGGCATGCAGCGCTCGAACCGCGCGCTCGATGAAGCCTATACACGCGAGCTGGCCGCGAAGACCGCGCTGTCCGCCGCGAACCTGAACCTCACGATCGTGCGCACCACGCTTGACCGCGCGCTGCTGCATCCCGAGGCGCCCGAAGTGCCCGATCTCGTCAGCAAGGCCGAGAACTATCTCGCGAAGGCCGACGCCGCGTGGCGCACCTACGCGACGATGCCGCACGATGGCGACGAAGGCCCGCTCGCGACGCGGCTCGACACCGCGCGCCAGGCGCTGATCGGACAGGCGTTGAAGCCGATGATCGACGCGATCCGCGCGGGCCATCGCGACGATGCCGACCGGCTGCTGATGACGGTCGCGCCGCCGCTGTCGGTCGCGCTCACGCAGGCGACCGATGCGCTCGACGCGTACCAGGCCGCGCGCGGCAAGGACGTCTACGACACCGCGCAGACCTATTACGGGTGGATGCGCGCGGGCGCGATCGCCGGCATTGCGTTCGGTCTCGCCGCGTGCCTCGGCTGCGCGATCGGTCTGCATTTCGCGATCACGCAACCGGTGAACCGTCTGCTGTCGCATTTCCGCCGCCTGTCGGACGGCGACCTGACGTCGGAAGTGCGCTGGTCGTCGCGCGACGAGATGGCCGAGCTGGTCAAGGGCGTGACGGGCATGCAGCGCAGCCTCGCCGATACGGTGCGTCAGGTCACCCAGGGTTCCGAAGCGATCTCGACCGCGACGCACCAGATCGCGGCCGGCAACACCGACCTGTCGCAGCGCACCGAGGAGCAGGCGTCCGCGCTGCAGGAGACGGCCGCGAGCATGGAACAGCTGACGGCGACCGTGAAGCAGAACGCCGATCACGCGGTCGAGGCGCAGGCGTGCGCGGACAGCGCGAGCGAGATCGCGACGCGCGGCGCGACGGTCGTCGGCGAAGTGATCGGCACGATGAACGAGATCGACCAGAGTTCGCAGAAGGTGGCCGACATCATCGGCACGATCGAGGGCATCGCGTTCCAGACCAACATCCTTGCGCTGAATGCGGCGGTCGAAGCCGCGCGCGCAGGCGAGCAGGGCCGCGGCTTCGCCGTGGTCGCGGGCGAGGTGCGCACGCTCGCGCAGCGCTCGGCGTCGGCCGCGAAGGAGATCCGCACGCTGATCGGCGAGTCGGTCGAGCGTGTCGCGACGGGGTCGCGGCTGGTCGGCGTGGCCGGCGCGACGATGCAGGACATCCAGCAGGCGATCGGCCGCGTGACGGGCATCATGACCGAGATCGCGGCCGCGTCGAACGAGCAGCGCGACGGGATCGAGCAGGTGAATCGCGCGGTGTCGCAGATGGATCAGGTGTCGCAGCAGAACGCGGCGTTGGTCGAGCAGGCGGCCGCCGCCGCCGCTTCGCTCGAGGAGCAGGCCGACGGCTTGCGCCGGGCGGTGGGGGCGTTTCGCGTCGCGTGACGCGCTGGCGGGGCGTCGGTTCCACGCGCCCCCGCCGCCCGCTGACCGCCGCGTCAGCTGCTTGTGAGCTGCGCGGCCGAGCGCGCCGACGCGACGAGCAGCAGCTTCATCGTCGCGCGCGTCGCGCCGACGAACAGCTTGCGGGCCGCGCGCGCATCGAGCGTGTCGAAGTCGATCTCGGTGAGGATCACGCACGGCGCGGACTGCCCCTTGAAGCGATAGATCGAATCGAGCAGCACGTCGCCTTCGCGATATTCAGGGTTGCCGAACAGGTCGTACTTGCCCGTGAAGCGCTTGACCCGATGCGGGCCGAGCTGGTCGAGCCGCGCGAGCACCGAGCTTTCGCGTCCGCGATACGACAGCACCGCGATGTCCTGCTTGCGGAACCCGAGCGACAGCGCGTGCGTGATCGCGCGCTTGGTCGCGTCGATGCACGCGTCGGCGATCGCGTCGCCCGATGCGCCGTCTTCCCCGTATGACGACACCGACGGATCGGAACCGTCGAACGGGCTGCCCGAGCGCAGTTCGGCCGCGAGTGGCTCGACGCGGCCGACCACGTCGCGCACGAATTCGAGCAGGTCGCGCGGGCTGCGGTAGTTCGTCAGCGCCTTCAGCGTGACCCAGCCGGGCAGCGCGACGGGTTCGCGCAGATAAAGGTTCTGCAGCGGATCTTCCAGCCACCACCATGCACCGTTCGGCGCCAGCAGACGCTCCAGCGCCGCCGCCCACGGCGCGTGGAAATCCTGTCCCTCGTCGACGATCAGCACATCGAAGCGCCAGCGTTCCGGCACCGGCACTTCCGCGAAGCGCGCCTCGAGCCGCTCGAACGCGCCGGGCGCGTCGAAGTCGGGCGTATAGCCGCCGTCGCGGGCCACCCAGTCGCACAGCTGATGGTAGTTCGCGATCTTCGCGCCGGGCGGCGCGATGCGCGCGATGTAGTCGGCGAGCGGCCGGTTGAAGCATACGTAAAGCACGCGCTTGCCGGCCGCGACCGCGTCGCGCATCACCTGCACGGCGAGCTGCGTCTTGCCCGAACCCGCGGTGCCCGTCACACGCAAGCGGAACGGCGTGAACTCGAGCTGGCGCGCCCACGCGGCGAGCCCGCCCGACAGCCGCGTGACGAGCGTGCCGGCCTGCCCGACGAGCGCGCTCGTGTCGGGCGTAAGCGCCAGCTCGTCCGCGAAGAAATGATGCAGCTTCGCGGCGTTCGGCAACGGTTCGTCGTACTCGGGCAGGATCTGCAGGATCGCCTGCGCGAGCTGCGCCTTGCGCGATGCGTCGACGATGCGGTCGGCCGCGACGCCGGCGATCGCCGTCTCGCGGATCGAGTAGTCGGGGCAGTACAGCAGCGCCTCGACGCCATAGACGCCCGCGCCGAGCGCGGCGGTCAGGCGCCTATGCAGCGTCTCCTGCGTGCGCGCAAGCTGGATCGGGACGTTGCGCTCCTTCTGCAGGTAGACCTTCACGAGCCCCTTCGGCGTTTCGCGCAGGAAGCCGGCCTTCTGCTCGATCAGCAGCACGCGGCCGGACGGGCTCACGACGACGAACGCCGCTTCGCCGAACACCGAGAAGCCCTGGTCGGCACGCGTCCAGTGCACGCCGTGATAGACGGTGTAGCTGTCCGGCAGCGCGTGTTCAAGGGCGGCAAGCGTCTCGCGCTCGCGTTCGGCCGCACCGGTGGCGGCGAGGCTTTTCCAGTCGTCGGGAATGAGGCGGGCCATGAGGTCGGGCGGCTGAGGCCGGTCGTGAACAGGGTCCGGCTATTGTACTGAGGAACCTGTTCACGGCCGCCGCGCCGCGCGGGCGCCAGCCATGCGAAAGAGGGGGCGTGCGTGCGGGAATTACCCGCGTGCGAGCCGCTTCGCGAGGTCGGCGCTGAGGATCGCCATGCGTGCGGGTTTTTCGTAGCAGACGACATCGAATGCGCGGATCACTTCGCTGATGTCCGCTTCGCTCGCGCGGCCCGTGAGCAGGTCGCCCGTCAGCACGAAGATGGGCGCGCCCGGATTGTCGGACGTGCGCACCGCCTTGATCGCGGTGGCGGCCGTGCTGTCGTCGAACAGCCATTCGGTGACGACCGCATCGAACGCCTGGCCCTGCAGCGCGTCGACGAACGGCGCGAGGCCGTCGAATGCGGCCGTCGCGAAACCTTGCCGCTCGAGATAGCGGCACAGCTCGGTCGCGCTGACGCGATCGGGATCGATCACCGCGACGACGAGCTTGTCGCTCTCCGCGCGGCGCGGATAGATCTCGATCTTGTGCACGTCGTACGCGTTCTGGTACAGCACGCCCGTGTGGCGCAGCACGCGCCAGCGGCCGTTCTGTTCGTACGCGACGAACTCGGGGCGTGCGCCGGCTTCGAGCGGCGCGCCGATCCAGGCGGTGCACGGAATTTCGGCGACACCGGCGTACAGGACGGCTTCCTGCGAATAGGCGCCGACCATGCCGGGGTCGAGCGTCTGCGCGCCGAACAGTTGAGCGGCGGGCTCGCCGTACGCTTCGGCGACTTTCTTGATCTGCGCGAGTGTCCAGGGGCTGCTGCCGCGCAGTTTGCGGTGACCTTGCGAAAAGCTCAGGTCGAGGATGCGGCACAGCTCGGTGGTTTGCTGGCGCTTGCCGATGCCGTTGCGAGTCATCAGCTCGCGCACGCGCTCGGCAACCGCGAGGGAATCCGTGGTGATTGCTTCAGTGGTCATGCTACGGGAACGGATCGTGACGTTCAGAACGACGCCTTGCGGCAGTCTCGGCGGACAGTCTTGACGACGTCCAGGGGGCGAGCCGACCGGCCACGCGCGGAAAAGATAACTTTACCGCAAAACGACTGCCATTCCATGTCGCGAAAGGTGCGTTTCTGTGAAAGGTGTGTCACGACGTTACGCGCGATCCGGCGGCGTGTGCCGCGCGCTGCTGGCCCGTTCGCAACCTTCAGGCGCGGATCGCGAGGGGCCGGGACAGGATTCCTCGTCCGGCAGTACGGAATCGCATCGCGCTGCCAACGAAATGCACCAGAGCAGGGCACGTTCGTGATGGGAATCGCGGCATCGTGCCATCCTGAGCGCGACAAATTTTTACAGGACGTTGTGCGTCGGGCTCGACGCAGCGCATCTTATACGCGGATCGTTTGACGGTTTACTCTAATGAAGGCGATGCTGCCCCGTTTCGGGAGCGGGCGTGAATGCGGCGCAGGCCCATGCTACGATTTCGCCGTCTCAAAATAGTGTTGAAGCGATGCAGAAGAAATTTGTGATGCGCGGGTACGAGATGAACTGCGAACCGCGCGTGACGGAGGACGGCAAGTACGCCGCCCAGGTCGAGGTCACGAAGCTGGGTTTCAGCCGCGAGGCGGCATTCCGCAAGCTGGGCGAATTCGATACCGAAGCGGATGCCGTCGCCTATGCGAAGAAGTTCTCCGAAGAGTGGCTGAGCCGCTACGCGTAGCGCGTCGTTCGCCCGTGCAGGGCGGGCACGCTCATTCACGGCGAAAAACACGACGGACGTTCCGAATGCGCGGCGTGGATGGCATTGGCGAAGCACCGCAGGATCGTCGATTCCACGGCCCCCCATGTTCCACCTGTTGAGAAGTGCGAACCGATGAATCGACGCACGCGCCGGCGCGCCCATCGATCGATGGCAGCCGAATGCTGTCGACCTACGCCGGCATGTACGTGAACGGTTCGCCATCCTCCCGCTCGACCGACAGCAGCCGCTTGAGTTGATCGAGCGCGAACAGCTGTTTGCCTTCTGCCGCCGCTTCGGCTATCGCGGCATCGACGAGTTTCCTCGCGCGCGCGAGGACCACGGATCGCTGGCGCGCGATCTCGAGCACCATCCGCTGCTCGATGTTCTGGCGGGTCGATTGCTTGTCGCTCAGGTGACGCCAGCGATCGCGAAGCTCCGCCCAGGTGACGCGCTGAAATTCCGGAATCGCGCGCGGGAGCGTGCCGGCTTCCGCGGGCTCGGGCCGTGCACGCAATGCACAGCGCAGCGCTTCGCGGGCGCGCCACTCATCCGAAAACGGCGCATACACGTCGCGCGTGCGGCCGATCGGATTCGCGCGTTCGATCTCCTTGTCGAGCAGATAGCCGAGCCGCCGCAGCGCGGAGCCATGCGCGAGCATGGCCGGATCGAGCACGCGGATCCGGCGCGACGCATCCGCGACGTGCGCTTTCAGTTCCCACAGCGTCAGGCGAAGGTGCTGCACTTCGAGTATCAGGCGCTGTACGTCGGCGTAGGTGCACTTCGTCCACCATTCGGTGAGGTCGTTCAGCTTCGGGGGATCGAATGGGGGGAGGATCATTTTTACTGCAGCGATACTGTATGGATGTACAGTTTATCGCGCGGTAACATAGCGCCGTCAAGGCGAAAAAATGGGGACGGCCGATGAGCAAAACGACCGGTGGCAGGGCCGATGCCGGACCGTTCATCGAGCGTCCCGCACATTCGCCAGCCTTGTCCGGGACCCGACCGCCTGATCCGGTGCACGCCATCGCGAACGTGTATGGCTGCGCCCGACGTATCGACGCCAACAGAGAACAATGACGACAACCTATCCGCTGCATGACGCATTGACGCACGCCGACACGGCGTTTCCGGCCGAAGCCGACATCGTGATCGCCGGCGCCGGCATCATGGGCTGCGCGGCCGCCTATTACCTCGGCCTGCGCGGCCTGAAGGCCGTCGTGCTCGACAAGTCGCGCATCGCCGGCCAGCAATCGACGCGTGCCTGGGGCTTCGTGCGGCAGCAGGGCCGCGAGTCCGCCGAAGTGCCGCTGATGATGGCCGGTATGCGGATCTGGGAGGGGCTCGAGCAGGCGCTCGGCTTCGATCTTGAATGGCGCCAGGGCGGTTGCCTCTATATGGCGGACAACGAAGACGACTGGGCATCGTTCCAGGCATGGCTCGCCGTCGCACGCGAACACGGGCTCGACACGCGCACGCTGACACGCGCGGAAATCGACGCGCGCGTGACCGGCCTGGCGACGCAAGCGCGCACGCTCGGCGGGCTGTATACGGCGACCGACGGGCAGGCCGAGCCGCGCCGCGTGGCTGCCGCGTTCGCGGCGCGCGCGAACGAAGCCGGCGCGCGTTTCTTCGAAGGCTGCGGCGTGACGGCGATCGAGACGGCCGGCGGCGCGGTCGTCGGCGTCGTGACCGAGCGCGGCACGATTCGCACCCGGCGCGTGATCTGCGCGGCCGGCGCGACCAGCTTCCGGCTGCTCGACGGCGTCGGCATCCGGCTGCCGCAACAGGCCGTGCGCGGCACCTGCATGCGCACCAACGTGCTGCCCGACGTGTCCGCATCGACGATCTGGGGCCACGGCCTCGGCATTCGGCAACGCAGGAACGGCACGATCAACCTTGCCGACGACATGCAGGTCGACGTCGACCTGACGCTCGGCCATCTGCGCGGCTTGAGCCTGTTCTGGCCGGAGTTCTGGTCGCGGCGCGAGAAGTTCCGGCTGCATCTGAATGCGGCGGCGTGGCGCGATGCCTGCGCGCGCATCGGCGGTGGCGGCGGCCCGATCGAGCCGCGCGATCCGCAGCCGCAGCCGAATCGCGCGCATGCGCCGCGCGCGCTCGCGAAGTTGAAGACGATCTTTCCCGCGCTGAAGGACGCGCAGATCGTCGAGGCCTGGGCCGGCCTGATCGACGTGCTGCCCGACGGGATTCCGGTGATCGACGCGCCCGGCACGCTGTTCGGGCTCGCGATCGCGACCGGCTTCTGCGGGCACGGCTTCGCGATGGGGCCGATCGTCGGGCGGCTGCTGGCCGAATGGGTCGATGCGGGCGAGCCGTCGCTCGACCTGTCGGCGTTCCGTGCACGGCGTTTCGCCGACGGCACGATGGTCCGGCCGCGCAGCATGCTGTAGCGGCGTGCCCGCATGTTCCCGTCGTAGAATCGAGCCCGCAATCTTCAGGAGATTTCCCGTTGGCAACGCCCACCGACAAGCGCCGCTCGCTGCGCTCACGCCTGCGTCGCACGCGCGACCCATGGCGGGCGCCGCGTGCGCGCACGCTGTTCACGCGTCCGGCGACGTCGCCGCGGCGTACGCTGCTGTTTCGTCTCGGCGCGGTCGTGGTGCTGTGCATGCTCGCGTTTCTCGTGCTGTATCTCGATCGCGACGGCCTGCGCGATTCGACCAAGAGCACGCCGATGAACGTCGCGGACCTCGTGTACTTCACGATGGTCACGGTCGCGACGGTCGGCTATGGCGACATCGTGCCGGTCACCGCGCGCGCGCGTCTGATCGACGCGTTCTTCATCGTGCCGATCCGCATCGGCATCTGGTTCATCTTCCTGGGCACGGCCTATCAGTTCGTGATCCAGCGCGTCATCGAGGAATTCCGCATGAAACGCCTGCAGAAGCAACTGTCCGATCACATCGTCGTATGCGGCTACGGCCTGTCGGGGTCGATCGCCGTGCGCGAGCTGCTCGAAAGCGGCGTCGATCCGTCGACGATCATCGTGATCGATGCGCAGCAACAGGCGCTCGAGGCCGCGACGTCGCTAGGCGTGACCGGGCTGCTCGGCGATCCCGCGCACGAGGATCTGCTGCAGCAGGCGCAGGTGCGCGCGGCGAAGGCCGTGATCATCTCAGTGACCGACGACCCGACCGCGATCCTGCTGACGCTGTCGGTGCGCAGCATCGCGCCGGAGACGAAGATCGTCGTGCGAATCCAGGAGAACCTGTATCAGCGGCAACTGCGCCAGGCGGGCGCGGACGTCATCGTGTCGTCGACGAAGATCGGCGCGCTGCTGCTCGCGGACGCGGTGCATAGCCGCTACATCGTGCCGTTCGTGAACGACATGCTGTCGACGCGCGGGCGGGCGACGCTGCTCGAGCGCGAGGCATTGCCGCACGAGATCGGCTGCATGACGAACGTCGTGCCGGGCGCGATCGTCGTCGGGCTCGATCGCTGCGGGAAGATTCATTCGTTCTACGAGGATCCGCCGTGCCGGATCGAGGCGGGCGATACGCTGGTCGTGATCCAGTCGGCGAGGATTCCGGACCCGGACGTGTGAGGGCCGGTTGGGCAACGCCCGCCATCGCATGCCTCTGGCGCGCCGTGACCGGTGGATCCCCCGCTTGATATGGCACCGCGCGTTATTTAGTATGAAGTAATCGCGTCGTGCGCCGCGCACGAGCGTGATCATCGAGGAGACACATGCAATTCAGGTCGGCGGCTCCCCAGACGATCGTCGTGATCGGTATCGTGATCGCCTGTGCGCTCATGGGTCTGTGCGTGCTGCAATTGTTCCAGAGCCGCAACGACGCGCTCGAGCGGGCGAGCGAAACGTCCCGCAATCTGGGACTGATCGCCGAGCGCGACATCGAACGCAATTTCGAACTCTACGACCTGTCGCTGCAGGCGGTCATCGCCGGGCTTCAACGTCACGACGTGATGGCGGCGCCTGCGGGCCTGCGGCGCGCGGTGCTGTTCGATAACGCGATGACGGCACAGTTTCTCGGCTCGATGCTGGTGCTCGACGCCGGCGGCAACATCGTCCTCGATTCGGCCAACGACGTTCCACGCCACGGCAATTTCGCCGATCGCAAGTACTTCACCGTCCACCGCGACAATCCGGATGCGGGGCTCTATGTCAGCGACCCGTTCACGTCCCGCCTGCGGGGTGGTTCGCCCAGCATCGGGCTCACGCGGCGGATCTCGAACCCCGACGGCTCGTTTGCCGGCATCGTGCTCATCGCGGTCAACCTCGAGTATTTCCATCACCTGTTTGCCGGCCTGTCGCTCGGACAACATGGATCGATCTCGTTGATCGGCAACGACGGCGTGATGGTGATGCGTCAGCCGTACGACGTCCACACCATCGGTCGCAACATCAGCCAGGCCGCGACGTTCAAGCGGTTCCAGGCCGCGCGTGAGGGCGTGTTCTCCGAAACCTCGGTGCTCGACGGCGTGCGTCGTCTCTACTACTTCAGGCACTTGCCGAAGCTGCCGCTGATCATCATGGTCGCGGAAGCGGAGCAGGATATCTATGCGGCATGGCGGCACCGGGCCGTGACGATCGGCGCGCTGGTGGCGACCTTCGGCGCCGCGTTCATCGCGGTGTCCTTCATGCTCGGCACGCAGTTACGGCACCGGATGCGCGCCGAGTCGGAACTCGTGCTGCTGGCCCGCACCGACGGTCTCACAGGCCTGAACAATCGCCGCAGCTTCGCGGAAGTGCTGGATCGCGAATGGCGTCGCGCGCGGCGGGCACGATCGGTTTTCTCGTTGCTGTTCGTCGATGTCGATCGCTTCAAGGCCTATAACGATACCTACGGCCATCAGGCAGGCGACGACGCGCTGGCCGCGGTCGCACGCTGCATCGGCGACAACATCCGACGGCCGGCCGATACTGCGGCCCGCTATGGCGGAGAGGAATTCGTCGTGCTGCTCCCCGATACAACCGAGCCGGGCGCCGCCCAGATTGCCGAGCGGATTCGCGCGGCGATCGACGGGCTGCCGCTCGAACACGCCGGCAGCGAACACGGGCACGTCACGGCCAGTATCGGCCTGGCGATCTGGACGCCCGAGCACGATGCCGAGGCCGACGCTGTGATCAAGGCCGCCGACGAGGCGTTGTATTACGCGAAAGCGACTGGCCGGAACAAGGTCGTCGCCTTTCATCCGCCGGCATGACGCGCGTCACGACATGCGGCCGCAAGACTTCATGACGTACACCAGGCGTTGCCGGCACCCGTAATACAAGTTCGCCGCGATGCCGGCCTTCGCGCTACAGTGGGCGTCATCCGGCTTCCGCCGAAGGCCGACCCGAGGTCGAACCATGCAACTTCAAACCGGCAACCTGTTCAGCGTCGAAGGAACGCGCGGCGACGACGAGCGGGTCGATGTGCTCGTCACCGGCGCGCGCCTGAACGTCGAGCGGATCGTGTCGATGGGGCATACGAGCCCCGACGGGTTCTGGTATGACGATTCGCGTGCCGAATGGGTGGTGCTGCTGTCGGGCGCGGCGGTGCTCGAGTTCGAAGCGGACGCGACGCTGCACGACATGCGTCCCGGCGACTACGTGCTGATCGAACCGCATTGCCGGCATCGCGTCGCGTGGACGCACCCCGACGAGCCGAGCGTCTGGCTCGCGATTTATCACGACCGTTGAAACGCGCGGCGGCTCATGTGCCTGACCGGCGCCGGCTGAAGCGCTGCTCGACGACGTTGGTTCCCCATTGCGCGCCCTCCGATTCGCTGGTCAGCGTGAAGCCGAACGATTCGTACAGGTGACGCGCCGAATCGAGCCCCCTGAACGTCCACAGGTATGTCTCGTCGAATTGCTGCTCGTCGACGAAATGCATTGCGCGCGTCATCAGTTGCCGCCCGATGCCGGAGCCGCGCAATCCATCGTCGACGATGAACCATCGCAAATGTGCGATTCCGGTGGCCTTGTTCCCGTCTATTGCGACGGACGCGAGCGCGCGGCCGTTTTCGGCATGGAGCCACAGGGCCTTGCCCTCGATTGGCAGGGTGCCGGCAAATTCCGCGAGTTCCGTCGCAACCTTTTTCTCGAAGAACGCGCCAAACCCCCAGTGTTCCGAATAGAACCGTGCGTGAAGGCTCGCTATGTCGCCAATACAGCCGGGCTGATAGCCGTCGACAATCTGCATGGCGTCCGCTTTCGGCGGGGGCGCGTCGGCGGCATTGTCCTGCGCGAGCGCGTCGCTATAAAGCGCCAGCGAACGGACGAGGGTTTGCTGGTCCGCCGGGACCATCCGGCGCAACGCATTCGACACCTGACGCGTCGCGAACTGGTCGATCTTCCTGCGAAGTTTTTGCCCGTCGGCAGTCAGGTACAACGCCGTCGCACGCGCGTCGTCGGGCGAGATGCGGCGCGTGACGAAGCCAGCCGTTTCCAGCCGCGAAAGCTGCCTGCTCGTGTTCGATTTGTCGAGGCGCAGAATGCTGCCCAGATCCTTCGCGCTGATTCCGGGCGCCATGCCTATTTCGAGAACGGCGTGAACGGCGGACGGCGCCAGATCGCTGTCGGCCAAGGTCGCGCGCATGAAGCCCAGTTCGCGAACCAGCTTGCGGGAAAAATCGCGAAGCTCGAGGATCGTCGCTTCGCGAGTCTTCGGCGGAATATCGATGAGGTCCATGCCGGATCCGGGAAAGTTGCGTGTCGCAACTCATATTAGTTGCGATGCGCAACTTGTCAAGGACGATTGACGCCGGGCGGTCGGGTGGCTTGGCCGGCAGCGCGGCCGGGCGCGGCGGAAGCGGCGCGGCGTCCGGCGTTACCCGCGCCCCACGAACGGCATCGTGGTCGCCATGATCGTCATGTTCAGGATGTTCGTATCCAGCGGAAGGTTCGCCATCTGAACGACCGCATTCGCGACATGCGTGACGTCCATCCGCGCCTCGGGCGCCATGCGTCCATCGGCCTGCGGCACGCCTTCCGTCATGCGATCCGTCAGCGACGTCGCCGCGTTGCCGATGTCGATCTGACCGCAGGCGATGTTGTATGCACGACCGTCGAGCGCGAGCGACTTGGTGATGCCGGCCACCGCATGCTTGGTGGCCGTGTATGCGATCGTGTTCGGGCGCGGCGTATAGGCGGAGATCGAGCCATTGTTGATGATCCGGCCACCCTGCGGCGTTTGCGCCTTCATCACGCGCCACGCGGCCCGCGCGCAGAGAAAGACGCCCGTCAGGTTCGTCGCGACGACGTCGTTCCATACGCCGAAATCGTATTCGTCGAGCGGGACGGCCGGTGCATTGCGGCCGGCATTGTTGAAGAGGACGTCCAGCCGCCCGAACTGCTGCGCGATTTGCGCGAACGCGTGTTCGACCGATGCTTCGTCGGTGACATCGGCCGGAAAAACATGCGCGTCGCCGTGGGCGGCGACGATCGCTTCTTTCGTCTCACGCAGCGAGGCTTCCTTGCGTCCGATCAGTGCGACGGTATATCCGGCGTTCGCGAGTGCGATTGCCGTGGCGCGACCGATGCCGGATCCGGCGCCCGTGACGGCGGCGATCTTCTTCGAGACAGACATGGCTTGGTTCCCTGCGGATTGGGTGAGGGAGGCGGCGGCGGGCGCGCGATGCGCTCGCCGTGCGCCGGTCGAAGCGACATGCTACCGCGCACGCCGGATTTCGCGACGCGCGCGACTATTTCGATGCGCTCGCCGACGAGCCGAACGAGCGGCAGGGGGGACGTGGCTTTGACCTGACAGGCGCGGCGCAAGCGGCGGCAGTGCGCCGGGCGACCGGTGCGGCGGTGACGCGTTCGTCCGTCGGGAATGCGGTCCGGCCGCGATGCCGTCACGCGTAGTCGGCCACCTGTTGCGCATCGCGCTTGACCTGTTCGATGTCGCGAAACCGCGCGGCCGGATGCGCGTCCGGCAGCCGCGCCGACCCGCCGAACAGCTTCTCGCGCAGCGTGCCCGGCACGTATTCGGTCGGGTAGACACCGCGCCGCTGCAACTCCGGCACGAGGTAGCGCACGATGTCCTCGAAGGTTTCGTGCGCAACGGCATACGCGAGATTGAAGCCGTCGACGTCGGTCGCGGCGACCCATTCTTGCAGGATGTCCGCGACGGTCCGCGCGGAACCGACGAACACCGGCCCCATCCCGCCGATGCCGCCCCAGGCCGCCAGCTTCTCGATCGTCCACGCGGTATCGCCGCCGGCCAGATGCTCGACGGCCGACACGATCGCATTCGTCTCGACGCGCCGCACGGGATCGGTCGGCGCGTACTGGCCGAAATCGATGCCGGTCCAGCCGGACATGAACACGAGCGACCCGTCGTACGACACATAGCGGCGATACTCGTCGAATTTCGCCTGTGCCTTCTCGTCGGTCTCGTCGACGATCACGGTGACGAGGTTGTAGATCAGCACGTCGTGCGGGTCGCGGCCCGCGGCCGCGGCTTGCGCGCGCACGTCGGCGACATAGCGTGCGAGTTGCGGTTGCGTCGGCGCGGCGACGAACACGCATTCGGCGTGTCGAGCGGCGAACGCCTTGCCGGGGCCCGACGCGCCGGCCTGGAACAGCACCGGCGTGCGCTGCGGCGACGGTTCGCACAGGTGATAGCCGGGCACGTCGAAGAAGCGCCCCTTGTGGCCGATCTCGTGCACCTTTTCCGGATGCGTGAACACGCGGCCGTCGCGATCGCGCACGACCGCGCCGTCTTCCCAGCTGCCTTCGAGCAGCTTGTACAGCACCTCGACGTACTCGGCCGCGACCGCATAGCGGTCGTCGTGCGTGCGCAGCCCGTTGTCGCCGACGTTCTTCGCGCCGCTCTCCAGATACGACGTGACGATATTCCACGCGAGCCGGCCCTTGGTGTGATGGTCGGCGGTCGACAGCCGGCGCGCGAACGTGTACGGATGCTCGAATGTTGTCGACGCGGTGATGCCGATGCCGAGATGCTCGGTCGCCATCGCAATTGGCGCGGCGAGCTGCAGCGGATCGTTGACCGGAATCTGCGCGGCCTGACGAAGCGCGTGATAGTTGCTGCCTTGGTAGACGTCGTAATAGCCGATCACGTCCGCGATGAAGATCGCATCGAAGATCCCGCGTTCGAGCACGCGCGCGAGATCGGTCCAGTAGTCGAGATCCTTGTACTGCCACGAACGATCGCGCGGATGCGCCCACAGGCCGGGCGACTGATGGCCGACGCAATTCATCTCGAACGCGTTGAAGCGAATGGTCTTGCTCATCGTGCGGCTCCCGGCTCCGCGTCTGCGCCAGCACTTGCACCGTTGCCGACGCGCCAGACGAACGGCGGCGTGCGTCCGTTGATGATCCAGTCGCCGACGATCCGCGCCTTGTAGACGAGCGGATTGTGCGACGACACCGTGCGTGCATTGCGCCAGTGACGATCGAGCGCGGTCGTGCTGCGCGTCGCGGACGCGCCGAGCGCGTCGAACAGGCGCGTCGCCGCGCGCAGCACGAGTTCCGACACGACGAGCTGGCTTTGCGCGGATTCGATTTCGGCTGCGACGTTCGCGGCACGCTCAGCTTCGTCGTCACCGCCGAAGCGTGCGACGTACGCCTGCTGCAGCGGCTGCGCGGCGCGCAGCGCGAGCGCATCGGCCGCATAGGCCCACGACGCGATTTCGCCGATCACCTGCTGAAGTTGCGCGTCGTCGCCGGCGCGCGCTGCGTTGCCATGGCTGTATACGCGCGAGCGGTTGCGCACGAGTTCGCCCGCGTCGCGCACGATCGCATGGCCGATGCCGGCCAGCGTGGCGACATGGAACAGCTGGTAGAACGCGGTCTGGTATTTGAAGCGGCGGGCAAAATCGATCACGTTGTCGGCATCGACCGCGGCATTCTCGAAGCGTGTCGTGCCGCTGCCGGTCGTCGTCTGGCCGAAGCCGTCCCAGTCGTCGTCGCGGATCACGCCGGGCTGCGCGGTGGCGACCGCGACGATCACGTCGCTGCCGTCGTGCGCGCGCTGCGCGAATACGTCGATCCAGTCCGCGAACAAACTGCCGGTGCTGTAGAACTTGCGGCCGTTCAGCACGAACCGGCCGTTCTGCTCCGACACCTTGGTGAGCGTCTGACCGAGCGGGACGTCGCCAGCTTCCGACCATGCGTTGCCGACGAGCTGACCGCTCGCGAAGCGGTCGAACCACGTCGTGCGCAGCGGCCCGGGCGGCGCGTTCAGCCAGTCCTCGACGAACGTGAAGTGTCCGCGCAACGCCTGCGGCAGATTGGAATCGGCGGCGGCGAGTTCGGTCAGCAGCCGGAACAGCTGCGGCAGCGACGCGCCGGCGCCGCCGTCGCGCACCGGCAGCCGTACGGCGCCGAAGCCGGCGGCCTTGAGCCAGCCGATCGCTTCGTGCGGCAGTTCGCGGCGGCGCTCGCGCTCGGCGGTGCCGGCGGCGATGCGCTCGAAGAGGGGGCGAAACCGGCTCGCGAGTGCGTCGTAGTCGGTGCCGGTGGAAAGATCGGTATCTGCGTGCGACGAAGTCATGCGGTGTTCCTCGAAGGGCGGGGCCGTTTGCACCGGGAGGCCAGTATAGGAAGCACGACGCGCGCGTTCCAATAACGGATTCGCAGATCGTTATCGTGGCTGCGCATTACGTGGACCAACGACGGGAAGTGTCGACGCCCGGGCATCGATTGCGATGTCGAAACGTGGAAACGGATGTCGTTCGATGCGATGTCGTTTGTTATCCGAAGGAATATCGTTACGAGAATCGCTCGGTTTGCCGGCCTGTGGGGTGCTGCTAGATTGAATGCTTTCGTCATTCGACAGGAGAACCCGATGTCAGATACGAGTGCGACGATTCAGGAGCGACCGGCCGACGCAAGACCGCAGGTGGCCCGCGTGATCGCCGACGACGCGCAGGCGATCGCGGTCGCGCATGCGCTTGCGCAGCGGCTGGCCGAAGGGGCGACCGAACGCGATCGCGAGCGCCGGCTGCCGCGCGACGAGATCGAATGGTTCTCGCAGTCGGGGCTGTGGGCGATCACGGTGCCGAAGGCATACGGCGGCGCGGGTGTATCGCACGTGACGCTCACCGAGGTGATCAAGATCGTTTCCGCGGCCGATGCGTCGCTCGGGCAGCTGCCGCAGAACCATTTCGGGCTGGTCGACGTGATCGCGCTGACCGGCACGGACGCGCAGAAGCGTCACTTCTTCGCGGAAATCCTCAGCGGCAAGCGTTTCGGCAACGGTTTCTCGGAGAAGGGCACGAAGCACGTGCTCGACCTGAAGACGCGCGTGCGGCGCGACGGCGACGACTATGTCGTCGACGGCACGAAGTTCTACTCGACCGGCGCATTGTTCGCGCACTACGTGCCGGTGCTCGGCCTCGACGATGCGGGTCAGGCGTGGCTCACGTACGTCCGGCAGCCGACGCCCGGGCTGACCGTGATCGACGACTGGTCGGGTTTCGGGCAGCGCACGACCGCGAGCGGCACGGTGGTGCTCGACGGCGTGCGCGTGCCGGCTTCGCATGTGCTGAACGCGCAGCGCGTATCGGATGAACCGACGCTCAACGGCCCGCTGTCGCAGATCATCCAGGCGGCGATCGATGCCGGCATCGCGAAGGCCGCGATCGCCGATACGGAGGCGTTCGTGCGCACGCGCACGCGGCCCTGGGTCGACAGCGGCGTCGAGCGGGCGGCCGACGATCCGTTGATCGTCCGCGAGATCGGCCGTCTGCACATCCAGCTGCATGCGGCGGAAGCGCTGCTCGAACGCGCGGCGCGCACGCTCGACGAGATCGGCGCGCGCGGCGCGGTGACCGACGACGATGTCGCGCGTGCGTCGGTCGCGGTCGGCGAGGCGAAGGTGCTCACGACCGAGATCGCGCTGCTCGCGGGCGAGAAGCTGTTCGAGCTGGCAGGCACGCAGTCGACGCTCGCCGAGCACAATCTCGACCGGCACTGGCGCAATGCGCGCACGCACACGCTGCACGATCCGGTGCGATGGAAGTATCACCTCGTCGGCAACTACTACCTGAACGGGGTGCGGCCGGCGCGTCATGCGTGGAATTGAACCGACCGGGGATCCGGCGCGACAGCGTGGCGCGCGGGTCGGGCCGGTGACGCCGGCGCAGCGAAGGGCGCGGCGTCAGGCAATCGTCGTGCGACGGCCTGACGTGTCGACCGGCCTCGTTACTTCACGCATTCCAGTGCGTACTTCAACCCCTGTCCGAGCAGCCCGCGCCACACTTCCCACGTGTGCCCGCCGTCGACGACGCGAAGTTCCGCCGGGTTCTGCGCGCGGCGCAGTTGCGTGTACAGCACGCTCGATTCGGCCTGGATCGTCAGGTCGTCGTCGCCCACCGCGATGAACATCGGCACGCGCCAGTTGCGGGCGAAATAGCCGCGCAGCAGCGCCGGGTAGTTGAGCTCGTGCCACACGCGCGGGTCGAACTGCCGGTCGCCGAACACGCCGACATAACGCGCGGCGGAATTGAGCGGCGGCTCGTTCGCGTAGATCGCGGGGCTGAGCAGCATCGCGCCGCAGAACAGGCCCGGCTCGAGCAGCGAGAAACGCAGTGCGCCGAAGCCGCCCATCGACACGCCTCCGATCGCGCGGCCCGCGCGCTGGTTCGACACCGCGAAGTGCGCTTCGACTTCAGGCAGCAGGTCGTTGAGGAACGCGCTCTGCATCTTCTCCTTGCGGTCGACGTACCAGTCGGTGCCGCCTTGCGGCATCACGATCACGACGGGCGGGATCTCGCGGCGCTCGATTAGCGTGTCGGCGGTGGCCTGCAGCCGGCCCTGCGTGATCCAGTCGTTTGCGTTGCCGGCGTTGCCGTGCAGCAGGTACAGCACCGGATAGCGCGCGCCTTCCGGGTTGTAGCCGGGCGGCAGGTAGACCGTGTAAGACCAGTCGCGCTTCAGCGACGCCGACCGGAACGCGCGCAGCACGACGCTGCTGCCCGGATTGACCGGCGGTTCCTGGGCGGCCGGCGCGATCGTTGCGGGCGGGACGGTCGCGACCGCGGACGACGCCGTTGAAACCGCGGGCCCGCCCGTCGTGGCGTGGGCGGTGGCGATGGCGCCGGCGATCAAGGCGGCGGCGAACGGAAGGGCGAGTCGGCGCATGGTGAATCGTTTCAGGAGAGGCGCCCGCTATCGTAGCAGCGGCGCATGACGGCGCGGCGCATCATCACCGCGAACGGAACGGGAACGGCAGCCGCGACACGAGCGGCGCATAGAGTTTCGCGACGAGGTACAGCAAGCCCATTGCGACGGCGTCGGCGGTCAGGCCGAGCGGCACGTTCAGATAGCCTTCGGTCGCCTGGTAAAGCAGCGAATCGACTGCGAGCGAGATGCCGGTGCCGGCGACGAAGCACAGCAGCCCCTGGCGGCCGATCGTGCCGATCCACGGCATCGCGTGCGCGACCTTCTTCATCCACCCGAGGTGCACGAGCTTGGCCGCGAGCCACGCGATCGCGAGGAAGTTCGCGAGCCGCAGCGCGCCGAGATTCTGCTTGATCGACGGATCGGTCGGGAACGGCTCGATGCGCAGCCGGTAATACGCGCCGGCCGCGACGATTGCGAGCGACACGGCCGTCAGCAGCCAGCCCTGCGGTTTCGGCGCGAGCGTCTGGTAGACGGGCTGGCAGCGCGCGATCACGCCGAGCACGAACAGGAACTGCCACGCGAACGGATTGAAGTCCCACGGCGCGCCTTCGACGGTCGGCAAGAAGCGCGCGATGTGCGGCGCCGCGTACCAGAGCGAGCCGCTGAACGCGAGCATCAGCCACGGCTGCGTGCGCGCGAGCGGCAGCGCGAGCGGCACCAGCAGCGCGAAGAACGCATACATCGGCAGCACCGACGCGAGATACGGCTGGCGGCGGAACAGCAGGATGTCGCGCAGCGCGGCGAGCGGCTTGTGGAGCAGGCCGTCGAGATCGTTGGTCGGCATGTTCGGGCCGTCGATCGAGAATGCGTTCAGCACGGCGGTGATGAGCAGCATCAAGCCGGCCGTCACGAGGAAAGCACGGTAGATCTCGAAGGCACGGCGGATGAAACGCTGGCGCGCGGCCGCCTCGTCGTGGCGCTCGGCGAGCGAGTTGTACGCGATGGCAGTCGCGAAACCGCCGAGGAACACGAACACCTCGGCCGCGTCGCACAGCGCGTACGCGTGCAGCGTCACGCGCGACAGGATGCTGCCGCCGATGTGGTCGACGACGATCACCAGCAGCACGAGGCCGCGGAAGAAATCGAGCTCGGCGTAGCGGCCGGCCCGGGCGGCGGCGGTCATCGGGCCGCCTCCGGGGGCGCGCCGCGTGCGCGGCCGGCACCCGCCGCGCATGAATCGGGGTGAAGCATGACTTCGTGAAGAAATGAAGAACGGATGCGCATTGTGCCACCGATGTGACGCCGTCCGGGTTTACGCGGATGGCAGGCCGGCCAGCCGTTGCCGGCAAGCCTGATCGGGCCATGGTGAGAACAGGGCAGTTGGACGAGCGCAACGCTTTGCGAGCCGGTCCCACGCCCCGATGGACGGGCGATTTGCGACGTGACACCATTTTGTCCGCGCGGCCGCACACCGCGTAGTCCGCCCTGCGGGCCACCTCGATAAAACAGATCAAACAAATCGCCGGGCGCATGGCCTGCCCGGCCCGGCTCCGGAGATCCGTCATGAAGAAGCACGTCATTTTTGCCGCCGCGCTGGCCGCTTTTGCCGCGCCGGCCTTCGCGCAGGACAGCGTGACGCTGTACGGCCTGATCGACGAGGGCTTCAACTACACGAACAACGTGAACGTAAACGGGGTCGGAAAAACGAATTACCAGCTCGCGAGCGGCTACGCGCAGGGCAGCCGCTGGGGCCTGAAGGGCAGCGAGGATCTGGGCGGCGGGCTGAAGGCGATCTTCACGCTGGAAAGCGGCTTCGACGTGAACAACGGCCGGCTCAACCAGGGCGGCCGGATGTTCGGCCGTCAGGCGTTCGTCGGGCTGAGCGCGTCGCGTTTCGGTACGTTGACCTTCGGCCGCCAGTACGATTCCGTCGTCGACTATCTCGCGCCGCTGACCGCAAACGGCAACTGGGGCGGCACGCTGTTCTCGCACCCGTTCGACAACGACAACACGGACAACTCGTTCCGCGTCAACAACACGGTCAAGTACGCGAGCCCCGACTGGAACGGGCTGTCGTTCGGCGGCACCTACAGCTTCAGCAACAGCACGGGCTTCTCGACCAACCGCCAGTACAGCATCGGCGCGCAGTATTCGCTGGCCGGCCTGCAGGTCGCGGCTGCATACCTGCAGGCGAACAGCCCGGGCGTCGGCAACGCGGGCGCGATCGCGGCCGACGATGCGAACTTCGTCGCCGACCGCCTGCGCATCTTCGGCGGCGGCGTCAACTACACGTTCGGCCCGGCGACGGTCGGCTTCGTCTATACGAAGACCGACGTGAAGAACCCCGTGTCGACCGTTTACCTGCCGGCGTCGACGTTCTCGGGCCTCGGGCTGAGCGCGACCAAGTTCCAGAACTTCGAGATCAACGGCAAGTACCAGCTCACGTCCGATTTCTATCTCGGCGCGCAGTACGTGTACACGGACGGCAAATTCGACGCCGCGGCCGGTTCGTTCAAGCCGAAGTACCACACCGTCGGGCTGATGGCCGATTACAGCCTGTCCAAGCGCACCGACGTCTACCTGCAGGGCGCATGGCAGAAGGTCGCCGGCGACAAGACCGGCACCGCGGCCGACGGCGGCTACGTGGTCGGGACGGACGGCCCGTCGTCATCGGCCAACCAGTTCGCGGTGCGCGCCGCGATTCGCCACAAGTTCTGATGTCGACCTGCCGGCGCCCGGGGCGAATTGCCTCGGCGCCGGCTTTCGTCACGCGGGCCGCCGCGCGTCGTTGTCGAGCGTTTGCGCGAGCCAGTCGACGAAGATCCGCACGCGCGGCGCCAGATGCCGGCTGTTCGGAAACACGACCGACACCGGCAGCGGCGCGGCATGCCACTCCGGCAGCACCTCGACCAGCGAGCCGTCCTCGAGCAGCGGCGCGAGCCCGTCGCGCGGCGCCTGGATCAGCCCGAGGCCCGCGAGACAGCACGCGAGATACGCCTGCGAGCTGTTCACCGCGACCACGCTGCGCATCTTCACCGTCTGCAGCGCGCCCGAATCCATGTCCGCATATTCCCAGTCCAGCTCGCGGCCCGTGCGGCTCGAGAAATAACCGACCGCGACGTGGTCGGGCAGATCGTCCGGCGAGCGCGGCGTGCCGTATCGCGCGAGATACGCAGGCGACGCGCAATTGATCTGCGCCATCTCGCCGACGCGGCGCGCGACCAGCGACGTGTCGGACAGCACGCCGACGCGCACCGCGCAGTCGATGCCGTCGGCGACGAGATCGACGAAGCGGTCGGTCGTGCTCAGCACGACGCGCAGGTCGGGATAGCGCGCGTGGAAATCCGGCAGCGCCGGAATCACCTTGTTCAGCGCGAAGCGTTCGGGCAGGTCGACGCGGATCGCGCCGCGCGGCGCGGCGCCGGCGTCGTCGAACAGCGTCTCGGCATCGTCCAGATCGGCCAGCAGCCGCGTGCAGCGCTCGTAGTAGGTGGCGCCCTCGGCGGTGAGCGCGACGCGCCGGGTGGTTCGCTGAAGCAGGCGCACCCTCAGGTGTTTTTCCAGATACTGGACGGCATTGCTGACCGTCGGGCGCGGCAATTGCAGCTGCTCGGCCGCTTTCGTGAAGCTGCCGAGGTGGGCGACGCGCGCAAAGATGCGCATTGCATGCAGATGGTCCATGCGGGGCGGGAGCGTGGGCGAATTGGGACAGGCTCCATTGTTAATCAGCGTCGAATGAATTGGTTGGGCGTTTCGCGTTTATCGCGCGCCGCGATGCGTCCAGAATCCGGTTCATTCACTCACCACTGCAAGGAAACGGACATGGACAAGCGTCAACTGGGCCGCACGGGCCCGCAGGTGTCGGCGATCGGGCTCGGTTGCATGGGGATGTCGGATCTGTACGGGCCGGCGGATCGCGACGAAAGCATCGCGACGCTGCACGCGGCGCTCGACAACGGGATCACGCTGCTGGACACGGGCGACTTCTACGGGATGGGCGACAACGAGATGCTGATCCGCGATGCGCTGCGCGGCCGCGCGCGCGACCAGGTGCTGATCAGCGTGAAATTCGGCGCGCTGCGCGACCCGGCCGGCGCGTTCGTCGGCTACGACGCGCGGCCGCAGGCGATCCGCAACTTCGTCGCGTATTCGCTGAAGCGGCTCGGCACCGACCACATCGACATCTACCGGCCGGCGCGCGTCGATCCGGCGGTGCCGATCGAGGAGACGGTCGGCGCGATCGCCGATCTCGTGACGGCCGGTCATGTGCGCCATATCGGCCTGTCGGAGGTGGGTGCCGACACGATTCGCCGCGCGGCGGCCGTCGCGCCGATCGCCGACCTGCAGATCGAATACTCGCTGCTGTCGCGCGGGATCGAGGCGGACATCCTGCCCGTGTGCCGCGAACTCGGGATCGGCGTGACCGCGTACGGCGTGCTGTCGCGCGGGCTGCTCGGCGGCGGCTGGAGCGCGGCGCGGCAGGGCGAGCGCGACTTCCGCGCGGCCAGCCCGCGCTTCCAGGGCGAGAACCTCGCGCACAATCTCGCGCTGGTCGACGCGCTGCGTGCGATCGCCGACGAGAAGGGCAGCAACCCGGCGCAGATCGCGATCGCATGGGCGCTGTCGCGCGGCGACGACATCGTGCCGCTGATCGGCGCGCGCAAGCGCACGCAACTCCAGGACGCATTGCAGGCGTCTAAGTTGCAACTAACGGTCGATGATCTGGCGCGCATCGAAACGGCGGTTCCCGCCGGGGCGGCTGCCGGCGAGCGTTATCCGGCCCCCCAGATGGCGCACCTCGACAGCGAGCAGGGCCGGGGGCCGGCACACAAGGCCTGAACGGCGGGCATGGCGGGATGACGAGGCGACGAGGCCGGCCGGGCGGGCCCGAGCCAGCCTCAGGCAAAGCCAGATGGCCGGCGGCGTGACGGTGGCTCATCATCGCGCCGTCTTCAACCGGACGGAACACCCGCCATGCAAACCCATACGCTGACGATCATCGTGCTGGTCTTTCTGCTGGCCGGCGCGGTCAAGGGCATGATCGGCCTCGGGCTGCCGACGATCGCGATGGGGCTCTTGACGCTCGCGATGCCGCCGTCGGCCGCCGCGAGCCTGCTGCTCGTGCCGTCGTTCATCACCAATGTGTGGCAGCTGTGGCTCGGCCCTTCGTTCGGGCCGTTGCTGCGGCGTCTGTGGCCGCTGCTCGCCGGGCTGACGATCGGCACGCTGACGGGCGGGCTGCCCGCGCTTGCCGCCGGCAGCGCGTGGACCCACGCGGCACTCGGCGTCGTGCTGGCCGCATACGGCTGCTGGGGGCTCGCCGCCGCGCGATTGCCCGCGCCGGGCCGATACGAGAAGTGGCTGTCGGCCGCGGTCGGCTATCTGACGGGCGTCGTGACGGCCGCGACCGGCGTGTTCGTCGTGCCGGCGGTGCCGTACCTGCAGGCGCTGCGGCTGTCGAAGGACGACCTGATCCAGGCGCTCGGGCTGTCGTTTACCGCGTCGACGATCGCGCTCGGGCTGCAGTTGCGCGTGACGGGCGCGCTGCAGACGATCGATCTCGGCGTATCGGCGCTGGCGCTCGTGCCGGCACTCGCGGGGATGATCGGCGGGCAATATGCGCGGCGCGTGATGAGCGAGAAGGCGTTCAAGCGCTGCTTCTTCGTCGGGATGATCGCGCTCGGCGCCTACATGGCCGCTTCGGCGTGGCGGTGAACGGGCATCGCCGACACGCGCACCGCGCGCCCGGTGTGAATGCCCCGAAGCCGGTTTCGAGAGCCGGCTTCGAGGACTCTCACGACGCGGCGGCCATGCCGCTCAGGCCGGGTCGGCGTACTTCAGCGTCCAGCCGAACGTGCGGGTGACGCCCGCGCCGAGCGCGAACGGAGTGGTCTTGCACGCGAAGTTCGAATGCAGCTGGCCGATCGGCGTCGTCGACAGCGGGTTCGTCGCGCCGTTGACCGTGTCGAAGGCGGACAGCGCGCAGGTGTCGAACCCGGACGCCGCATAGCCGGTCGCGATGCTGTTCGCGTACGTCACCGATGTGCCGTCGCCGTTCGCTTGCGTGGACGCGAAGTCCGCGAACGACGCGAAGTCCGTCTCGACCGACAGGTTGCCGGCGAGCGTGCCCGAGGCAAGCGTGTCGCTGCGCGAGATCGTGCCGTGCGCGAACGTCAGCACGGTATGCACCTGCAGGTCGAGATCCGTTGTGTACGCCGCGTTCTTCGACGCGAGACGGAACTTCGCCGTGTCGAACGACACGACCACCTGTCCGTTGGTCTGCTGGACATCGAGGTTCTTGTAGTACGTGACGGGAACGTAGGTCTTCCCGTTGTACGACACCTGCGGCACCAGCAGTGCGTAGCCCAGATCGGTCGTCCCGTAGATCAGCTTGTCGGAGAACGGCACCGGGTAGTACGGCGTGAACGAGTTGTAGTCGGGCGCCTGGCTGAGATTCAGGTTGACCACGCGGCGGCCGTCGCGCACGGTGAGCAGCGCCGCGTTGTACGGATGCGCGGTATCGGCGGGCTGGTTGTACCAGGTGAGCGTGTAGCGCGGCAGCGCGTCGAGCCACGCATCGTAGGCCGCATCGTCCATCGGCGCCTTGCCGCCGAAGCCGAGTTTGTTCCACCACGCGTTCACGTACAGGTACTGATGCAGCAGGCTGAAATTCTCGCCCATCACGCGCGGCTTGCCGCGATAGGCGTCCGTACCGCGACCCTTGACCCACATGTTCACCGATGGCGTCGGCAGCGACGGGTCGTACCAGTACGTGTCGAAGCGCCGCGCGGCCCGGTAGATGAACGCGTACGCAACCTGCTTTTCCTGGTCGGTCAGCACGCCCGCGTTGGCGGCCGCCGTCAGCACCTCCATGAACGCGGAATCGCCGTACGGGCCGATCGAGCGGCCGTAGTTGAAGCCCTGGCCGTCGGCGTTCAGCTGCGGCAGGATCAGGTCGACCGACTTGCGCAGATAACCCTTCAGTTCCGGCGTGAGATTCGCCTCGTTGCCCATCTCGAACGTGCGTTCGGTCACTTCGCCGATCAGCAGCGTGCTGTAGCGGTCGTAGCGCGCCCGGTCGTAATAGGTCGTGTGCGTGTTCGACGCTTCGTCGGAGAAGCCACCCGACGAATCGTTGCGGATGTGGTTCGTCACCGTATAGAGCAGCGCATCGCGCGCGCCCATCGTCGCGACGGCCGGATCGGTCGCCGACGAGAACGATGGATTGCTCCAGCCGAGCTTCTGCCGCAGTCCGGCGATTCCGTAGGACACCGCATAGTAATTCTGCGCGGTGTTGAGCGACGCAATGTCGATCGGCGTGCCGGCGGCCGGGCAGGTGCTGGTCTTGCCGCTTGCATCGGGGCCGAACATGTCGCAGAAGGTGAGCCGTTGCTGCAGCGTCGCGAGCATCGCGTCGCTGAAGACCTCGTTGAGCATGCCGCGCGCCTTCAGGTTGTTCAGCGCGACGAGGTAGTAGTACTCGCCCCACGACGTATTTGCATATGTGTAGTCGCTGCCCGACTGCGCCATCATCGCGGTCGTGATCGTCTGGTACGTCGCGAGATAGCTCGCGTATTGCGGGTCGCCCTTCGACTTCATGTCGATCAGGATGTACGACAGGCCGAGCGCGAGCTTGCCGGGCAGGAATTTGTCGCCGGTGTTCGTGTCGAGCACGTGAACCGGCGAACCGTCGCCGAGATCCATGACGACCTGCGTGAAGTCGGGCGACTTCCGGATCAGGTCAAACAGCGCGCGCATCTGGCCCATCATCGTGACCGGAATGCGCGTGCCCGCCGGCACGCTGGTGTCGGGTGCGCCGTAGACGAGCGCCTGCAACGAGTTCGGCGCGAGCGCCGGTGTCGACGGCGGGGCGGTCACGTCGTTGCCGCCGCATGCGCTGACGAACAGGACGGAAAGGGCGCTGAACGCTGCGCCGAGCGCGAATCTGCTGCGCATATGCATCGTGTCTCCAGGTTCGAATAGTGATGAAGTCTTGAATCGCAACTCGAGCAGGCAAGCGTTCTCCCTGCGCGGGCCATGGTCGCGTCGCGCTGACAGTGCGGGAAAACGTTTTCCAAATTTAGGCATCGATTGCTTCGATGTCAATGCGCTTTCACGCCGGATGCGACGGTGAAAACCCGGATGGTCAACGCACGAGGTGCGATGAAAGAGGGCTATGCGTGCGGGAATTTCTGCGATTTATGATTATTTGCGCTGCGGCGCAGCGTGGCATATCGGCAGTGACGGCAATGTCGGAAAGGCGTTCGTGCGGCGCGCCCTCCGGTGAGATATGAAAGAAAACGTTACCCTTGGAAATCGGATTCTAGCCGGATATGGACTCGTCGATCCCGTCCGGTGGCCGTCTCGCGGCGATGCTAAAGCTGCGCTTCGATCGCGGCCTTGTCGATCACCGACCACACCTGCCGGATCTTGCCGTCGTGAAATTCGTAGAACACGTTCTCGGCGAAAGTGACGCGCGTGCCGTCGACGGCGAGCCCCATGAACGTCCCGCTCGGCGCACACGCGAAGCGCAGCCGGCATGCGATGCGCGGCGGTTCGCACACCAGCAGCCGGATCTCGAAATGGAGATCCGGAATGTCGCGGAAATCCTGCTCCAGCATCGCGCGGTAGCCGGCCAGGCCCAGCGGCCGGTCGTTGTGGATCACGTTGTCGGCGACGTACCGGCCGAGCGCCGGCCAGTCCTGGCGGTTCAGGCAGTCGATGTAGGCGCGGTAGTGCGTGGCGAGATCGGGTGTCGTCATGGCGGCGGTGCCTCCTCGTGTATCGCCCGGCCGTTGCGGACGGCGCGCGGCGTTCAGCGCGATGGCGTTTCGCCCGACAGATACGACACGAACGCCTGCGTATATTTGGGCAGCGCATCGAACGATCGCGCGCAGAGCGTCAGCTTGCGGTGGCTCCACACGTCGGACAGCTCGACGAGCCGCACGTCCATCGTCTGCATCGCGCGCTCGGCCGCGTGGCGCGACACGATGCCGATCCCCACGCCGCTTTCGATCACGCGGCAGATCGCGTCGAAACTCTTCAGCTGCACACGGTAGCGGATCCGCTTGCCGAGCGCACGTGCCTGGTCGCCGAGATGGACCTGCAGCGCGCTGCCGTCGGTCAGCCCGACGAAATCCGCGTCGGCGATCTCGTCGAACGCGACCTCGTCGCGCGCGGCGAGCGGATGCCCGGCCGGCACGACCGCGATCAGCCAATCCTCGCGGAACGGCTTCTGCTCGAGTCCGCCGAGCCCGACCGAATCGGCGACGATGCCGACCTCGGCCGTCTTGTTGCGGATCGCGTGCACGATTTCCTGGCTCGAGCGCTCCTCGACGCTGATCGACAGTTTCGGATGATGCGGCAGATACGCGGCGAGCGCGTCGGGCAGGTATTCGCTCAGCGACGCCGTGTTGCAGAGCAGCCGGATATGCCCGCGCAGCCCCTGGCCGTATTGCTGCAGTTCGCCGCGCATGTGGTCGATCTGCTGCAGCACCGTGCGTGCGTGGTGCTCGAGCGCGCGGCCGGCGTCGGTCGCCTGCGCGCCGGACTTGGTCCGGTGCAGTAGCGGCACGCCGAGTTCGTCTTCCATCCCGCGAATGCGCTCGCTTGCTGCCTGCAGCGTGATGTGGGTGCGCTCGGCGCCGCCCGTGATCGTGCCGGCCTCGCAGATGTTCAGGAAGAGCCGCAGGTCGGTCAGGTCGAAGCGCATGGCGGGGTGAGGGCGCGTAAGAATGGATATGGCCGATAAGTTAGCAGGAACCGCCGCGCCGGTCTCAGGCTGCGCCTGAGACCCCGTTCGCCGGTTCCGCATTTTCGGGGCGGGATCGATGCCGGATCATGGCCGCATATCAACCGGGGGAGACTGTCATGCGGGTCGATTCGTCGTGGGGTGTGTCGTTCAAGATCGCGTTGCACCTGCTGTTCCTGTGCATCGGCGTCGCGTGGGCCTGCGCGGAGCTGGTCGACTGGCTGCGCTGAGCGGGCGGCCGTCGCAGGCCGCATCGGCTGTCCGACGCGGCCGTGGGAGATTGAAAGCCATTCGAAATATCGGTGCATTCTGAAATTTCTTCCGCATCTCGCGTCCAAAACCGTCAAGTTTTTCCGAAATCGACCGTATTACCGGTAACGAGTGTCCGCCGGCGCCCGGTTCGTGATCGTTTGTCATCATTGTTTGCATCCGGTTACACGTCGGCCGTTCCGTTTTTGAGATGCTTGAAAGATTGTCAAACCGGAGTCGATCGTCCATGAATCAGCGCGAGATTTGCCGCAAGTCGGCGTGGCTGTCCGGCCTGGCCGCGGTGCTCGTCATGGCCGGTTGTGCCAGTACGCCGCCCGTCCCGCCGAGCGACACGCTGGCAGGCTCGCCGTCGGGCCAGCCCGCCGCCACGCCCGCGACGCCGCCGCCCGCACCCATTCTCGTCGCGCAGAAGTACGTGGTGAAACGCGGCGACACGCTGTCGGGCATCGCGTCCGCGAACGACTGCAGCGTCGCCGACCTGCGCACCTGGAACAAGCTCGATGGGCGCGGCAGGCTGCGCATGGGGCAGGTGCTGCGCATCGTCCGCCAGCAGCCGTTGCAGGCATCGGGCGGGAATGGCAGTGCACAGGCCGCCGCGCCGGCCGCCGCGAGCAATGCGGCGGGCGGCGCGCAGGCGAGCGCGTCGACGGCGAGCGACCGGCAGGTCGTGAAGGAAACCAGGCGGCATGCGGGCGGTGTGGCGCTTACGTGGCCCGCGCGCGGCAAGATCGTCGACGCGTTCCGGCCGGGGCAGAACCGCGGCATCCAGATCGCCGGCCGGCCGGGCGACCCGGTTCGCGCGGCGGCCGACGGCCGCGTAATGTACGCGGGCAGCGGCCTGAACGATTACGGCACCCTGATCATCGTCCAGCACAACGCGGATTTCCTCACCGCCTATGCGCACAACCGCAAAGTGCTCGTGAAAACCGGCGACATCGTGCGCCGGGGCGACGAGATCGCCGAGATGGGCGACCTCGACAACTCGCGTGTCGCGCTGCTGTTCGAGGTGCGACGCGACGGCAAGCCCGTCAATCCGATGCCGTACCTGCCTTCGTCGCAAGGCTGACGCGGGCCGCGCTCGCTGCTACGCTAGGGTCTGTTCATGTGCGTCCCGCCGCATGCGGGGCCGACGGACGTCTTCGGGGATGCGCGGCGTATGCCGTCGCGAGCCGGCCGTCGGCGCGAATGCGTGTGCGTCGTCGATGCGCACGTGCGTTGCTCCATGTCACCGTTTCCGACAGAACGCCCTTCATCCATGGAACATTCTCCGACACGCCGCTCGCTGTTGCTCGCCGCCGTCGCCGCGCCGTTCGTCGCCGCGTGCTCGTCGGCACCCGTCGCCGAGCAGGGGCGCGCACATGCCGCCCAGGCCGAACTCACCGCGCTCGAAAAAGCGTCGAACGGCCGGCTCGGCGTCGCCGCACTCGATACGTCGAGCGGCGCGCGCATCGCACATCACGCGCGCGAGCGCTTCCCGCTGTGCGGCACCTATGCGGTCGTCGCCGCCGCCGCGATACTCGCGCGCGGCTCGCTCGACGCGTCGCTGTTGCCGCGCCGCATCCTGTATCGCCGCTATGAAGTCGTGGCCGGCTCGCCGGTGACGGAAAGCCACGTCGACACGGGGATGACGATCGCGCAGCTCTGCACGGCGATGCTGCAGTCGGGCGACAAGGGCGCCGGGAACCTGCTGATGGGCGTGCTCGGCGGCCCGCAGGCCGTCACGTCGTTCGCGCACGAAAGCGGCGACACCGTGTTCCGGCTCGACCGCTGGGAACCCGAACTGAACCAGGCGGCGCCTCGCGACGAGCGTGATACGTCGACACCGGTTGCGATGGTCGACACGCTGCAGCGGTTGCTGCTCGGCGATACGCTGCGCGAACCGCAGCGTGCGCAGCTCACGGAATGGATGACCGGCGGCGCGCGTGGCGCGACCGGGATCGCGGCCGGCGTGCCGCCCGGCTGGCGCATCGCGGACAAAACCGGCACCGGCGGCTACGGCACGACGACCGATGTCGCGGTGCTGTGGCCGCCGTCGCGCGCGCCGATCGTGCTGGCCGTGTCGTTCACGCAGCCGCGTGCCGACGCGGCCGCACGCGCGGACGTCGTCGCGTCGGCGGCGCGCATCGCGACGGGCGCGTTCGCCGCTACGGCCTGAGCGCGCGACGCACCTCGCGTAAAGCCGGCGTTTGGCTTATCGTGTCGATCAACGCGCGCCGGTGTCGGCGCGCGGCCTTGCCGCGCCGTCGTTCGGTGCGGTCGATCCGTCTACCCCCTTCGTCATGCGCCGACTTCCGCCCCTGCATGCGCTGCAGATCTTCTCGACGGTGGCCCGCCACCGCAGCTTCACGCGCGCGGCCGAGCAGCTGTGTCTCACGCAGGGTGCGGTGAGCCGGCAGATCCAGACACTCGAGGCGCACTACGGCTTTCCGCTGTTCAAACGGCACGCGAAGGGCCTCACGCTGACGGCAGAGGGCGAGCAATTGCTGCCGGTGGTCAACGAGAGCTTCGCGCGGATCGAGGACATCTCGATGAAGCTCACGCGGCAGCGCACCGATCTCGCGCTGAAGGTGCCGACCTGCGTGATGCGCTGGATGCTGCCGCGCATCATGCGCTTCCAGGGCGAGCATCCCGAGCTCCACGTGCAGATCACGACCGCGTGGCAGCACGTCGTCGATTTCTCGACCGAGCCGTTCGATGCGGCGGTCGTCTACGGTACGTCGCCGGGCCCCGGTGTATTCGCGCTGCCGCTGTTCGACGAACGCTTGACGCCGGTGTGCGCGCCCGAGCTGCGGCAGGCCGCGCCGCTCGATGCGGTCGGCGATCTCGCGCACCATACGCTGCTGCATCCGACGCGCGACCACCGTGACTGGCGCGCGTGGCTCGATCACGCGGGCGAGCGCGCCGTCGATGCGGAGCGCGGGCCGACCTTCGACACGCTCGATCTCGCGACGAACGCGGCGATGCAGGGTTTCGGCGTCGCGATCGGCGACGTGACGCTCGTCGACGACGACGTCAGCGCGCGCCGGCTCGAACGGCCGTTCGACATCGTGCTCGAGACCGGCGCCCGTTATTTCTTCGTCTACCCGGAGAGCATCGGCAGCCAGCAAAAGATCCGCGCGTTCAGCGACTGGATCGCCTGCCATCGCGACTGACGCGCGACGCCTCCGGCAGCGGGCGTTACTGGTACGTCACGATGGCGATCATCGGCGCATGCGTGTCGCCCGCACGGCCAGGTAAAACGATTGCGCGCGAGGCCTGCGTAAAGGTCGTGGTCTTGATCGTGCGCAGGCTGGCCGCGTCGACGAACGCGACTTGCCCGCTCGCCGGGCGCGGGCAGTCGGGGCGCACGTGCGCGTGCGCGGCGTCGGCGGTGTCGAGCGCGAACGAGCACGGCGGCTCGACGATCATGCCGGTGAAGTGGATAACGCCGGACGCGCCGGCGGCAAAAGATGAGGACGACGCCAGAAGCGAGGCAGCCAGGGCAAACGAGGCGGCAAACAGGCGATGCTTCATGACAGGCTCCAGAGAGGAAGCGCGTCGCAGCGGGGCCGCTCGAATGGCAGTCCGTCAACGCTGCGGTGCTGTATGCGTAAACGGCAATTCCATTGGACCTCTTGAATGAAAAACGGGAAATAACGGCCACGATCAAATGACGCCGTATTCCTCCAATCAATTTATCCCAAATTTGTGCGGCCGCAAGTCGGGGTATTGCCGATGGCGTAAGGGCGCGGCGATCCGGCCAGTGGACCGGGGGTTTGCGAGTGAATCGTTGAGGACTCAACGATTCGACGAAGGTGCGAATTGCGGCGTGCATAAAGAAAACGGCCGCTCGTGTGACGAGCGGCCGTTGCGTATCGACGCGGGCGATGCGGCGGTCAGCCCGCGCGCTTGCGCACCGCGCCGACGATCACGAGCAGCACGATCGCGCCGATGATCGACGCGATCCAGCCGGCACCCTGGCCCGGCGCATACCAGCCGGCGGCGCGGCCGACGTAGCCCGCGACGAGCGAGCCGACGACGCCGAGCACGACGGTCATCAGGATGCCCATCTTGTCGTCGCCGGGCTTGAGCGCGCGGGCGAGGAGGCCGACGATGAGCCCGACCACCAGGGTTTCGATGAATTGCAGCATGAACGCCTCCCTATTGCTGTTGAGCTGTTGACGAAAGGAAATGGACCCGCGCGGCGCGCGAGGGTTCCATTCGACGGCGCGACGATGCACGGGCGCGCCGACGCACGGGGTGCCGAGTATCGCACGCCCGCGCGTCGTGCACATGTCAGGCAACCGGATCGAGGCGTCGGTAGCCTTCGGTCGCGCGCAGCAGCGTGCGCGTGTAGTCGCGTGCGACCTGTCCGGCGCGAACGTCCTCGATCCGCAGCTGTTCGACGATCTCGCCATGCTGCATCACCGCGACGCGCTGGCACAGGAAGCCGATCACCGCGAGGTTGTGGCTCACGAGGATCATCGTCAGGTTGCGTTCGCGATGCAGGCGGCGCAGCAGGTTCAGGATCTCGGCCTGCACCGATACGTCGAGCGCGGAGGTCGGCTCGTCGAGCAGCAGCACGCGCGGCTCGACGATCAGCGCGCGCGCGATCGCGACACGCTGGCGCTGGCCGCCCGACAGCTGGTGCGGATAGCGGAAGCGGAACGCCGGGCCGAGCCCGACT
Organism: Burkholderia sp. BCC1638; assembly: GCF_902833195.1. Taxonomy (NCBI): domain Bacteria; kingdom Pseudomonadati; phylum Pseudomonadota; class Betaproteobacteria; order Burkholderiales; family Burkholderiaceae; genus Burkholderia; species Burkholderia sp. BCC1638. Next base: position 149,777 of record NZ_CADFEC010000012.1, read on the forward strand.
TCGGACAGCGCGCGGGCGATGCGCGCGTCGGCGTCGCCGATCCGGTGGATCGACAGCGGTTCGCGCAGCGTCTGGTCGACCGTGAAGCGCGGATGCAGCGACGCGTACGGATCCTGGAACACCATCTGCACGTGGCGGCGGAATGCGCGGTCGGGCGTGCCGCCGACGGGCCGGCCGTCGATCGACAGGCTGCCGCCCGCGAGCGGCACGAGGCCGGTCAGCGCGCGTAACAGCGTCGACTTGCCGGAGCCCGATTCGCCGACGAGCCCGAAGACTTCGCCGTCGCGTACCGCGAAGCTGGCATCGCGCACGGCGTCGACATGGCCGGTGCGGGTCGGAAAACGGATCGAGGCGTGATCGACGTCGATCATCGTGCGGCCTCCCTGGATTCGGCCGACGACGATGCGGGCGAAGCGGCGTCGAGCCACGCCGGGTCGCGCCGCAGCACCGGCAGTTCGTCGGGCGGGTTTGCGAGCGGCGGATTCGCCGCGAGCAGCCCGCGGGTGTATGGATGCGTCGCGTCGCGCAGGTCGCGCGCGGCGCAGGTTTCGACGACGCGGCCCGCATACATCACCGCGACGCGATCGCAGAACGACATCACGAGCGGCAGGTCGTGGCTGATGAACATCAGGCCCGTGCCGTGCCGCGCGATCATCGCGTCGAGCACCGCGAGCACCTGCATCGACACCGCGACGTCGAGCGCGGACGTCGGCTCGTCGGCGATCAGCAGGCGCGGGCCGGTCGACACCATCATCGCGATCATCACGCGCTGGCCCATGCCGCCCGACAGCTCGTGCGGATACGCATCGGCGACGCGCGCCGGATCGCGAATCTGCACGGCGGCGAGCGCCTCGACGATCCGCTCGCGCAGCGCGCGGCCGCGCAACCCCGGCTCGTGCAGACGGAATGCTTCGCCCATCTGCTTCGCGACGGTCATCACCGGGTTCAGCGAATATTTCGGATCCTGCAGGATCATCCCCATCTGGCTGCCGCACAGGCGCCGGCGTTCGCTCGCCGACATCGCGAGCAGGTCGCGGCCGGCGAAGCGCATCGTGCGGGCCGACCAGCGCGCGGCTTCGGGCAGCAGGCCGAGCAGCGCGCGACCCGTCAGCGATTTGCCGGAGCCGGATTCGCCGACGATGCCGAGCCGTTCGCCGGGCGCGAGCGTCAGCGACAGGTCGCGCACCGCGTCGGACACGACGCCGTCGTGCCCGCGAAACCCGATCTTCAGGCCGTCGATCTCGCAGAGCGGCGCGGGCGCGTTGACGGAATTCGGTTGCATGTCACGCTCCATGACGCGGATCGAAGACGTCGCGCAGCCCGTCGCCGAGCAGGTTGAACGCGAGGCTGACGAGCAGGATCGCCGCGCCGGGCAGCGTCGCGACCCACCACGCGTCGAGCAGCACGTTGCGGCCCGACGCGACCATGAAGCCCCATTCGGGGCTCGGCGGCTGCGCGCCGAGGCCGAGGAAGCCGAGGCCCGCGACGGTCAGGATGATGCCGGCCATGTCGAGCGTCGCACGCACGATCACCGACGACATGCACAGCGGCACGATGTAGCGCAGCAAGATCCGCGGGCCCGATGCGCCTTGCAGGCGCGCCGCGTGGATGTAATCGGCCTGCGCGATGCGGATCGTCTCCGCGCGCGCGAGCCGCGCGTACGCGGGCCATGCGGTGATCGAGATCGCGACGACCGCATTGATCACGCCGGGCCCGAGCGCGGCCGCGAATGCGAGCGCGAGCACGATCTTCGGGAACGCCAGCGCGATGTCGGTGATGCGCATCAGCACGCTGTCGACGAAACCGCCGCAATAGCCGGCCGTCGTGCCGATCAGGAGTCCGATCGGCACGACGATCACGACGACGAGCATCGCGATGCCGAGCGTGAGGCGCGAGCCGTCGATCAGCCGCGAGAGGATGTCGCGGCCGAGCTGGTCGGTGCCGAGCCAGTGCGACGGCGAGCCGGGCGGCAGCAGGCGGTCGGACAGCACCTGGCGCAGCGGATCGTGCGGCATGATCAGCGGGCCGACGAGGGCGACGACGATCAGCGCGACCAGGATCGCGAGCCCGAACAGGTTGAGCGGATTGGCGGCGAAGCGGCGCCAGCGGCGATATGCGAGGCCGAACGCGGCCTGCGAGCGCGACGCGGGCGCATCGGAAAGCAGCCACGCGCGCAGCGTGAGACGCTCGGCATTCATGATCGGACGACCTTCGGCATGGACGGTGAAAGAAGCAGGGTGGAAGCGGTCATGTCGCGGCGGCCCTCAGCGCGCACGCGGATCGAACACGCGGTACAGCGCGTCGGTCAGCAGGTTGACGATGATGAACATCGCGCCGATCACGAGGGTCGCGCCGAGCACCGCGTTCATGTCGGCGTTCAGCAGCGCACCCGTCAGGTACGAGCCGAGCCCCGGCCACGCGAACACGATCTCGGTCAGCACCGAGCCCTCGAGCAGGTTGCTGTACGTGAGCGCGATCACGGTCAGGAGCGGCACCGCGATGTTGCCGAACGCATGCCGCCAGATCACGCGGCGCTCGGACAGGCCCTTCGCGCGCGCGGTGACGATGTATTCCTGGCTCAGCTGGTCGAGCATGAAGGAGCGCGTCATCCGGCTCAGGTACGCGACCGAGTAGTAGCCGAGGATCGCGGCCGGCAGCGCGATGTGCGACACCGCGTTGCGGAACACGTCCCACTCGCCCGCGAGCGCCGAGTCGATCAGCAGGCTGCCCGTGCGCGGGTCGACCATGCCGTCGTACACGGGATCGAGCCGGCCGGGGCCGCCGACCCAGTGCAGCCGCGCATAGAACAGCAGCAGCCCCATCAGCCCGAGCCAGAACACCGGCACCGAATTGCCGATCAGGCCGACGAAGCGCGCGATGTGGTCGATCGGCCGGTTGTGCTTCACCGCGGCCGCGACGCCGAGCGGCACGCCGATCGCGATGCCGATCAACGTCGCGATCGTCGCGAGTTCGAGCGTGGCGGGGAACACGCGCCTGATGTCGTCGAGCACCGGGTTCGACGTCAGCAGCGACATCCCGAGATTGCCGTGCAGCACGTCGCGCGCGTAGATCAGGAATTGCGTGGCGAGCGGCTTGTCGAGGCCGAGCGCGATGCGCTCGGCCGCGTACGCCTCGGCCGACGCGCGATCGCCGAGGATCGCGAGCACGGGATCGATCGGCACCTTGCGGCCGATCACGAACGTCAGCGCGAGCAGCCCCGCGAACGTGACGGCGAGCGTGAGCGCCCAGCGCAGCACGCGCAGCGCCCAGCGTACGGCCGGGCGCCGCGCGGGCAGCGTGCGCAGCGCTTCGAGGGAGGAGGCGGGAGTCGACATGCGGTGAATCTTATTGCTTCTTCAGGTTACGGTACGACACGAGATCGTTGATCGGTCCGACTTCGAGTCCGCTCACGCCGGGCCGCGTCGCGACCTGCGCGACCTTCTGGAACATGATCACGAACGGCGAATGCGCGAGCATGTCCTTCTGCATCGCCTGATACCGTTGCGCGCGTTGCGCGGCGGTCGGCTCGGCGAGCGCGGTGTCGGTCTCCTTCGTCAGTTGCGGAATGTCCCAGCTGTTGCGCCAGGCCAGCATTTTATAGCTCGACTTGTCGGAGTTGTCGGGGTTCCATGCAAAACCCTGCGCGTTGCTGTGCGGGTCGATATAGTCGGCCGACCATTCGCCGATGTAGATGTCGTGCTGGCGCGCGCGGTATTTCGCGAGCGTCTGCTTGTTGTCGCCCGGGATCAGCTGCACCTTGACGCCCGCCTGCGCGAAGTTCGCCTGCACGGCCTGCGCGATCTCCGTGTACGGATAGTCGTTGCGCACGTCCATCGTCACCGCGAAGCCGTTCGGCACGCCGGCCTTCGCGAGCAGCGCCTTCGCCTTCGCGACGTCGAGCTTGTACGGATTCGCATTCAGCGTGCCGAGGAAGCCTTCGGGCAGGAAAGTCTGGTGCACCTTGTAGGTCGTCTTCACGACGTTGGTCTGGATTCCGGAATAGTCGACCAGCCACTTCAGCGCTTCCTGCACGTCGGGTTTCGCGAGCGTCGGGTTCTTCGTGTTCAGGCCGAGATACAGCAGCGTCGCCTGCGGCGATGCCGCGACCTTCGCCTTGCCGGATTTCACGACCGACGCGAGATCGTCCGGGCTCAGGTCGCGCGCCGCGTCGACGTCGCCGTTTTCCAGCAGCAGGCGCTGGCTCGCCGCTTCGGGCACGTGGCGCAGCACGATGCGCTTCATCGCGAGCGGCAGGCGGTAGCCGTCGAAGCGCTGCAGCACGATGCTGTCGCCGGCCGACCACTTGACCAGCTTGTACGCGCCGGAGCCGGCCTCGTTGGTCTTCAGCCACGCATTGCCGAAGTCGTTGCCTTGCTGGTGCGACAGCAGCAGCTTCCTGTCGAGCACCGACGCGGGCCACGAGCCGAGCACGTTCAGCACGAAGGTCGGCGCGTATTTGTGGTCGGTCGTGATCGACACCGTCTGGTCGTCGAGCTTCTTCACGTTCGCGGCGACGTTCGCCTTCGTGAGGCCGATGCCGGTCAGCACGGCGGCCGGCCCCTTGTCGAGCAGCACCGCGCGCTGGATCGACCATGCGACGTCGTCGGCCGTCAGCGGGTTGCCCGAGTGGAACTTGAGGCCCGAGCGCAGCTTGAACGTATAGGTCAACCCGTCGGCGCTCACCGTCCACGACTGCGCGACGTCGCCGTTGAATTTCGATGGATCGCGCAGGTCGACGCGCACGAGCCGGTCGTACGTGTTCGCGACGTATTCCTCCGGCACCAGTTCGTAGATCTCGCCGGGATCGAGCGTCGTGAATTCGTCGAGCAGCGTGGCCATCACGAACATGTCCTTCGGCGTTTCCGCGCGTGCGGCGGAAAGCGGAACGGCGGCGAGCACGGATGCGGCGGCGAGTGCCGCGACGAGCCGGGAGGTCAGGGGTTGCATGTGCGCTTCTCCATGTGTCGTTGAGGTCGTTGAGGTCGTTGAACGGGAACGGTGAAAGAAACGTGCATCGTCGTTACATCAGGCGCCACGGGCCGCTCGCCGCGTTGTCGATCTGCGGCAAGGCATGCGAACCGGGCAGTTCGTAGTGCCACCATTCGCTGTCGATATGCGCGAAGCCGGCCGCCTGCATCACGCCGAGCAACAGCAGCCGGTTGCGTTGCACGGCTTCGGGCAGCCCCGGATGGAAGTGGCCCGACGCTGCCACCATCTCGTCGAAGCCGGTGCCCATGTCGAGCGGCTCGCCGTTCGCGCCGACGAGCGTCAGGTCGAGCGCGGTGCCGCGGCTGTGGTTCGAGCCGCGGCCGAGATCGGCGACGAAGTTCGGATCGGGCAGGAAATCCCACAGCACCTGTTGCGCCTGCGGCGGCCGGTACGCGTCGTAGATGCGCAGCGTGAAGCCGGCTTGTGCTGCGGCGTCGACCGCGCGGCGCAGCGCGGCCTCGGCCGGCTCGAGCAGCAGGCAGTGCGCGCGGCGGTAGATCGCCTTGCCGGTCAGGTTGCGCTCGGTCGCGTAGACGAGATCGATCTCGACGCGATGCGTGGCGGGCGTGATTTCAACGAGGCGGGGAGACGGCATCGGCATTCGGGGCGCTCAGGATTCGAATTGGTCGAAGGTGCGCTGCAGTTCGCGGTTGCGCGCGACGCGCCGGTCGATCGCGGGACCGAGGCGGTCGACCACGGCGGTGATCAGCAGGTTGAACAGGCACGTGAGCGGCGCGAGCGAATCCCAGAACTGGCCGACGTCGGTCTTCACCTGCAGCAGGTCGGCCGGCCATTCGCGTGCCCACGGGCAATAGAGATCGGTGACCAGCGCGAACGGCTGGCCGCGTTCGGCGGCCGCCTGGCAATAGCGGCGCGCGCTGCGCGAATAGGCGCGCGTATCGGTGACGATGCAGTACGGCCGCTCGAATTCGGAATTCAGCGAATCGACGTACGAGCCCGACTGGCCGTCGGAATAGAACACGCGCGGGCGCAGGTATTCCAGATAACTGCTGAACGCGTTGCTGATGCCGCGGGTTGACTGGATGCCGAGGATGAATACGGCGTCGGCATGCGCGATCCGGTCCGCGACCTGCGCGAACACGGGTTCTTCCGCGAGCCGGTAGACGTGGCGGATCGCATCGAGTTCGCGATCGAGCGACGATGCAAGCGTGCCGTCGCCATGGTCGCTGTCGCCGGCGTTCGCGTGCGCGCCGGCGGTGCGGCGGTATTCGTCGAGGCGGTCGGTGATCATCCACGGGCGGTCGCTGCCGCCGCGCAGTTCGCGTTTCAGGTCGTCGAGGTTGCGGTAGCCGATGCTGCGCAGGAAACGACCGACGGAGATGCCGCTGGTGCCGGTCTGCTGCGCGATCTGGTCGGCCGTTTCGAGCCCGAGACGGTCGAGGTTCGCGAGCATGTAGCTCGCGATGCGCTTCGCGGTCGGCGTCAGGTCGGCAAAGCGGGATTCGACGGTATGGGCGAACGCGCAGGTCATCGGGCTGTTAGATATTTGTCATCGGATGATTCGATGTCATCCATCTAACAAAGCCAAAATCATTCGCGCCAGCGGATAAAAACTATGGTTTGGCGGAGGGTGATAGGGGCAGGTGTGCGCGCCCGACGACAGGATCGCGATGGGCGGCAGAGAAATTTATCCCTGTCACGCATGTTTCGCATTCGTGCATGACAGGGATAATTTGCGGGGTGTTTCGCCGCGCAGCCGGCCTTATTTTGCCAACGTCCGGTACGACACGAGGTCGTTGATCGGTCCGATCTCCGGCCCGGTCGTGCCGGGGCGCGTCGCGACCTGCACGACCTTCTCGAACATGATGATGAACGGCGAGTTCGCGAGCACGGCCTTCTGCAGAGCCTCGTAACGATGTGCGCGCTTCGCGGGCGACGGCTCGACGAGCGCGGCCTCGGTGTCCTTCGTCAATTGCGGGATGTCCCAGCTGTTGCGCCATGCGAGCATCTTCGTCTTCGACTGGTCGGAATTGTCAGGATTCCAGGCGAAGCCGCGCGCGTTGCTGTTCGGGTCCATGTAGTCGGGCGACCATTCGCCGATGAAGATGTCGTGCTGGCGCGCCCGGTACTTGCCGATCGCCTGCTTCGCATCGCCCGGGATCAGCTTCACGCGGATGCCGCCCTGCGCGAAGTTCGCCTGCAGTGCCTGTGCGATCTCGAGGTACGGATAATCGTTCGGCATGTCCATCGTCACGTCGAATCCGTTCGGCAAGCCGGCTTTCGCGAGCAGCGCCTTCGCCTTCGCGACGTTGAGCTTGTACGGATTCGAATTCAGCGTGCCGAGGAAGCCTTCGGGCAGGAAGGTCTCGTGCACTTTGTACGTCGTGCTGACGATATTGCGCTGGATGCCGTCGTAGTCGACCAGCCACTTCATCGCCTGTTGCACGTCGGGTTTCGCGAGATTCGGGTTCCTCGTATTCAGGCTCAGGTACAGCAGCGCGGACACCGGCCACGACGCGACCTTGATCTTGCCGGCCTTGGTCAGCGAGGCGAGGCTGTCGGGGCTCAGGTTGCGCGCGGCGTCGACGTCGCCGTTTTCCAGCAGCAACCGCTGCGCGGAGGCCTCGGGCACGTGGCGCAGCACGACGCGCTTCATCGGGTACGGCGCCCGGTACTTGTCGAAACGCTGCAGCACGATGCTTTCGTTCGGCGTCCACTTGACGAGCTGGTACGGGCCCGAGCCCGCGTCGTTGGTCTTCAGCCAGGCGCTGCCGAAATCGCTGCCTTGCTGATGTGACATCAGCAGCTTCTTGTCGAGCACCGACGCCGGACACGCGCTCAGCACGTTGAGCACGAAGCTCGGCGCGTACTTGCGGTCGGTTTCGAGCACGAAGGTCTGCGGGTCGACCGCGCGCACCTTCTGCATCACGTTCGCCTTCGTGAGGCCGAGATCGGCGAGCACGCCGGCCGGGCCCTTGTCGAGCAGGACGGTGCGCTGCAGTGACCACGCGACGTCGTCGGCGGTGACCGGGTTGCCGGAGTGGAACGTGAGGCCGGGGCGCAGCTTGAACGTGTAGGTGACGCCGTCGGCGCCGACCGACCAGGATTGCGCGATCTGCCCGTCGAAGCGCGTCGGGTCCTTCAGGTCGACCCGCACGAGCCGTTCGTAGGTGTTCGCGACGTACTCGGACGGCACGAGCTCGTAGATTTCGCTCGGGTCGAGAGTCGTGAATTCGCCGAGCTGGGTGGCGACGACGAAGATGCCGGGCGGCGTCGCGGCCTGCGCCGGCAGCGCCGGAACAAGCGCGACGAGCGCGGCGCTGACGAACAGCCGGGACAGCAGATGCTTCATGCGGGCTCCGTGGAAAGGGAATCGTGGTGCGATTCTCTCATCGACGGCGGCCCGGATGAAAAAATTCGACGGGCGCGCATGACGGCGCCCGGATGACGCGGCTTGCGGGCCGGGCGGGGTGCCCGGCACCGGCGGCGGTCAGATCACGCAGCGCGCGATCGCGAAGCGCATCGCTTCCTCGGCCGGCTCGCTGCCCGAGCCGCGCACGACCTTGACGACCGACCCGTTACCCGATGGCGTGAGCGTGACGAAGTACGAGCGCGACCCGACGGTGATGTCGGTCACGCCGTTGTGCTGCGATTGCTCGGTGCCGGACAGGCGGCTGTCGAGGCAGTTGGCGATCGCGTGGGCCGGGCGCGCCGACGACACGTAGATCATCGGCGCCGAGCCGGACGCGGCAGAATCGGACGAGGGCGTCGAGCCGCAGGCGGCGAGCAGGGCGGCGGGAAGGAGCAGCAGGAATCGTTTCATGATCGGGATCGTCGTGTGTCTCGTGTCGAGGCTGGGGCGCGGGGTACGCGAAACGCGGAGCTTCGCGACGAAACCGCCGGAATCGTGCCGTTCTTGACGGTCGATGCGGGTGGCGGCTGACGTCGGAGTATACCCGCGGCACTTGACGCGAACGGCCTGCTGAAACGATTCGATACAACAACAAGCGCCCGCTGTCGCACGGCGGCAGCGGGCGTTTCAAGCGATGGCGAATCGACGCTTGCCGGCGTTACTGGCCGATCTTGTGGCTGACCGCGTTTTCCTGCTGGTTCAGCACGTGCTTTTCGCTCTGCGTAATGTGGCCGTGATCCTGCGCGGCCATGTCCCGCTCTTCCTGGCGGATCTTGCGGTCGTCACGGTGCAGGCGCGCGGCCTGGGCGTGCGACATCTCGCCTTCCTTCACTTCCTGATGGATCCGGCGATTCTGGTTGGCGAGACGCTGGTTGACCTCTTCGCGGCGCGGATGCGCTTGCTGCCACGGCGTTTCGGCGAACGCGGTGCCGGTCAGTACCGACATCAGGGTGGCGGCGATCGCGAGATGGCGGGTAAGGGCTCGCATGACGTTTTCTCCTGTCGTTGCGCGTCACGAAACGTGCGCGCTTGTCGAAAAAAACGCTGTGCGGGCCCCGGCTGTTGACGTTTCCGGCTGTATCGATTGCAAGTCTTTATTACTGCGTCGATGCGATGCGCTCGCAGCCGCTCGCCATCGACACGAGATCGTCGAGGCGCGCGTCGAGCATCCGCAGCCAGTGCTCGCGCGGCCGAACGATCATCGCGGCGCTCCGTCAGGCAGCGGCAGACGCCGGCGCGGCCGCGCGATGCAGCAGCACGGGCACCGACTTCGACGTCGGCGTGTTGCACACGTCGCCGACGCTGTCGAGCGGCACCAGCGGGTTCGTTTCCGGGTAGTACGCGCCGATACAGCCGCGCGGGATGTCGTATTCGACGAGCAGGAAACCGTCCGCGCGCCGCTCGATGCCGTCGTGCCACACGGTTTCCATGTCGACCCATTCGCCGGCCTTCAGGCCGAGCATCGCGAGGTCGTCGCGGTTGACGAACACCACGCGACGCTGGCCGAATACGCCGCGATAGCGGTCGTCCAGCCCGTAGACGGTCGTGTTGTACTGGTCGTGCGAACGCGTCGTCATCAGCGTCATCAGGCGCTCGCCGTGCAGCGCGCGGGCGCGCTGGATCGGCGTGTCGGTCGGCAGCGCGTGCGCGATGAAGTTCGCCTTGCCCGTCGGCGTCAGCCATTCGCGGTCGCGCGACGCGACGCGCAGGTGGAAACCGCCCGGCCGCGCGATGCGCGTGTTGTAGTCGTAGAAGCCGTCGACGGTCGCCTCGATCGCGTCGCGGATCTTCGCGTAGTCGTCCTTGTACGCGAGCCAGTCGATCTCGCCGCTGCCGAACAGCGCATGGCCGATGTGCGCGACGATCGCGGGCTCCGACATCAGGTTCGGCGACGCCGGTTTGTTCATCCCGTACGACACGTGGACCATGCTCATCGAATCCTCGACCGTCACGCCCTGCGCGACGTTGTCCTGCAGGTCGATCTCGGTGCGGCCGAGCGTCGGCAGGATCAGCGCATCGCGGCCGTGGATCAGGTGGCTGCGGTTCAGCTTCGTCGTGATGTGCACGGAGAGATCGCAGCGGCGCATGCCTTCCCACGTGCGCGGCGTGTCGGGCGTCGCCATCGCGAAGTTGCCGCCGAGACCGATCAGCACTTTCACGTGGCCTTCGAGCATGCCTTCGATGGTTTCGACGACGTCGTAGCCGTGCTCGCGCGGCGGCTCGAAGTCGAACACGTGGCCGAGCCGGTCGAGGAACGCCTGCGACGGTTTTTCCTCGATACCGACCGTGCGGTTGCCCTGCACGTTCGAGTGGCCGCGCACCGGGCACAGGCCCGCACCGGGACGGCCGATGTTGCCGCGCATCAGCATCAGGTTCGTCAGCATCTGCACGGTCGCGACCGAATGCTTGTGCTGGGTGATGCCCATCCCCCAGGTCGCGATCACGCGCTCGCTGCGTGCATAGCGTTGCGCGAGGCCGTCGATCTGCTCATACGACACGCCGCTTTCGGCCGTCAGCGCGGACCAGCTTTCGTTGCGCAGATCGTCGGCGAACGCATCGAAGCCGGCCGTGTGCTCGCCGATGAACGCCGTGTCGAGCACGCGTGGCGCACCGGCGGCGTGCGCGGCGTCGTCGAGTTCGAGCACGCGCTTCGCCATTCCCTTGATCAGCGCGAAATCGCCGCCGATCGTCGGCTGGATGAAGGTCGACGCGATGTTGGTGCCCGACATCGTCAGCATCTCGAGCGGGCTTTGCGGATCGGCGAAGCGCTCGAGCCCGCGTTCCTTCAGCGGGTTGATCGACACGATCGTCGCGCCGCGCTTCGCGCATTCGCGCAGTTCGCCCATCATCCGCGGATGGTTGGTCGCCGGATTCTGGCCGAAGATCAGCAGCATGTCCGCGTGCTCGAAATCGTCGAGCGTGACGGTGCCCTTGCCGACGCCGACCGACGCCGGCAGCCCGCGGCTCGTCGCCTCGTGGCACATGTTCGAGCAGTCGGGGAAGTTGTTGGTGCCGTAGCGCCGCACCAGCAGCTGATACAGGAACGCCGCCTCGTTGCTCGCACGGCCGGACGTGTAGAACGCCGCCTGATTCGGGTCCGGCAGCGCGCGCAGGTGGCGTGCGATCAGCTCGAACGCGTCGTCCCACGCGATCGGCACGTAGCGGTCGGTCCGCGCGTCGTACACCATCGGGTCGGTCAGGCGGCCGTGCTGTTCGAGTTCGAAATCCGTCTGTTCGAGCAGCTCGGCGACGGTGTGCGCGGCGAAGAATTCGGGCGTCACGCGCTTGCTCGTCGCCTCGGCGGCCACGGCCTTCACGCCGTTCTCGCAGAATTCGAACGTCGACGCATGCTGGCGGTCGGGCCACGCGCAGCCCGGGCAGTCGAAGCCGTCCGGCTGGTTCTGGCGCAGCAGCGTGCGGTAGTTGCCGCCGCTGACCTTTTCCTTGATCAGGTTGATCGTGACGGCTTTCAGCGCGCCCCAGCCGGCGGCCGGGTGGGTGTACGGTTCGATGCGCGCGGCGGCGGATTTCTTTTTCATGATGCGTGTGTCGGGGTCGATGCACGGAGAGTACGCGCGGTGCGGCGGCCGCTGTGTGTACACCTTTCGTCTTCAAAAAAGAGTACAGTTTCGGCCGGTCAGGTGGTGGCGGCCGCAACTGTGTTGTTGAAGGGATGTTGAAAGGGAGGCGCGTGAAGCGTTACGAACAACTGGCCGACGATCTGCAGGCGCAGATCGAGCGCGGCGTGTACCGGCCCGGCGAGCGGATTCCGTCGGTGCGCCAGGCGAGCCGGCAGCAGCAGCTCAGCGTCACGACCGTGCTGCGCGCGTATCTCGTGCTCGAGAGCCGTGGGCTGATCGAGAGCCGGCCGCAGTCGGGCTACTTCGTGCGGGCGCGGGCCACGGCGCCGGCGCAGGCCGAGCTGCACGTGTCGGCGCCGACCGCCGAACCGTCGGCGGTGGACGTGAGCCGGCTCGTGCTGTCGACGCTGCGCTCGATCGCGCGCGACGACGCGGTGCCGCTCGGTTCGCCGTATCCCGATGCGTCGCAGTTCCCGGTGCAGCGTCTCGCGCGCTACGCCCAGGCGATCGGCCGGCGCCGCACGCGCTGGGGCGTGATCGACGACCTGCCGCCCGGCAACCAGGAGCTGATCCGCCAGATCGCGCGGCGCTACGCGGAGCGCGGGATCCCGGTCGAGCCGGGCGAGATCGTGGTGACGATCGGCGCGACGGAGGCGATCAACCTGTGCCTGCAGGCCGTTGCAAAGCCCGGCGACACGATCGCGGTGGAGTCGCCGACGTTCTACGCGATGCTGCATGCGATCGAGCGGATGGGCATGCGCGCGCTCGAGGTGGCGACCCATCCGGGCGACGGCATCGATCTCGACGCGCTCGAACGGATTCTCGCGCGCGAGCGCATCGCCGCATGCATGGTGATGCCGAATTTCCACAATCCGCTCGGCTTCCAGATGCCCGATGCGCGCAAGCGCGCGCTCGTCGAGCTGCTCGCGAAGCATGACGTGCCCGCGATCGAGAGCGACGTCTATCACGAGCTGCATTACGGCGACACGACGCCGAGCGCGCTGAAGTCGTACGACCGCGACGGCCTCGTGCTGCATTGCGCGTCGTTCACCAAGAGCCTGTCGCCGCGCTACCGGATCGGCTGGGCGATGCCGGGCCGCTACCGCGACCAGGTCGAGAAGCTGAAATTCCTGAACACGCTCGCGACGCCCGCGATCGAGCAGCTCGCGATCGCCGAATACCTGAAGCACGACGGCTACGATTTCCACCTGCGGCGGATGCGCAAGCAGTATGCGCAGCAGGCGAGCCTGATGAGCGCGATGGTGCGGCGCTTCTTCCCGGAAGGTACGCGATTGTCGCAGCCGCAGGGCGGGTACGTGCTGTGGGTCGAGCTGCCGCCGCAGGTCGACGCGATGAAGCTGTATGGGCGCGCGCTCGCGCAGGGGATCACGATCGGGCCCGGCCACATGTTCTCGGCCACCGCCGATTACCGGCACTTCATCCGGCTCAACTACAGCTATCCGTGGTCGCGGCAGATCGAGGACGCGTTGAAGGTGGTGGGGCGGCTCGCGGCCGAGTGCGCGGGGCGGTGAGCGGCCCGATGCGGTGGCGAGCGCACCGGCCCGTTGCGGGCCGTCGCGCCGAGCATTACCGCGCGTGCGGCGCCGACAGTTCGGCTTGCGCCGCGCCGGCCATCCGGCGCATGTCGAAGCCCGACGGATGCTGGTACACGCGCAGCCCGAACTCGGGCAGCACCGCGATCAGGTGATCGAACAGATCGGACTGGATCGCCTCGTAGTCGACCCAGGTCGTCGTGTCGGTGAAGCAATACAGTTCGAGCGGAATGCCCTCGGCCGTCAGCGGCAGCTGGCGCGCCATGCATGTCATGTCGCGGCGGATTCGCGGATGGCCTTTCAGATAGTTCGCAACGTACGCGCGGAACGTGCCGAGATTCGTCAGTTGGCGGCGGTTCGCCTGGCATTCGCCGGCCGCGCCGAGCGTGCCGTTCCATTGCGCGATCGCATCGACCTTGTCTTCCAGGTAGTCCTTCAGGAGCGTCAGGCGTTCGAGCCGTTCGATCTCGTCGTTGCCGAGAAAGCGCACGCTCGTCGCGTCGACGAACAGCGCGCGCTTGATGCGGCGCCCGCCGGCCTCGGTCATCCCGCGCCAGTTCTGGTAGCTCTCGGTGATCAGCTTCCAGGTCGGCACCGTGATGATCGTGTGATCGAAGTTCGCGACCTTGACCGTGTTCAGCGTGATGTCGATGACGGTGCCGTCCGCGCCGGCCGATGGCATCGTGATCCAGTCGCCGATCCGCAGCATGTCGTTCGACGACAGTTGCACGCCGGCGACGAGGCCGAGCAGCGTGTCCTTGAAGATCAGCATCAGCACCGCCGACATCGCGCCGATGCCCGACAGCAGCAGGCCGATCTGCTTGCCGGTCGCGTCGCCGATCACGACGAGCGCGGCCGTGATGAACATCACGAGCTTGACGAGCTGCATCGCGCCTTTCAGCGACAAGCGCGGCTGGTCGCGCCGGCTCGTGCGATGCGTGTGCTCGAGCGCGGACAGCGTCGCGCTGATCGTCATCGACACCAGGAACACGATCAGCGCGAACAGCACCTTGTCGGCGGCTTGCGCGGCCACGGCGGGGATGCCCGGCACCGCGCCGAGGCCGAGCTTGATCACGACGAACGGCACGATGCGGTTCAGCCACTTGAATGCGCCGAACTCGAACAGCGCGTCGTCGATGCGGGTGGCCGACAGCCGCGCAAGACGCGCGACCACGCGGAACAGGAGGAAATGGGCGGTGGCCGTGATCGCGCCGGCGGCAGCGAGCAGGATGAGGATGCCGACGAGCGGCGCAAACCAGGATTCGTTCAGGGTCATAAGGTCAGGCAGGGTCCTTCTCGTGTGTTGAATCTGCGCCGCGATGCGGCGTGCGCCCGATGAAGGGCACATGTAAGGGACCGTGATTGTGCCATCGGGTTCCGGCCTGATGTCGCGAACGCATGACGTAGGGCTCCGGAACATTTTCAGCGTTACGTCGCACTGCGTTGTTTTCATGCGGCGCAACACATTGCGCGTTCGCCATGCAGTGCCCGCGCGAGGCTCATGTCGCGTGGCGGCGAGCGGGGAAGAAGGCTAGGCAGCCGCGCGCACGCGCGCGAAGCCGTTGCGCAGGTGACGGGCCAGTTCCGCCGCAGCCGGCGTGTGCTGGCCGCGCGGCAGATGGAGGTTGATTGCGAAGTTCGGCAGCGCGGGCAGGCCGCAGTCGGCGGGCAGGATGTCGAGATCGGCCGGCACGGTGGACGCGAGCCAGACGGTCACCGCGAGATCGGAGCGCACGGTCGCGGCCGTCGCGTCGATGCTGCCGTTCTCGAACACCGTGCGCCACGCGCGGTCGCAGGCACGCAATGCGTCGAGAACGGTCGGGCGGAACGCGCAGGTCCGGTCGACCATCGACACGGGCAGCGGCGTCCGCAAGTGGGCGCTGCCGCCTTTCGCGCCGACCCAGACCAGACGGTCGACGGCGACGCATTCGCCGCGCGACGGGCCGACCGGCGCCTCGATCAACGCGACATCGATCTCGCCCTGCCTGAGCGACTTGCGCAGTTCGGGCGACGCCGCGCACACGAGCGACAGCGTGACTTGCGGATGCGCGTGCGCATAGCCTTTCAGGATCGGCGCGAGACAGCTGCCGACGAGATCCTGCGGCGCGCCGATCCGCACGGCGCCTTCCATCGCTCCGGCCGTCATGTCGGTCAGCAGCGCGTCGTGCGCGGCGAGCAGCCGGCGCGCCTGCGCGAGCAGACGTTCGCCGTCCGCCGTGAGCAGCAGGTTGCGATGCTCGCGCACGAACAGCGGGCCGGACAGCGTTTCGAGCCGCGCGACCTGCTGGCTGATCGCGCCTTGCGTCAGATGCAGCGCGCGGCTCGCCGCTGTCATGCTGCCGTGATCGGCGACCGTGACGAAGGCGCGAAGCAGGGCGATGTCGAGGTTACGTACCATGGATCGCATTATGGATGCTAATGACAGGCATAAAAAGCTTTCGCTGTGGTAATGCGTGGATCGCGGGTAAAACGGGGCTTCGACGACCACGACCGGGAGCCCGCGTGCCGCTTCAAGACTACTTGCCGCTGATGCTGTTCGTGATCGTGTCCACGGTGACGCCGGGTGGCGCGACGACGCTGGCGACAGCATCCGGCGCGCATTTCGGTTATCGGCGTTCGTTGCCGATGATGGGGGGCATCGCGGCCGGCCTGGCATCGATGGCCGCCGCTGCCGCGGCCGGGCTCGGCAGCGTGTTGCTGGCGCTGCCTGCGCTGCAGCTCGGGATGAAGGTGCTCGGCTCGCTCTATCTGGTGTGGCTGGCCGCGCGCATCGCGCGCGGCGGCAAGCCGGGCGTCGCCGCGGCCGTGCAACGGCCGCAAGGGTTCGTCAGCGGCGTCTGGATGCTGTGGCACAACCCGAAGGGCTGGGCGATGACGCTCGGCGCGGCCGCGTCGTTCGCCGCGCTGGCGTCCGGCCCCGTGAGGCTCGGTGCGTTGCTCGGGCTGGCATTCGGCGTGGCGGCGATGGCGTCGCTGTCGCTCTGGTGTTGTGCCGGGCTGCTGTTCGCGCGCGTGCTGCGTACGGAGCGGCAGTGGCGTTGCGTGAATGCCGGGTTGGGCATCCTGCTCGCGGCGTCGATCGTGCCGATGTGGTTGCAGTAGCGGCCCCGGCATTCACCGCGAACCGGCCCGCGCGGCCCCCGCCGGTCGCCCGCCCGCGCCGCTCGACCATCGCGGCAGCCGCAGCGTCGTCACGAAGCTCGCCGCATGCAGTGCGCAAAGCATGCCGAACGCCCACGCGTAGGCGGCCCCGTGCGTGCCACCCGTCGACGCGGATTCGGCCTGCAGCCGCCACGCGAGAAACAGCGTGCACATCGTCGTGAACGTCGGGCCGCCGAGGCGCTGGACGATATTGAGCGACGTCGTCGCCATCGGCAGGTTGCGCCGCTCGACCGACGCATACGCGGCGGAAATCGACGGTGCGCCGATTGCGCTCTGGCCCATTCCGCGCAGAAACAGCGCGGGCACCAGCACGTAGGGATCGTAGCCGGCCAGCGCCAGATACACGAACGGCAGCGTCGCGGCGAGCGCGAGCAGCGCGCCGGCGGCGGCCAGCCGGCGCACGCCGAACCGGCTGGTCAGCGCGCCCATCGACGGAAAGGTGACGAGCATGCCGAGCCCGAGCGGCGCCAGCAGCCAGCCCATCTCGCCGGGCGAGCGGCCGCACGCTTTGATCAGGAACACCGGAATCAGCATCTGGCCCGCGTAGATCGCGCCGTTCGACAGGAACTGCGTGGCAGCGGCCGCGCCGAATACGCGCGAGCGAAACAGCGCGAGATCAATCAGCGCATGCTCGCTTTTGCGCCGCTCGACGCGCAGGAACGCGGCGAGCAGCAGCACCGAACCCATGATCGCGGCGATGCCGGGCACCGCGTCGATGCGCTCGGCGCCATACAGGAACAGCACGAGCGCCGGCGACAGCAGCGCGAGGCCGACCCAGTCGAGTTCGCGCCGCTGCGTTTCGTCGCGGTCGCCGGGCAGGAACCATACGGCCAGCGCAAGCGCCAGTGCACCGACCGGCAGATTCACGAGAAACAGCCAGCGCCACGAGGCGTGCTGCAGGATCGCACCGGCGACGACCGGCCCGAGGATAGGCGCGATCAGCACGGGCACGGCCGCATAACCGATCACGCGTGCCATCTGCTGGCCGGCCACGCGCGCGATCATCATCTGCGCCATCGGTGCGAGCAGCCCGCCGCTGACGCCCTGCAGCACGCGGAATGCGATCAGCGACGGCGCGGACCACGCGAGCCCGCACAGCGCCGACGTCAGCGTGAACGCGGAGAAACACCACAGGTACAGCGCCTTCGCGCCGATGCGGTCGACCAGCCAGCCGTTCAGCGGCAACACCAGTGTGAGGGCGAGCAGGTAGCCGCTCGTCACCCACTGGATCGTCGACAGGCTTGCGTGCAGATCGGTCGCGAGGCTCGCCAGCGATACGTTGACGATCGTCGCGTCGAGTTGCGACAGCAGCGAGCCGAGCGTCGCGACGGCGCTGACTTTCCAGATCGACGGATCGAGCCGGCCGGCCGCATGGCCCGGCGCCGGCTGAGCGCGTTTGTCGCTCACGCGCCGCGCCGGTCGAGCAGCGCGAGGATTGCTTGCGTCGGGCCCGTCTCGCCCAGGCGCGGGAACAGCCGTTCGATGCTGTTCGTATGCGCGTCGGCGTTGAGGTCGGTCATCGCGTCGACCGCGAGCGTCACGTTGTAGCCGAGTTCGTGCGCCTGGCGGGCCGTCGATTCGACGCCGATGCTCGTCGCGATGCCGGCCAGCACGATCTGAGTGACGCCGGCGGCTTTCAGGTGCGCGTCGAGACCGGTGCCGGTGAACGCGCCCCAGGTCTTCTTGGTCACGACATGGTCGCTTGGCTGGCGGTTCAGTTCGGGCAGAAGATCGGCCCAGTCGGCGGGAAGGGCATCCAGACGCACCTGCTGCTGCGTGCGGCCCGGCGCGCTGCCGGCGACGTTGACGAGCACGACCGGCAGGCCGCGGCTACGGAAGGCGTCGAGCAGCTCGCGCGTCCGTTCGATCACCGGTGCGACCGGGTGGGCGGTGGGCAGCGCGACGATGCCCTTCTGCAGGTCGATGACGACGAGTGCCGTTTGCGTGTCGAGACGGGTCGTGCTCATGGCGTGATGCTCCGTGAAGTGGGCGAAGGAAAGCGTGCGCGCGGATGCCGCGCGGCACGCATGCGGGTCATTGCTCGCCGATGCGGCGGATCAGCGGAATCGCGGCGGCGAGCGTGCGGATGTCTTCGGGGGCGAGCTTCTCGATCGCGGCACCGAGCCACTTGTGCTTCGCGGTGTCGCGCTTGCGACGCGCCGCGAGGCCGGCCGCGGTCAGCAGGAACAGGATCTGGCGGCCGTCGGTCGGATGAGGCTCGCGTTCGACGAGCCCGTCTTCCTCGAGGCTCGCGAGAATTGCCTTCATCGACTGCGGCTTCATCGCCTCGGCGCGGGCGAGATCGGCGGTCGTCATCGGGCCTTGTCGTTCTAGTCGCGCGAGCGCGCTCGTCTGCGACATGCCGAGCCCTTCGGATTCGATCTCGGAACGCAGCCGGCGGATCAACTGCCCGACCGCGAGGGTCAGATCGGCGGCTACGGTATCGGCGGAAACGTCGGGTATGCGTGGTGGTGTCATGCGGCGAATCATAGAACACGACAGTTTAACTTGCAAGTTTAGCTGTCGAATTTGGCGGGCGTGCAAGATGCGCGGTGTGTCGGTGCGGCGGGAGTGGGCAGCGCGTTACGTGCGGCGCGGCGACGGAATCGGCACGACGTCGTTGTACTTCGGCGATGCATTCTCGTGCAGCAGGTCGCCGAGATATTGCGCGAGTTCGTCCGCGGCGAGCGCGGACGGAATCTGCAGGTTGGCCGGCCGTCGCTTGCCGTCGGTGCCGAGATCGAACACGGTCCAGCGGCCGTTCGAACGCACGACGGCGAGCAGGCGCCCGAATGCGTTGAAACGGTATTCGTCCGGCATGGCATCGCTCCTTCGTGGATGAGTACGCGGGCCGCGCGCGTCGTGCTTACTGGATCGAGCAGGCCAGCCAGCGATGGATCTTCAGGGCATCGCTCGACACGCCGGCGCGCGTCGGCGCGCCGAGCAGCACGACCGTTTCGCGGCGGCCCTTCACGTGCATGCGCATGACGACGCCGTGCCCCGATTCGTTGATGAAGCCGGTTTTCTGCAACCGGATCGGCAGGCGGCCGTGGCGGACGAGCGGATCGGAGTTCACGTACAGCAGCTCGCCGTCGCCGGCCTGCACGGTGGTCGACGCGTCCGTCGAGAAATAGCGGATCAGCGGATCCTGCGCGGCCGCGGCGACGAGCCGCGCGAGATCCTCGGCGGTCGACACGTTGTGCGGCGACAGGCCGGTCGGCTCGCGGAAATGCGTATGGCGCATCCCGAGCTGGCGCGCCTCGCGGTTCATCGCCTTCACGAACGCGGCGCGGCCGCCCGGATAGTCGCGGCTCAGCGCGGCGGCCGCGCGATTTTCCGACGACATCAGAGCGATATGGAACATCTGGCGGCGCGACAGTTCGGCGCCGATCGGCAGCCGCGAACCGGTGAACTTGATCGTGTCGCGGTCGCGCGAGGTGACGCGCAGCACGCCGTTCAGCGGACGGTCCGCGTCGCGCGCGACGACGGCCGTCATCAGCTTCGAGATCGACGCGATCGGCCGCACCGTGCGTGCGTTGCGGGCTAGCAGCGGCGTGCCGGAGTCGACATCGAGCACGTAGGCCGCGCGCGAGTGCAGCGAGCGTACCGCGCGCGGGCTATAGCCGCAGCTTGCGAGCAGGCGCGGCTTCGCGGCGGGGCGAGGGCGAACCGCATTCGTGCGTTTCGCGCGCCGCTGCGGTGCGGGCGCCGCGTGACGCTTGACCGCATGATGCTTCACGCGCGGGCGGCGATGCTTGACGGCCTTGTGCTTGCGGGGAGCGGGCCTTTTCTTGACGACTTTCGCATGCGCATGCGGCGACGCGGTGCGATGCGGCTGCGCGGACGCGTTCGTCGCGAACGCGAGTGTCAGGAACGAGAGGGCGATGATCAGGGTGGTCCGGGCGCGAGGCAGGCGCGCGATGAGGCCGGTCAAGCGAAAGTCTCCTTTTCGCGCGCGTTGCGGCGGCGCGAAATGCGTGGGCGGTCAGCGGGTGCGGGAAATTATAAGGTCGATCGCGTGGCGATGACGATGGATGTACACGCAATGATGCGTGATGCGCGCGGATTCCTGCTGTTTTTTTGCGGAGGATCGAACGCGTGCGTTCGGCGGCGGGCGCCTGGTGTCGCGATTCAACGCGGCCAGTTCCGCCGCGACACGACCGCGAAGCTGATCGCGATCGAACCGGTGACGGCACGTGGCCGCACGTCGTCCAGCGCATCGCCGAAGCGGAAGCGGCGGCTGCGGCCGTCGGCGCCTGCGGTGCGGCGCTCGGGCGCCGGCGCGTCGGGCCCGGCATCGCTTGCGCCGGCGACGACCGTGTCGCACGACACGTCGGTCAGGCACTCGATCGCATGATCGAAAGGCATGGTGGGTAACTCCGAAAGGGGCATTTCCGTATTGAACGTCACGCCATTCGATCAGTAAAATGAATGTTTCGATCAATATGATTCCTTTGAAGAATGGAATTGAAACTGCTGCGCACTTTCCTGACGGTCACCGAACTCAGCCATTTCAGCCGTGCGGCCGACACGCTGCACATGAGCCAGCCGGCGCTGAGCAAGCAGATCGGCGCGCTCGAGGCGAGCCTCGGCGGCAAGCTGTTCGAGCGCGGTCGGCACGGCGCGGAGCTGACGCCGTTCGGTGAACGCTTCCTGCCGGACGCGCAGGCGCTGGTGCGCGACGCCGACGAGATTCTCGCGCGTGCACGGGAGGCGACCAGCGGGCAACGCGGGCATTTGCGGCTCGGCATCTGCCTGTCCGTGCTGACGCTCGTGCCGAAACTCGTCGCGGAATTCCGGCGCCGCAATCCGGGCATCGCGGTCACGCTGAGCGACTTGTCGTCGTCCGAGCAAACTCGTCGGCTCCGCGCGGGCAAGCTCGACGCGGGGTTCCTGCGTTTGCCGTCGGATGAAGGATTGTCGTCGTTCAAGGTGATCGACGAGGGGCTGGCGCTCGCGGTGCCGCCGCACCTCGGCTTCAAGCGCGTGCCGGCCGATCTCGACGTGCTCAACGAGATCGGCTTCATCGCGCTGCAGCGCGCACGCGGCCCGGGGCTTGCCGCACAGATCGACCGGTGGTGCGTCGAGCGGCGCTTCGTGCCGCAGGTCACGCAGCAGGCGGAGGACGTGCAATCGGTGCTCACGTCGGTCGCGGCCGGGGTCGGCGTCGCGTTCATTCCTTCGCGTGCGCAGTATCTGCTGCGCGACGCGACCGTATTGCCGCTTGCCGGCAGGGACGCGAAATGGCGCGTCGGGCTGGCATGGCTGTCCGGCCGTGACGATCCCGTAACCACGCGTTTCGTATCGTTCATGCGCGCCGCGATCAAGGGCGCGTAACCGGGCGTATAGTGTCCGCGATTGCATCCTTCCTGAATGCCGGTCCCGCGCCGGCACGCGAACCCGAACCGATGACTTCAGAATCCGACGACGCCCCGCTCGATCCCGCACTCGTTGCGACGCTCGCGACGCTGCACGACGCTGCGGCCGATCCGTCCGGCAAGACGTGGTCGCTGCCGAAAATCGCGAAGCGCACGCAATTGCCGATGAGCACGCTGCGCCGCGTGCTGACGCAACTCGACGCCGCCGGCCTGAGCGCGACGACGCTGAACGACGACGGCACCGGCGGCGCCGCATTGACCGAAGCGGGGCGCGCCGTGTGCGCGCAACTGTTCGGCGCGAACGACGGCAAATGAGAAAACGGGCCGCCCGAAGGCGGCCCGTCGCGGTGCGGTCAGACATGCGGCGTCGGCCACATCGTCACGGCATCACCACCGCGCCGTTACCCCACCCATGACGGAATGACGGTAGGTCTGGTCGTTCAGCCCGTGCCGGTAGCCGATGTCGAGATCGAGCCAGCGCCTCGGTGAGTAGATCGCACCCGCGATCACGAACGCCGGATTTGCGCCGGCCGTGCTTTCGGTGTTGCGCGACAGGCCGATGTCCGCCACGAACTGCAGCTTGTCGGTTGCCTTGTAGAGCGCCGCGGCCGATACGGCCCAGACTGAGCGCAGATCGCCCTGGCGATTCGGCTGGTAGGCGAGGCCCGCGTTCGCGAGCAGCGAAAAGCGCGCGACGTCGGCTTGCGCGAGCAGCGTCGCGCCGGTGCCGACACGGCCCGTGCCGAGCCCGCGACCGTCGTTGCCGGTCGGCATCGTCACCTTCGGTTTCAGCGCGAGAGACAGCGGCCCGCGTTCGACGAAGCGCCATTTCATGCCGATCTCGACATCGCCGATGCCCGCGCCGTTTTCGTCGGTGCGCGTTTGCAGATGCGTGTAAGGCGCGCTCACGTAGAGATCGACGTGCTCGCCGAGCCCGCGCGTGAGCGTCGCGTTCCACAACTGATGGCGGCCGTTCTCGTCCTGTTTCGAGGTTTCCTCGCCGTTGAACTCGAATTGCCAGTTCGCATTGCCCTGCGTGCCCGTGTCGTCGCTGACGAGCGGATGCGCCGCGTAGGCATCCAGCGGCGCGAGGAGGGCGCTCGCGGCCGCGAGCGGAAGCATTCTTCTTTTCATCACGTCACCTGTAGTGCGTCGTGGGCGTGCCGCCCATGCGGGCCGGCACGCCGTCGTTTGGAGGAAATCAGAACCACTGCTTGTAGCGACGCACATAGATCGTCTTGACGATCTGCGCGAGCAGGATGTAGCCGACCATCGTCGCGGCGAGCCACAGCCAGTAGGTGCCCGGCAGGTGCATGAAGCCGAGCGAATCCGCGAACGGCGAGAACGGCAGCCAGCAGCCGATCGCGATCGCGGTGAACGTCGACAGCAGCACCGGCAGCGCGGCCGTGCTCTGCAGGAACGGAATCTTCTGCGTGCGCAGCAGGTGGACGACGAGCGTCTGCGACACGAGGCTCTCGATGAACCAGCCCGAGTTCATCACGATCTGGCCGCCCGAGCCGCCGTGCAGGTGATACATCGCACCCGCGCCGAACACGGTCCACATCAGCACGTAGGTCGTGATGTCGAACACCGACGACGTCGGCCCGACCCACAGCATGAAGCGGCCGATGTTGCCGGCTTCCCACTTGCGCGGCTTCTTCAGGAACTCCGGATCCATCTTGTCCCACGGCAGCAGCATCTGCGACGTGTCGTAGATCAGGTTCAGCACGAGCAACTGGGTCGCGAGCATCGGCTCCCACGGCAGGAACGCGCTGGCGACGAGCACCGAGAACACGTTGCCGAAGTTCGAGCTGGCCGTCATGTTCAGGTACTTCAGGATGTTGCCGAACGTCTCGCGGCCCTTGATCACGCCTTCCTCGAGCACCATCAGGCTCTTTTCGAGCAGGATGATGTCGGCGGTTTCCTTCGCGATGTCGGCGCCGCTGTCGACCGAAATGCCGACATCGGCGTCGCGCAGCGCGGGTGCGTCGTTGATGCCGTCGCCGAGGAAGCCGACCGTGTGGCCGTTCGCCTGCAGCGCCTTCACGATGCGCGCCTTCTGCAACGGCGTGAGCTTCGCGAACACCGTCGTGCGTTCGACGACCTGCGCGAGCGTCGCGTCGTCGAGCGTCTCGATTTCAGCGCCGAGCACCGGCTTGCCCGGTTCGAGGCCGACCTGGCGGCACACCTTCATCGTGACGGTCGGGTTGTCGCCCGTCAGCACCTTCACCGACACGCCGTTCTCGCGCAGCGCGGCGAGCGCCGGTGCGGCCGATTCCTTCGGCGGATCGAGGAAGGTCAGGAAGCCGCGCACGACGAGGTCGCGCTCGTCGGCGGTGCGGTACTGTTCGCGTTCGTCGACGCGCGGGATCGCGCGCGTCGCGAGCACCAGCACGCGGAAGCCGTCCTCGTTGTAGGCGTTTGCCTGTTCGAGCAGCCGCTTGCGCGCGACGAAGTCGAGCGGACGCACGCCATGCTCGTCCTGCACGTGGGTCGATACCGCGAGCATTTCCTCCACCGCGCCCTTGCAGATCAGCAGGTGTGCGCCGTGCGTGTCCTCGACGACGACCGACAGGCGGCGGCGCACGAAGTCGAACGGCAACTCGTCGATCTTCCTGTAGCCCTGCGGCTTCACGCGCTCGCCGATCTCGTCGGCGCGCGCGACCACCGCGATGTCGATCAGGTTCTTCTGGCCGCTCTGATGGAAGCTGTTCAGCCAGCCGAGCCGCAGGATGTCCTCGTTCCGGTGGCCGGACAAGTCGAGATGATGTTCGAGGATGATCTTGTCCTGCGTGAGCGTGCCGGTCTTGTCGGTGCACAGCACGTCCATCGCGCCGAAGTTCTGCACGGAGTTCAGCCGCTTCACGACGACCTTGCGGCGCGCCATCGCGATCGCGCCGCGCGCGAGGTTCGCGCTGACGATCATCGGCAGCATCTCGGGCGTGAGGCCGACGGCCACCGCGAGCGCGAACGTGAGCGCGCTCAGCCAGTCGCCCTTGGTCAGGCCGTTGATCATGAACACGATCGGCACCATCACGAACATGAACCTGATCAGCAGCCAGCTCACGCTCGCGACGCCGCGGTCAAAGCTCGTCTCGATACGCTTGTGGCTCACGACGTTGCGCGCGAGCGATCCGAAATACGTGTCCTCGCCGGTCGCGACGACCACGGCCGTCGCCGTGCCGCTGACCACGTTGGTGCCCATGAAGCACACGTTCTCGAGATCGAGCAGCGACGTCGACGCGTCGTTCGCCGCGCCCGGCGCGCCCGCCATGCCCGCGTGGGCCGACTTGCCGGCGACCGCGCCGAGCGTGTCGTACTTCTCGACCGGCAGCGCTTCGCCGGTCAGCACGGCCTGGCTGATGAAGAGGTCGCGCGACGCGAGCAGACGTACGTCGGCGGGGATCATGTCGCCGGCCGACAGATGCACGATGTCGCCGACCACCACTTCGCGCATCGGCACCTCGCGGCGCGCCGGCTCGGACGTGTCGGTCACCGCGCGCTGCACGGTCGCCGTCGTGCGGACCATCGCCTTGAGCTTTTCGGCCGCGCGCAGCGACCGGAATTCCTGCACGAAGCGCAGCAACGCGCTGATCGTGACCATCGCCAGCAGGATCGTCATGCCGACGTAGTCGCGATCGTCGGGTGCCGCGAAATAGACGTCGGTGAAGAAGCTGATCGCGGCCAGCACCAGCAGCACATAGACGAACGGATTGTGGAACGCATGCAGCAACTGACGCGTCCAGTGCGGCGGCTTGTCGTGCGCGATTTCATTCGGGCCGTTGTGCTGCAGACGGTCGGCGGCCTGCCCGTAGGTGAGGCCGCGCATGCTGGTATGCAGCGACTTGAAGGTTTCTTCGAGCGGGCGGGCCGCTTCCTGCGCGGCGCGCATGACACGCGGTTCGTTCTGCTGACCGGGGCCGGCGTTGATGAAGCCGCGCTGTTTCTTTTGCGAGGTGTTTCGTTGTGTCATGAATCGCTCCTTGCGCACGCGGCGGCGGGCGGGAAGCGACCGTGACGTTATCGACGCACGAACGCCTCCCGCCGCGTCGCGCCGGGCGCGATCGGCTGTGGATCGGTGAAGGGAGGAAGGCTCGCCGGCGCGCGGAGTGCGGTCCGAGGGACGAAGCGCGGCGTCGCACCGGCGAGCGGTAATCGACTACTGTCGTCTGAGTTCATCTGCACTCCTGTCGGTTGCGGGTGGACGGCACGGGCGATCGATAGCCGCGCACGCGTGAGGGCGCGCGGCCGGACGGCACGCGAACGGAACACGCACGCAGCGTGCGCTGCGTGCGGCGCGAACGTATGCGCGCGGCAACGCACGGTTGCGCAGCGCGGACGTTCGGCGATATCGAAAAAATCGGCGGGGGATTCTGGCCGGTCAGGCCGGAAGGGCGCCGCATCCTGCTTCCCGGGATGCGGCAGAAGACGAGGCTCTGCGCGGTTTCCTCAGGCAGCAGTCAAGTTGGTCGAGGACCAACTACAACTCGCATCGGTGTTCACAGAACACTCCATGTAATCAGACGGGGGCGATGGTAATGGGTCGTCGTGCGAAGCGTCAACCCTTTTTCCGCCCTTTTTTCAGGCAATTTCTGCAATACGTCGGTGCGACGACGCTGGCTTTGCGAACGAAAAAAAACGCGCGCATGCCAGGCAGGCATGCGCGCGGTTGCATCGAGGCGACGTACCGGTTACTGCGTGGACGCCGTGACGGCAGCGCCCGCATCCGCGATACCGGAACCGGCCGGCAGCGCGGTGCACGACGTGCTGGCCGGCAGCATCGCCGCACGTGCGCCGCCTTGCAGCTTCTGCTGGATCTGCGCGGGCGTGAGGTTGCCGTTCACCGACAGCATCAGCCCGACGATGCCCGTCACCTGCGGTGTCGCGAGGCTCGTGCCACTCGCGGTGCCGTACGTGTCCGTGCCCGGTGTCGTCGTACCGCTATTGGCCGTCGACAGGATGTTGACGCCCGGCGCGCTCAGCGCGACGTCGGAGCCGAAGTTGCTGAACGACGCGCGGCGCCCGGTCGCGTCGGTCGCGGCGACGGTGATCACGCCGCGGCAGTTCGCCGGCTGGTCGAGCGCGGTCGACAGGCCATCGTTGCCGGCGGCGACGACGACGGTCACGCCCTTCGCGTTCACATCGTCGATCGCCTGCTGGAACGTCGCGCTGCACGCGCCGACGCCGCCCAGGCTCAGGTTGATGATCTTCGCGGGATTCGGGTTCGTCGGCACGCCGGCGACCGGGATGCCGGCTGCCCAGCGCATCGCGTCCGCGATGTCGCTCGTCTTGCCGCCGCACTTGCCGAGCACGCGCACCGGCAGGATCCGGCCGAGCCACGACACGCCGGCGACGCCGATGCCGTTGTTGGCGGCGGCGCCGATCACGCCCATCACGCGCGTGCCGTGCCAGCTGCTGGTGCTCGGCTCGCTCGCGCAGTGATAGTACGGGCCGCTGGTGTCGTCCAGTTCCTGCTGCGTGACCCAGTCGCCCGGATCGGTTGCATCGGTGCCGCGCGTCTGGCCGTTGTTGCTGGTGTTGGCGTTCGAGATGAAGCTGTAGCCGGGCAGCAGATTGCCGACGAGGTCGGGGTGCGGCCGGTAGCCGGTGTCGAGCACGGCCGTGACGACGGTCGGTGCACCCTTGGTCCGCGTCCACGCGGGCGGCGCGTTGATGCCGACGCTGGCGTCGGACAGATACCACTGCTGGGCATATGCGGGGTCGCTCGGCGTGTCGCGGATTCGCATCGGGTGATCGGGTTCCGCGTAGTCGACGTCGCCGTCGGCCGCGAACGCCTGCGCGAGCGCCGCCGCGTCGTCGGATGCGATGCGTTGGCCGATGGACAGCACGGCCGCGCCGTCCGACAGGGTTCGCTCGACCTGCACGTTCAGCGGTGCCTGCGATGTCGTCACGGCGGCATACGTCCGTGCGGCGCCGGTCGACGTCGGCGCTGTCCAGCGCGTCATCGAGCGCTGGATCACCGCGTCGAGCCGCGTGCCGGTGTCGAGGGCCGCCATCGCGCGCGCGGCAGTCGGCGTCTTCAGCCGGACGATCAGGTGATCGACCGGCGGCTCGATGGGCCCGGCCGTCTGGGCGGCCATCTGCACGGCGGCCTGCTGCGTCGTGCATGCATTGTTGCCGTTGGTCGCGGGCGGGGTCGTCGGGGTTGGGGAGGGCGCCGGCGAGGGGGCCGGCGCTGCATTGGAAGAAGACGGACTGCTGCCGTCGCCGCCACCGCCGCCGCAACCGGCGATCGGAAGCAGGGCCGCGGCAGACAGCATGCCGGCGAGCATGCGCGCATGAGCGGAGCGGGCCAGCGCGAAATTGAATCGTTTGGCTCTCATGGTGAAACTCGATCCTCGTAGATGACCGTCGTGCTGGCGGCCGTGCCTGCCCGGCGTAAACCGGACCTGTTTTTTATCGGGCACGTGCAGACTGCTGCGACGCGCCATGCACTGGGTAACGGCCGATGAGGCGGCTTCTTGAATATGTTTTGTGTGAAAAATGCGCGACACGCAAACGATTGCCTCGCTGCATTGCAGCATGAACGCGCGTTTGGAACGGATGATCTGTTCACGCAGTGCAAGATTGGACGCGGTTGACCGGGCGAAACGTGCGGCGCGGGCGCTTTTGCGCGCCACGGAAACGATTGTTCGCGGGTGGCATCGACGGAGGGCGCTTTACGCTTTCCCTGATGAGGTGCGAATTTTGTCGGGCGTAGGATCGCGATTCGATCAACGTTTCGTCAGGAGAAAAGCATGGATCGCCGCTTCCGTTGGCTGGCCGTCGCACTGACCTGCGCGCTGGCGGGCACCGCGCACGCGCAGGCGCTCACCGGCACGCTGAAGAAGATCAAGGACACGGGCATCGTGTCGCTGGGTATCCGCGAATCGTCGGTGCCGTTCTCGTATTCGGACAACCAGCAGAAGAACATCGGTTACTCGCGCGACATCGCGGCGCGCATCATCGACGCGCTCAAGGCCGAGCTGAAGGCGCCGAACCTGACGGTGAAGGAAATCCCGATCACGTCGCAGAACCGGATTCCGCTGCTGCAGAACGGCACGATCGACTTCGAGTGCGGGTCGACGACCAACACGCTGGAGCGGCAGAAGCAGGCCGCGTTCTCGAACAGTATTTTCCTGTACGGAATCCGCTTCAGCACGCGCAAGGATTCCGGCGTGAAGGACTTCACGGACCTGGCCGGCAAGACGGTCGCGACGACGGCCGGTACGTCGGACGAGCGCCTGCTACGCAAGCTCAACGAGGAGAAGGGGATGAACATGACGATCATCAGCGCGAAGGACCACGCCGAAGCGTTCATGAACGTCACGACGGGGCGCGCGGTCGCGTTCGTGATGGACGAGCCGCTGCTGTACGGCGAGATCGCGAAGGACCGCAATCCGGGTGCGTACACGGTGACGGGCACGCCGCTCGTTCACGAAAACTACGCATGCATGATGCGCAAGGACGATCCGGCGTTCAAGCACGTGGTCGATGGCGTGATCGCGAAGATGCAGACCTCCGGTGCGGCCGAGAAGCTTTACGACCAGTGGTTCATGCAGCCGATTCCGCCGAAGGGCGTGAGCCTCAATTATCCGCTGTCGCCGGAGATGAAGCAGCTGTTCAGGAATCCGACGGATCAGGCACAGTACTGATCGACGCGTCGTCGGCGTATCGCACCGCAAATAAAAAGACCGCCGCCACCTGCCGGCGGCTTCCGTTTCTGGCCCGATCCCTGGCGCGGCGCAAGCGTGCGTGAGACCTTGATTTCCGGCCGGCGCAATGCCGGTTCGTCAGTTGCCGACTGTGCCGAAATCGGCATTCAACCGTGCCCGCGCCATGGGATTCCTGTCGCGCTGCGCAACAACAGGCACAATACGCACTTCGCCGCGCACCGTTGTTCGTCGTTCGAACAGCACGGCGCGTGCCGCCGCCGTCCGAATCTTTCCCGGTTGTCATGAACGCCTCGCTCACCCCCGCGCGCGAATCGAACTCGCCGCGCTTCCTGTTGTTCCTGATCTGCCTGTTTGCCTCCGCCGGCCAACTCGCGATCGACATCTATGTGCCCGCGCTGCCCGACATGGCGCGCTCGTTCGCGACGACGCCGCAGGCGATCCAGTCGAGCGTATCCGGCTACATGGCCGCCTATGCGCTCGGCCAGCTGATCTTCGGCCCCGTCGCCGATGCGTACGGGCGCAAGCGCGTGCTCGCGTTCGGGCTCGTCATCTACACGATCGGCTGCCTGCTGTCGCTCGGCGCGCCGAACCTGGAGACGTTCGTGCTCGCGCGTTGCCTGCAGGGCTTCGGGATCGCGACCACGAACTTGCTCGCGAAGGCGATCATCACCGATTCGTTCTCGGGCCAGGCGCTGATGCATGCGTTTACGTACATGTCGATCGCGTGGGGGCTTGCACCGATCATCGCGCCGGTGATCGGCGCGCACCTGCAGGAATGGTTCGGCTGGCGCGCGTGCCTCGTGTTCCTGCTGGTGTACTCGCTGGTGATGTGGGCGCTGCTGTGGCGCTATCGCGAAACCTTGCCGAAGCCGGTCCATCTCGAGCCGCGCACGCTGATGGCGAACGCGGGCAAGGTGCTCGCGAGCCCGGTGTTCCAGAGCTGCTTCCTCGCGCAGGGGCTGTGCTACAGCATCCTGCTGGTGTTCAACATCGTCGGGCCGTTCATGGTGCAGACCACGCTGCACAAGCCGCCGACCTACTTCGGCTATCTCGCGCTCGGAATCGGGCTGATGTATTTCCTCGGTGGGCTGTCGAACCGGATTCACGGGCGCGGGCTGCCGAGTGCCGAGCAGCGGCTGCGCATCGGCGCACGCGTGATGGCGGTCGCGGCGGTCGCGATGCTGGTGCTGGCTCTGACGGTCGGCCTGCGCGTGTGGACGCTCGCGACGCCGGTGCTCGTGATGGGTTTCTGCGCGGGCGCGATGTATCCGACGCTGATGGCCAAGGGCAATTCGCTGTTTCCGCATATCGCGGGGCTGACGAGCGCGATCCTCGGGTGCGCGCTGCTGCTCGTGTCGTCCGCGATGATGGGCCTCGCCGGCTTCGTGTCGGTGCAGGTGCTGACGCCGCTCGCGGTGTTCTTCGTCGCGCTTTCGTTCATCGTCGTGTGGATGGTGACGAAGCTGCTGCGCTACCTCACGCAGCAGCAGGCGGCGCGGGTTGCTTGCGGGAGCGGGGAAGCCGCGTAAGCCTTAGAGGCTGCGCAAGCGCGTGCCGCAACGGCGCGCCGGCCGCTCACAGCGGGTGCCCCGCGCCCGCCTGCGCCAGCAGCGAAACCGCGGCCGGATCCGGCATTCCGTTCGAATCGATCGCGCCGGCCTTGGCCAGCGCGTCGAGATCGCTGTCGACGCCCGGTTGACCGACCACGAACGGCGTCGTCAGGAAGGCCGGCGTCGACAGCGTGACCGAATAGCGCTGCTGCAGATTCGTCACGACCGCCGATTGCGCGGCCTGCACCGTGTTCGGGCTGCCCATCGCCTGCTGGAAGTGCGCATTCCCCTGAAAATTGCCGATCAGCCCGGCCGTGTTCGTACCGAGTTGCGCGGCGAGATAGACGAGCATCAGCTCGGTCTCGGGCGTCGTGTTGAAGGTGCCGCCCGCATAGGCGAGCGAGTGCAGGCTCGTGCCGCTCGATGCGACGGTGATCACGCACGGCAGCACGGCGTTCACCGTCACGCGGTAGTTGCCGCCGCCGTCGGTCAGCGTCGTCGCCGAGCCTTGCGCGCAACTGACCGTGACCGACGCGCTCGCAAGCGCGGAGCCTGTGGCGGCCGTGCCGGACAGCGCGACGGTCTGCGTGTTGTTGCCGTTGAAGCAGACATCGACGCCGAAGCAGGCGTCGCCGTTGCAACCGGCCAGTGCCGCGAGGGCGGCGACGCAGGCGGTGCTCAGCGCGGGGCGGAGAAAGCGCGGATGGCGAAGGTTCATGGTCGCGGGCATATGGGCAAGTGTGGCAACCGGTGGGCGGCGGATAGGCGGCGTCGCTCATATTCTAGGTCTCGAATTCCGGCGGCGCATACTCGCTTTCTTGACAGAGCGCGGGGAGCGCGTGCCGGCAGGTGAGTCTTGTCAAACCTGCTCGCGCGAGCAGCACGTTGCGGCTCGATCGGCAACCGCCCAAGTCCGGAACCTTTCGATTCCCTTCGCAATTGGTTATGCTGCGGGACGATCAAAAAACGACGAGAGAACGCGCCATTCCCGACGGAACCGGCGCGCCGTTTCCGACATGAACCTGAAACGACTGACGCGGCGGTCACGCCTCCCGGATTGCGAGGGCGATCCGGCATCGATGGCATGCACGACCCGCAGCGCGGCGCGGCCCGCCCGCATCCGCGGCAAGACCGGCACCGGCAAGGCGGTGGCGGCCGCGCTGCTGGCCGGGGCGATGTTTCTGTGCAGCGCGGCCTTCGCCGCGCCGGCCGCTGACGCTGGCGCGATTCCGTTGGCGGCCGGTGCGCCGTCGGCCTGCACGAACGTGGCTACCGCAGCCGCCTATCCCGTAGCCAACGACCCCGAAGCAGCGCCGCCGCTGACAGGCCGCGTGACCGACATGACGGGCGTACTCAGTGTCCCATGTGCGTCCGAGCTGACCAACCGTCTCGCCGATCTCGAGCGCCGGCTCGGCGTGCAGATGGCGATCCTGCTGGTCGGGTCGACCGGCCACGCGACCATCGAGCAGTTCGCGACCACGGTGTTCGAGAAATGGCGTCTCGGCGCGAGCAAGATCGACAACGGTCTGCTGCTGGTCGCCGCACTGAACGATCGCACCGTGCGGATCGAGGTCGGATACGGCCTGGAAGACGCGATTCCGGACATCGTCGCGGGGCGAATCATCCGTGAACGCATCGTGCCGGCGTTTCGCGAGAAGCGTATCGAAGCCGGCGTGAGCGATGCGGTCGATGCGCTGGTGCGCGAGATGACGCCGCCTGAAATGGCGGCGTCGGATAGCGCACTGCCCGACGAGGACGCGCAGCGTGCGACGTCCGGCGATGCGAAGCGGTTGTCGAACGGCTTGCGGGAGAAACCCTCAGCCGACGTCGGGAGCTTCCTTTTCTGGTTACTGCTCGGGCTGACCGGTGTCGCGCTGGGTGTCGTCACCGAATGGCGCAAGCTGCGTTGGCAGGTGATGTTGCCGGCCAGCTTTCTCGTCGCGACGATCGTGCCGGTTGCGATGTTGCCGGTCGGCGCGATATTCGGAGGCGATCTGGTCGCGATGCTGGGTGGGCTGGGGATCGTCGCGACGAGCATGGGTTTCTGTGCGTGGCTCCTCGGCATCGGTCTCGTTCGCTCCGCACGCGTCCGAAAGAATACGGCGATCATCGGCGTGACGTTGCTGGCGTTGATCTGGATCGGGCATCTGATGGGATATTCGCCCGGTGAGGTTCTGCTGACGGTCTTCTGCGTGGTGATGGGGATCCTGTTGATCGTCGAAAAACTGACGGGCAGCGATTGGTCGTCATCCCGCTCCACGTCCTCGTCTTCGTCGTTCAATTGGTCATCGTCCGGCTCGGATTCGTCCAGCTCCAGTTCGTCCGATTCATTCACCGGCGGTGGCGGCTCGAGCGGCGGCGGCGGGGCATCGGGCCGCTGGTAGCCGCCGTGCGCGGCGCGAGGGCGAACGTTTCTTTTCAACTTACCGCTCCAGCCGGAGCGTTCAACCGGAAGTCACAAACAATGAAATGGTTTCGAATCCTGCTCGTGTGCTGCGTGCTCGCGCCGCTCGCCGGTTGCGGCTACAACGCGATCCAGTCGTCGGATGAAGACGTCAACGCGGCGTGGTCGGAGGTGCTGAACCAGTATCAGCGTCGTGCGGACCTCGTGCCGAACCTTGCTGCGTCGGTAAAGGGCTACGCGTCGCACGAGGAACGCGTGCTTACCGAGGTCGCGTCGGCGCGCGCGCGCGTGGGCAGCGTGCAGATGACGCCGGAGATGGCAAAGGATCCCGCCGCATTGGCGGCGTTCGATCAGCGGCAGGGCGAACTGTCGGGCGCGCTGAGCCGGCTGATGGTGGTGTCGGAGCGTTATCCGGAACTGAAGGCGAACGAGGCGTTTCGCGATCTGCAGACGCAGCTCGAAGGCACCGAAAACCGCATCGCGGTCGCGCGCGGCCGCTACATCAAGACGGTGCAGCAGTACAACGTGCAGATCCGCCAGTTCCCGGGCGTCGTGATTGCGCGGATCTTCGGCTACCAGCCGCGTCCGAACTTCAGCGTCGCGAACGAAGCCGCGATCTCGACCGCGCCCGTCATCGACTTCTCCAATCAGCCGCCGAAGGCGAACGCAGCAGGCCAGTAAGCGGCCGGCACGGGCGCTCAGGGCTTGCGCCCAGCCGGCTTCGCGAACGCGCCGCGCACCTCGAAGCCGATCGCATCCGCCACGTTGCCGCGCGCGTCGACGAGTTCGAGCCGGTGCCTTCCCGGCCACGGCATCCACGCGACGCGGTCGGCGTGCCCGATCACCTTGTCGTCGAGCCGCCACGCGAACCGCGCGGCATGTCCGGACGACCGCTCGAACCAGATCCGCTGGTTCTTCGGCGGAATGTCCGGATCGATCGCGAAGATCGTGCCGTCGGTCGGCGCGCCGATCGTCAGCGGTGCGCGCGCGCCGTCCTTGCCCGGCGTGACGGGCGCCGCGAGCCGGATCGTGTCGAGCGCCGTGCCCGCGACGAACCACTCGTCGCGCGACGGTTCGACGTCGCGCTCGAACGTGATGCGGCGCGTTTCGACACCGGCCGGCGGACGTGGCGCCCGGCTCGGCAGGTCGCGGTGCAGGTAGCCGACGACGGCCGACCACACCGGCGACGCGCCCGTCACCCCCGACACGTCCCACATTGGCGAGCCGTCCGCATTGCCGACCCACACGCCGACCGTATAGCGCGACGTGAAGCCGACCGTCCAGTTGTCGCGTATGTCCTTGCTCGTGCCGGTCTTTACCGCCGAGAAGAAGCGCGTCGCGAGCGGATTGTCGAAGCCGAACGTGCGCACGCGCGCGTTGTTGTCGGAGAGGATGTCGGTGACGACGAAGCTGGCCGCTTCGCTGAAAACGCGCGTGCCGTTGTCCGCGCGCCCCGATGCCGATGTGCCTGAAGCGGGCGACGGCGTGGGCAGGTCGACGATCTGGCGTGCGACGCCGCCGTTCGCGAGCGCGCGATATGCGTTGGTCAGCGACAGCAGCGTGACGTCCGCGCTGCCGAGCGCGAGGCTGAAGCCGTAGTAGTCGCCTTCCTGCGCGAGCGGCAGGCCGAGCGCGGTCAGCGTGCGCGCGAAGCGGTGCGGCGTGACGAGCACGAGCGTGCGCACGGCCGGCACGTTCAGCGAGCCGCCGAGCGCGCTGCGCACGCTCACCCAGCCCTTGAAATCCTTGTCGTAGTTCTGCGGAATGTAGAGTCCGCCACCGGCCGCGAGGTTGATCGGTGCGTCGTCGAGCAGCGATGCGGCGGTCAACCGTTTCTCGTCGATCGCCTGCGCATAGAGGAACGGCTTGAGCGTCGAGCCGGCCTGGCGCGGCGCGAGCACGGCGTCGACGTCGCGCGCGCCCGACAACGCCCCCGACGAACCGACCCACGCGCGAATCTCGCCGGTCGCGTTGTCGATCACGACGACCGCGCCGTCCTGCACGTTGCGCCGGTGCGCGGGCGCGTTGAGCTCGGTCAGCGCGCGCGTCAGCGTGTCGCGCGCGAAGCGCTGCAATGGCGCATCGAGCGTCGTGCGCACCTGCGCGCCGGCCGCCGGTCTGACCTCGGCCGCAATGCGGCGCGCGAAGTGCGGGGCGAGGGCGGCGCCGTCGTCGCGCACGGCGTTGGCCGGGCGGGCGATCACGAGCTGCACGTAGCCGTCGAGCGACGCGCACGCCTGTTCCGCATGCATGTCGCGCAGGATCCGGCACGCACGCTCGGCGACCTTCGCGCTGGCCGCGTTGGGGGCGCGAACCAGCGCGGCCGCGATCGCGGCTTCACGCGCGTCGAGACCGGACGGCGCCTTGCCGAACAGCACCTGCGACAGCGCGGCGAGCCCGACCGTCTCGCCGCGGAACGGCACGAGATTCAGATAGGCCTCGAGGATCTGGTCCTTGCGCCAGCCGCGCTCGAGCAGCAGCGCGTTCATCGCCTGCGTGGCCTTCTGCGGCAGCGAGCGCTGGCCCGAGCGGCGCGGCGAATCGCTGAGCAACCCGGCGAGCTGCATCGTCACGGTCGACGCGCCGCGCGTGCGCTCGTTCCACAGATTGCCCCACGCCGCGCCGGCGATCCCGCGCCAGTCGACGCCGCTGTGCGCGTAGAAGCGCTTGTCCTCGGACACGACGATCGCCTCGCGGAACGCGGGCGACACGTCGGCGAGCGAGACCCAGTCGCCGCGCCGTTCGGTGAGGTCGACGCGCGTGCGTTGCAGCGGCGTGCCGTCGCGCGCGAGCAGCACCCAGTCGGAACTGCGCCAGTTGCGGCGCACGTCGTCGTAGCCGGGCAGCGCGTGCGCGACCAGCGGCGCGGCCAGCACGACGGCGACGAATACGCGGCCGGCGAAACGCACCGGCCGCGGCGATACACGATCGATCATCACGTACTCGTTACTTGCCCGCGTCGGCCGGCTTCACGGTCATCGGCGGGTTCGGCCACAGGCCATACACGGACGGCGCGTACAGCGCCTCGACGCGCGTCGGCGGCAGCCCGAAGGTGCCGACGTTGTTCAGCCGCACCGTGTATTCGACCGAGAGTTTGCCCTTCGGCAGATAGTCGTAATACGCGCGGTAGCCGTCGAAGTCGCGTTCGATGAACGCCGGCCATGCGCCGTCCGGCGATTTCTCGCCCTGCGTCGCGGCTTCGGAGTCGCGACCGAGGCCGGAGCCGAGGATCGTCGCGCCGGACGGGATCGGATCGTTGACGACGACCCACGTCATGTCGCTCTGCGCATCGATGTCGAGATGCACGCGCACGACGTCGCCGCGCGTCAGCACGCCCTTGACGGCAGGCGACACGGGCGTGACGGTCTTCGTGATCCGGTAGCCGGCCGCGAACGGCGCCCGCAGCGGCACGGCCGCGAGGCTTTCGACGGTCGCCCACGGGCGGCCCGTGCCGTCCTGGGTGACGGACAGCGTGGCCGGTGCCTGCGCCGCACGCGGCCACGGCATCAGCACGCTGCGCGCGGCGGCGGCGCGGGTCGCGGCGGTGGCCGATGCGGGGGCGTCGGCGGGTGCCGGCGCCTGCGACCACGAGATTGCGCGCTCGTTGCCGCCGAGCGCGACCTTCGTCGTGCCCGCCACAGGCGTGCTCTCGTAGGTGCGTGAGAAGCGCTCGATCGCGAGCTGGCCGAGCGCGTTCGACGTCGTCGTCTGCCACGCGCCCTGGCGTTGGAGTGCGAGCAGGCCGGTCGCGATGCGCGGCATCTCGTCCTTCCACGCAGGGTCACCCGCGAATTCCAGCGCGAGACGCGCGGCGTTGGTCTCGGTGCTCGTCATCAGCCACCACAGATCGTCGTCGCGCGCGGTCGAGAACACGAGCTGCGTGCCCTGATACGTGAGGCGCGCACGCAGGATCTGCTCGACCTGCGCGCGTTTCTCGTCACGCTGCGGGATGTCCTTCACGCGCGTGAGGATCGCGTGATAGTCGATCAACGCCGACGTCGGCCACTGGTTCGGCGCGATCTCGATCGAACCGAGCATGCGGCCCTGCGCGGCGCCGTAACGCGACAGCGCCTCGATCGCGGCGAGCTTGCGCAGATCGCGATCCTGGCGCGGCGCCCACGCGTTGCGCTCGATGCGGCCGTCGACGAAGCGCGCGAGCCCGGCCTCGAGCTGCGTGCGCAGGTCTTCCGGCAGCGCGAAGCGCGGGTCGAGGCGGCCGGCCTCGTCGGCGACCACGAGCAGGTACGAGGACAGCGTTGGGCTGCCGTAGTGTGCATCGTCGGACGACGGCGGGAAGTAGCTCGCGAGGCCATCGCTGTCGAGGTACACGGGCATGCGCGCAACCAGTGCCTGCCATTGCGCGGCGTCGTGCAGGCCGATCGCACGCGACGTCTGCTGTTCGAGGCAGCGGTACGGATAGCGCTCGAACCAGCGCCGCACGCCGGGCAGGCCGTCGGCGAGCTTCGACTGCAGCGACACGGCGATGCCGCCGCGCGGCGCGCCCTGTGCGTTGTTGACGGCGCCGGCCGGAGCCGACACGGGCACCGTCAGCGTGCCGTCGACCTGCGTGAGCGTGGCTTGCTGCACGGTCACCGGCAGCGCGGGCACGACCTTTTGCGCGACGGCCAGCGCGTCGGACGCGCGCTTGCCGCCTTGCTCGGCCGCCTCGATGCGCCAGTTCAGCGCGCCGGCCGCGTCGAGCGCCTGCTCGGGCACCGTGATCGTCCATGCCACCTCCGTCGCCGCATTGGCCGCGAGCGACACGGTTTGCGGCGCGACGTCGAGGCCCGTCACGCGCGGTGTCACGACGACCTGCATCGCGCGGTCGGTCGTGTTGCGCAGCGTGACCTGCGCGCGGAACGCATCGCCTTCGCGCACGAGCGGCGGCAGCCCGGAGATCAGCTGCAGATCCTGCGTGCTGCGAATCGACGTGCTGCCGGTGCCGAAGCGGTCGGGGCCGACCGCCGCGATCGCGACGATCCGGAAGCGCGTGAGCGCGTCGTTCAGCGGCACTTCGACGGTCGCGCTGCCGTTCGCGTCGAGCGTCACGCGTGGATTCCACAGCAGCAGCGTGTCGAACAGCTCGCGTGTCGGCGCGCTGCCGCCGCCGCCGCCAGCCGGCACGGCCTTGCGGCCGAAGTGGCGGCGACCGACGATTTCCATCTGCGCGGTGGCCGTCTCGACGCCGTACGCGCGTCGCTGCAGCATCGCGTCGAGCAGGTCCCAGCTGTCGTTCGGCATCAGCTCGAGCAGTGCCTCGTCGACGGCCGCGACCGCGATCTGCGTGCCGGCCGGTGCCGGCTGGCCGTTCGGCAGCGTGACCTTCACGTGCGCCTGCGCCTTGCCGCGCACCGTGTAACGGGTCGCGTCGGTCGTCACGGACACGCCGAGACGATGCACGCCCGTGCCGACCTTGATCTCGCCGAGGCCATAGCGGAACGCGGGCTTCGACAGATCGACGAACGCGGTTGGCGCTTCATAGTGACGGCCTTCGCGCCAGAACGCGCGAGCCCATTCGACCGGCGCCTTCCAGCCCCAGGTGAAGAACGAGTACCACGGCACTTCGCGAATCCGGCCGCGCAACGCGAGCACCGACACGTACACGTTCGGCCCCCACGACTCGCCGACCTTCAGGTCGACGGTCGGGTTCTTGCCGTTGAGTTCGACGACGTGCGTTTCCATCACACCGCCGCGTTCGACCGCGACGAGCGCGGTTGCGTAGCGGAACGGCATGCGAACCTGGAAGCGGGCCGTTTCGCCCGCCTCGTAAGACGTCTTCTCCGGGATCACGTCGATCCGGTCGGTGTTGTCGCCGCCGAACCAGAGTTCGTCCTCGCGCGTGACCCAGACGGACGTCGACGCGTTCGACGTGCGGCCGTCGCCGTCCTTCGCGACCGCGATCAACTGGATGTTGCCAGCCTGTTCGAGCGTCGCGTCGCAGGCCATGCGGCCCTTGTCGTCGGTCTTGCCCGAGCACAGCACGCCGAGGTCGCGCGTGTCGCTCTTGTTGTCGTATGCGTAAAAGCCGCCGACCATCCGCTTGCGCGACGTCGTCGTGATGTGCGCGACGCCCTTGATCTCGACCGGCACCGATGCGCGCGGCTTGCCCTGCAGGTCGACCGCGAGCGCCTGCACAGGCACGCGCTGGCCGACCGACACCCAGCGGCCGGCCTTGATGCCGGCCACCACCGCGGCCGGCCACAGGATCGTGTCGCCGCGGATCGTCTGCACTTCGCCGTTCGGGTCCGCGAACGTCGCCTCGAGCGCGATGCGCTTCGGCGCGTCGACGTCGGGCAGGCCCTTGAGCGTGACGGTGCCCGCGCCGTTGCGGTCGAGCGTCAGCGGCAGCTTGTCCGCGATCAGACGGGTCGAGTCGGGATCGTTGTTCGCGGCCGATGCGCTGTCGCCGTCCTGCGCATCGTCGTCGGCATTGCCGTCGCTGCGCTCAGGACGATACGGCGTGAAGCTGAAGTCCTCGAAGCGATCCGCGAACGGCGGCGACGCCCATTTCATCAGCGCGGACACCTGCACGGGCAGGTTCGATGCGCCGCCGCCCGACACGTAGTCGATCTGCACCGCGAGCGGCGCTTCCTTGGCCGCGACGAGCGGGCTCTTCTGCGCGTCGCGCGCGCCGATCGTCCCCTTGAGCACCGGCAGGCGGAACGCCTCGACACGGAAGCTGCCGCTGTAGTAGC
This sequence comes from Burkholderia sp. BCC1638, assembly GCF_902833195.1. NCBI lineage: Bacteria > Pseudomonadati > Pseudomonadota > Betaproteobacteria > Burkholderiales > Burkholderiaceae > Burkholderia > Burkholderia sp. BCC1638. Next base: position 190,138 of record NZ_CADFEC010000012.1, read on the forward strand.
TGGCGGTCGGCGCATCGTCCGGGCCGCCTTCGAGCGACACGCTGTACTCGCCGAGCTTCGCCGCGGGCGGCAGCGTGAACTGCGTGTCGGAGCTATGGTCGGCCGACCACGTGAGCGGCAGCTTGTAGGTCTGGTCGGAGCCGAGATGGCGGATCGTCACGCGCGTCGGGTATTGCGCCGGGAACGCGAGGCTCTGCAGCGTCTCGGTGCGCAGGAAGTGCTTCATCGACACGGTTTCGCCGGCACGCAGCAGCGTGCGGTCGAATACCGTATGCGCGCGCACGGTCGGCGCGCTGGCGGTGTCGGTCGGCACGTTGAAGCGCCACGATTCGATCCCGCGGTTCCAGTTCGAGCTGACGAACGCCATGTCCGGGCCCGTCTTGGGATCGTCGACGCGCGCCGACACGAAGTAGTCGTCGAAGCGTTCCGACTGGCTGCATTCATGCTTCGGCTCGAATGCGCCGTCGATCTTCAGCAGGCCTTGCGCGTCGGTCTTGCCGGACGCGATTTCGTCGCCGTTGCAATCGGACACGCGGATTCGCGCGTTCGGCACGGGCTTGCCCTTGTCGAGCGTCGTGACCCATACGAGGTTGTTCTCGCGGCCCTGTTTCAGATGCACGCCGAGGTTCGTGACGAGCACGGTGGTACGCACGTACATGCTCGACGGCTTCGCGAGCAGCGAGCGGCCGAGCGCGGGCGACGCGAGTTCGAGCACGTAGAAGCCGGGCTTTTCGATCGGCACGCCGACGACCTCGAACGGACGCAGCGCCTTCGGATCGGCCTTCGGCAGCGTCAGTGCCTGCGCGCCCGGTTCGCCGGTGAGCAGCGACAGCGAGCGCACGTCGATGCGCCGGTTCTGCGGCGCGGGCATCTTCTCGCCGGCCTGGAGCGGCACGTAGACGGGGTGCTGGCCCTTGCGCCGGAGCAGGCCCGGGATGCGCTCGTCGATCGTGCCGGCCGTCATCGACCAGTTGTCGAAGCGCTCGACGGTGCGCATCCATTGACGGATCGCGGTGTCGTCGTCGACCTTCAGGTTCGAGAATTGCGCGCCGCTCGTGTTGAGGCCCGCGATATGCAGGTCGGCCTCGACGTTGCGCAGCGTGACCGGCACGAGCGCAGGCGTATCCGGTTCGGCGAATCGCTCGACGATCCCGAAGGTGCCCGACGAGAATTTCGCGAGCGGCGGCATCGGCGCGGTGCGCGTCGCGAGCGGGAACAGGTCGGCGTTCGCGAGCGAGCGGTCCGTCACGTCGCGCAGGCCGGACGGCAGCTCGATCGTCAGGTTCGCCTGCGCGGGCAGCGGCGGGTTGAACGTGACGGTGGTCACTTCGTCGCTGTGATCGTCGGCCGCGAAGGTCGGCGAAAGCGAGCCGTCAGGGCCGCGCAGCTTGATCGCCTCGGCGTTCTTGCGCGAGATCGGCGCATTGAACGACAACGTCAGCGGACGCAGCGGCGTGCAGGGCGCCTTCGCGTTTTCGCGCTCGCACGAGAAACTCGCGGCGAACGGTGCGCGCACGGTGAAGTCGAAGCGGCGCTCGGTGTCGTTCGCGATGCCGCTCGGGCTCGCGACGCCCTTGCCGTAGACGAGCTGCATCTTCGCGCTCGCGGGCAGCGCCTGCGCGCACGACAGCGTCAGCACGCGCGCGGCGTCCTTCTTCAGCCCGAAGTGATCGAGCAGCGCGTTGCGGGTATCGTCATCGGCGGCCGTGACGGGGATGCGGTTGCCGATGCCGACCGCTTCGCACCAGATGTTCGCGAGCGCGGAGCGCGGCTCGGCCGGGCCGTTCAGCTTCAGCACGAACACCTGGCGTTCCTCGATCTCGCGCGTGCCGGGGCGCACCGTCACCGGGAACGGGCCGCCGGTTTGAAACGTGAAGCGGCGCGGGCCGCTGACCGCGTTGCCGGCGACCGAACGCAGCGTGTCGTTGAGCGCGACGGAGCAGCGCACGCCGGGCGGCAGGTCGTTCTCGAAATCGTAGACCCAGGTTTTGTCGTCGAGCCAGTGCCCCTGGCCGCGCGCGGCGGTGGAGTCGTTGCAGGTCATGCGCGCGGGACTCGGCGCGGACGCCGAACCGAACGCGACCATCGGTTCGTCGAACTTGACGACGCTTTGCCGGACTTCGGTGACGGTGCCTTGCGGCGACACGCTCACCGTGCGTGCGGCGCCCGCATGCAGCGACAGTGCCGCGGCAGCGCCGAGCGCCGTGACCGCGCCAATGCGCCAGAGCAGCCGTGTGGTGTGACGGGTTGAATTCGTGTTGTTGTGTTTGTTGTGCTGCTTCATCGCTCGATGCCCTCGGAGGGAAGCTTTCTGTTTGATTGCACGCGATTCTAACCGACGCGCATGTGAGCGGATGAAGGGAGGGGGAGACGGCGTGTCGCCAGCTCGCGACACACCGGCATCCGGAAGCAGAATTGTCGCGTCGACGACACAAAAATGCAGCGAAATGTCGATTGTCTCGGATTGCGGAACATTTATTGGACTATAAAAGCATTGTTCAATTCGAATTGTGCGCGTACATTTCAGGGCCGCGCGAAAGTTTGAGAAATATCAAGCGTGGTTTTCCCGAATCCGGTGTTCGAGAGAAGGAAACATGCACAACGACAACACCCCCCACTCGCGTCGCGATCGCGACGCAGCCGCATCCGGCATCACGCGGCGTCAATGGCTGCAGGGCGCACTGGCGCTGACGGCGGCAGGCCTCACCGGCTCGCTGGCGTTGCGGGCCCTGGCCGATAATCCCGGCTCCGCGCCGCTCGATACATTCATGACGCTCTCCGAGGCACTGACAGGCAAGAAAGGGCTGAGCCGCGTGCTCGGCGACCGCTTCCTGCAGGCCTTGCAGAAGGGCTCGTTCAAGACCGCCGACGGCCTCTCGCAACTCGCGGGCGCGCTCGCGTCCGGTTCATTGAATCCCGATCAGCAGGCCTCCGCGCTGTCGATTCTCGAAGCGTGGTATCTCGGCATCGTCGACAACGTCGTGATTACTTACGAAGAAGCGTTAATGTTCAGCGTCGTGTCCGATACGCTCGTGATTCCTTCGTATTGCCCCAACAAACCCGGCTTCTGGGCCGAAAAACCGATCGAGAGGCAAGCCTGATGGCCGATACCGATACGCAAAAAGCCGACGTCGTGGTCGTCGGATCCGGTGTCGCAGGCGCGATCGTCGCGCATCAACTCGCGATGGCCGGCAAGTCGGTGATCCTGCTCGAGGCAGGCCCGCGCATGCCGCGCTGGGAAATCGTCGAACGCTTCCGCAACCAGCCCGACAAGACGGACTTCATGGCGCCGTACCCGTCGAGCCCGTGGGCGCCGCATCCGGAATACGGCCCGCCGAACGACTACCTGGTCCTGAAGGGCGAGCACAAGTTCAACTCGCAGTACATCCGCGCGGTGGGCGGCACGACGTGGCACTGGGCCGCGTCGGCATGGCGTTTCATCCCGAACGACTTCAAGATGAAGACCGTGTACGGCGTCGGCCGCGACTGGCCGATTCAGTACGACGACCTCGAGCATTACTACCAGCGCGCGGAGGAAGAGCTCGGCGTGTGGGGCCCCGGCCCCGAGGAAGATTTGTACTCGCCGCGCAAGCAGCCGTATCCGATGCCGCCGCTGCCGTTGTCGTTCAACGAGCAGACGATCAAGAGCGCGCTCAACGGCCATGACCCGACGTTCCATGTGGTGACCGAGCCGGTCGCGCGCAACAGCCGTCCGTACGACGGCCGGCCAACCTGTTGCGGAAACAACAACTGCATGCCGATCTGCCCGATCGGCGCGATGTACAACGGCATCGTGCACGTCGAGAAGGCCGAGCAGGCCGGCGCGAAGCTGATCGACAGCGCTGTGGTCTACAAGCTCGAGACGGGGCCGGACAAGCGCATCGTCGCCGCGATCTACAAGGACAAGACGGGCGCCGACCATCGCGTCGAGGGCAAGTACTTCGTGGTCGCTGCGAACGGCATCGAGACGCCGAAGATCCTGCTGATGTCGGCGAACCGCGACTTCCCGAACGGCGTCGCGAACAGCTCCGACATGGTCGGGCGCAACCTGATGGATCACCCGGGCACGGGCGTGTCGTTTTACGCGAGCGAGAAGCTGTGGCCGGGCCGCGGCCCGCAGGAAATGACGTCGCTGATCGGTTTCCGCGACGGTCCGTTCCGCGCGACCGAAGCCGCGAAGAAGATCCACCTGTCGAACATGTCGCGCATCAACCAGGAAACGCAGAAGATCTTCAAGGCCGGCAAGCTGATGAAGTCCGACGAGCTCGACGCGCAGATCCGCGATCGTTCGGCCCGCTACGTGCAGTTCGACTGCTTCCACGAAATCCTGCCGCAGCCCGAGAACCGCATCGTGCCAAGCAAGACGGCCACCGACGCGATCGGCATTCCGCGCCCGGAAATCACCTATGCGATCGACGACTACGTGAAGCGCGGCGCCGTGCACACGCGCGAAGTCTATGCGACCGCGGCGCAGGTGCTGGGCGGCACGGACGTCGTGTTCAACGACGAGTTCGCGCCGAACAACCACATCACGGGCGCGACGATCATGGGCGCGGATGCGCGCGACTCGGTCGTCGACAAGGACTGCCGCACGTTCGACCATCCGAACCTGTTCATCTCGAGCAGCTCGACGATGCCGACCGTCGGCACGGTGAACGTGACGCTGACGATCGCGGCGCTGGCGCTGCGGATGTCGGACACGCTGAAGAAGGAAGTCTGACCGTGCGGAAATCTACTCTCACCTTCCTCCTCGCCGGCTGCCTTGCGCTGCCGGGCCTCGTGCGCGCGGCCGACTCGGCCGATCCCGCGCAGATCAAGCGCGGCGAATATCTGGCGGTCGCGGGCGACTGCATGGCCTGCCACACCGCGAAGGGCGGCAAGCCGTTTGCCGGCGGCCTCGGAATGCCGGTGCCGATGCTCGGCAAGATCTACACGAGCAACATCACGCCCGACCCGGACACCGGCATCGGCAACTGGACATTCGACGACTTCGAACGCGCGGTGCGTCACGGCGTCTCGAAGAACGGCAGCAACTTGTATCCGGCGATGCCGTACGTGTCGTACACGAAGATCAACGACGACGACGTGCAGGCGCTGTATGCGTACTTCATGCACGGTGTCGAACCGGTCAAGCAGACGCCGCCGAAGAACGAGATTCCCGCGCTGCTGAGCATGCGCTGGCCGCTGAAGATCTGGAACTGGCTGTTCCTGAAGGACGGCGCGTACCAGCCGAAGCCGGCGCAGAGCGCCGAGTGGAACCGCGGCGCGTATCTGGTGCAAGGCCTCGCGCACTGCAGCACGTGTCACACGCCGCGCGGCATCGCAATGCAGGAGAAGTCGCTCGACGAGACGGGCGGCAGCTTCCTGTCGGGTTCGGTGCTGGCGGGCTGGGACGGCTACAACATCACGTCCGACCCGAACGCGGGGATCGGCGGCTGGACGCAGCAGCAGCTCGTCCAGTACCTGCGTACCGGCAGCGTGCCGGGTGTCGCGCAGGCGGCCGGTCCGATGGCCGAGGCGGTCGAGCACAGCTTCTCGAAGATGACCGACGCCGACATCGGCGCGATCGCGACGTATATCCGCACGGTGCCGGCCGTCGCCAGCGGCGACGCGAAGCAGTCGCGCTCGTCGTGGGGCAAGCCGGCGGAAGACGGCCTGAAGCTGCGCGGCGTGGCGCTCGCAGCGTCGGGCATCGATCCGGCGCGGCTGTATCTCGGCAACTGCGCGACGTGCCACCAGATGCAGGGCAAGGGCACGCCGGACGGCTATTACCCGTCGCTGTTCCACAACTCGACGGTCGGTGCGCCGAATCCGGCGAACCTGGTGCAGGTGATCCTGAACGGCGTGCAGCGCAAGGCCGGCAGCGAGGACGTCGGGATGCCCGCGTTCCGCAACGAGCTGTCGGATGCGCAGATCGCCGCGCTGACGAACTACCTGACCGGCCAGTTCGGCAATCCGGCCGCGAAGGTGACCGAGCAGGACGTCGCGAAGGCGCGTTGACGCCAGGCGCGACGCGGCATGAAGCAGGGCAACACTGACGAGAGGAGGAGCACAGCACATCGGGCGGGCCCCGATGCCGGTTGTTGCAGAGCGGGGCGGGCGGCTGGCGGTCGCCCGTCCCGGTTCACAGGCAATCCGGTGCGCGCGTTTCGCGCACCGCTTTCGTTGATCACACCATGACACCGAATCAACCGTTTCTCGCGTCCCAGCGCGATGTGCTGCTGCTGCTGTCCCGAATCCTGCTCGTGATCCTGTTCGTGATGTTCGGCTGGAAGAAGATCATCGACTTCTCCGGCACGATCGCGTTCATGGGAAGCGAGGGGGCGCCCGCGCCGATCGTTTCGGCGGCCATCTCCGTGGTGATGGAGCTGTTCGCCGGCATCGCGATCCTCGTCGGTTTCCAGACGCGGCCGCTCGCGCTGCTGCTTGCGCTGTACACGATCGGCACCGGCTTCATCGGCCATCACTACTGGACGATGTCGGGCGGCGAGCAGATCGACAACATGATTCATTTCTACAAGAACATCGCGATCTCGGGCGGCCTGCTCGCGCTTTGCGCGGCGGGCCCCGGGCGTTTTTCGATCGATCGCGGGTGAACGGACCGCCGGCGCGTGCATGGGGCGTGTGCCGGACGGTCGAGACTCCGAGGGGGCATCATTTTGCGACTCAAACATTTCGCATGGCTGATCGTGGCCGCCACGCCGGCGGCCGCGTTTGCACAGACCAGCGTGACGCTGTACGGCCGTATCGACGGCGGCGTCGAATACCTGAACCACATCGCGACGCCCAATGGCAGTTCGACGCGCTGGAGCGCGGAAGGCGGCGACTGGGGCACCAGCATGTTCGGCCTGAAAGGCGTCGAGGATCTCGGCGGCGGGATGTCGACGGTCTTCAACCTGGAAACCGCGTTCCAGGTGATGAACGGCACGACGGGCGGCGGACGCATGTGGTCGCGCCGCGCGTATGTCGGGCTGAAGAGCGACACGTGGGGCCAGCTGCAGGCCGGCCGCAACCTGTTCATCGACAGCGACGGCGTGTGGGAATTCGATCCGTTCGTGCAGCAGGCGTTTTCGTCCGCATCGCTCGTGCGCGGCCGCAACTGGCAGCAGAGCAGCAACAACATCGAATATCACAGCCCGGTGATCGGCGGCTTCGACGTGCAGGCGCAATATGCGTTCGGCAACCAGTCGCGCGGCTTCAACTACGGCGCGGCCGACGACTTCGGCCGCTCGGACGGGATCATGATCTCGTATCACTCTCCGGTGCTCGACGTGCGCGGCATCTACGACGAGCTGCGCGACAACAACGGCAAGTTCAGCAACATCTTCACCGCGTCGCGCGAGTATTTCGTCGGCGCGAACGTGAAGGTGTCGAAGTTCAAGATCCAGGGCGCCTATACGCACTACCAGGCGCCGGACAGCCCGGCGGGCGTCGCCGATCGCGCCGATCACTACTGGCTCGGCGCGACCTACACGGCCACGCCGCAGTGGGCCGTGACGGGCGGCGGGTACTACGTGAAGGTCGGTGATGGCGGCGGCGATGCGTCGCACGATCCGTCGGGGCACGCGATCATGTACGTGCTCGGTACGACGTACAACCTGTCGAAGCGCACGTTCCTGTACGGGACGGTCGCGTATGTGCGCAACGGCGGCAACTCGAACTTCTCGCTGCTCGCGTCACCGCGCGACGCGACGTCGGGCACGAGCCCGATGACGGGCGAGTCGCAGACGGGCGCGTATGTGGGGATGATGCATACGTTCTGAGCGGGGCGGTTTGCGCAGGGAAAGGCACGGGCGATGAAGGCCCGTGCCTTTTTGTGTTTACGGGGCCGGCGTGCGGCGTGCCGTATGCGTTGCCGGTCAGAACCCGCATGCCTCGGTCGTCGTCAACGTCGCGAACGGCCCGCCGAGCGTCGCATTGTGATGCGCGACGATCCGCTCGGCCGGCAACGCGGGCGTATCCATGCAGGTATGCGCATCGGCGACGAGCACGGCGCGAAAGCCGAGATCGGCGGCCGCGCGGCACGCCGTGTCGATGCAGTACTGCGTCTTCATCCCCGCAATTACGATCTCGCCGATCCCGGCCGCGTGCAGCCATTCGGCGAGGCGCGTGCCCGCGAAACAACTCGGCCGGGTCTTGTCGAACACGATGTCGCGTGCCGTATCGATCGCGAGCGCCGGCAGCAATGCGGCGAGCGGCGCATCGGGCGCGATCGGCGAACCCGCCGGGCCGGTGTGGCGTACGGCGAACACGGGCGCGCCGGCTTCATGTGCGCGGCGAATCAGCCGGTTGACGTTGGCCAGCACGCGTTCGCCGTCATGCGGACGATCGGGGCCATGGAACAACCCGACTTGCATGTCGACGACGAGCAGCGCACGTTTCGGGGATGGGGCTTCGGACATCGCGTTTCTCCTGAAAGGCCGGTGCGGACGGAGAAACGACGAGACCCCGTCCGGAACCGGCGGGGCCTGTGGGAATCGGTGAAGGGTGCTACGACCTTGCGCGCATTCGCCGCACGGGCCCGCCGAAGGCGGTCGTGCGCGTGGTCGTCGAAAGGGTGAGCGTGGCGTCGTGCATGGAGCGATCATGCACGAAGCGCGTTCGCTGCGTCAATGACGTGTCGCGCGTCCCGCGTCGCCACCGCTCAATCGAGCGCCTTCCCGGCCTTCTCGTCCATGCAGCGAATCGCGAGCAGAGTGAGCACACCGCAGCCGATCGCATACCACGCGGGCGCATTCGGATTGCCGGTCGCCGCGATCAGCCACGTGACGAAGAACTGCGCGAAGCCGCCGAAGATCGCGACGCCGACGCTGTAGACGAGCGCACCGCCAGTCGCCCGGACCGCGCGCGGGAACAGTTCGCCGAGCATCGCACCGGTCGCGCCGATGTTGATCGCGTGCACGACCGACAGCGCGGCGATGATCGACAGCAGCGACGCGGCGCCCGGCCATCGGTTCAGCGCGATGAACGCGGGATAGATCGCGGCCATCAGCACGATGCGGGTCCACCAGACGATCCGGTTGCGCCCGTAGACATCGGACAGGTGGCCGCCGATCGGCGTCACGAGCATCAGGATCGCGCCCGCGACGCAGCCGGCCGTCATGGACAGCCAGGTCGGCAGGTGCAGCACCTGCACGCCGTAGATCGCCATGTAGAACACGATGATGTAGTGGATCGACGTGCCGCCGATCGTCACGCCGAGGCCCGAGAACACGGCCTTGCCGTGGTGGCGCAGCACGTCGGCGAGCGGCAGTGACGCGACCGGTTCGTCGTGCGCGGCGGCCGGGCTGGCGGCCGGCACTTCCTCGACGGTGCGGCGCAGCCAGTAACCGAGCGGTACGAACAGCGTGCCGATGATGAACGGCACGCGCCAGCCCCAGCTTTCGAGCTGCGCGGCATTGAGCGTCGACGTGAGCGCGACGCCGGTGAGCGCCCCGGCGAGCGCGGCGAGCCCCTGGCTCGAGAACTGGAACGACGCGTAGAAGCCACGGCGGTGCTGCGGCGCCTGTTCGAGCAGCAGCGTCGTCGACGCGCCGACTTCGCCGCCCGATGCGAACCCTTGCAGCAGGCGTGCGAGCACGAGCAGCAGCGGCGCGGCGATGCCGACCTGCGCGAAGGTGGGCGCGACCGCGATCGTCGCGGTGCCGAGCGCCATCAGCAAGAGCGTCAGGATCATCGCCTTCTTGCGGCCGGCGCGGTCGGCGTACATGCCGATCACGAGCCCGCCGAGCGGACGCGTGACGAAGCCGACGCCGAAGCTCGCGACCGCGAGCATCAGCTGCCCGAACGACGAGTGGACCGGAAAGAACAGCTTGCCGATCAGGATTGCGAAGAAACTGTAGACCGTGAAGTCGTAGAACTCGAGCGCGTTGCCGACCGCGGCGGCCGCGATCAGGCGGCGTTTCTTCGCGGCGGCGCGGGCATCGGCCGACGAGCCGGCGAACGGGAGGGCGGACGTTTCCATGGGGTTCCCCTGCTGAAGCGCGGAACTGCGTGATGAAGGGCCGTCAGGCCGTGAGCCAGGCTTCGGCGACGCGGACCCAGTAGCTCGCGCCGATCGCGAGGATGTCGTCGTTGAAGTCGTAGCCGGGGTTGTGCACCATGCAGCCGCCCTTGCTGCCGACCCCGTTGCCGATGAACGCATAGCAGCCGGGGCGCGCTTCGAGCATGAACGCGAAGTCCTCGCTGCCCATCAGCGGCGCGGCTTCGGTCTCGACGCGCTCGGCGCCGAGCATCTGGCGCGCGATGTCGGCCGCGAACGCGGTCGGTTCGGGATGGTTGACCAACACCGGGTAGCCGTAGTCGTAATCCACGTCCGCGGCGACGCCGAAGCTTTCCGCCTGGCCCTTCGCGAGCGCTTCGATGCGGCGGGCGAGCAGCGCGCGTACATCAGCGTTCAGCGCGCGCACCGACAGCTTCATCACGACGGTTTCGGGAATGATGTTGAAGGTCTCGCCGGCCTGCACGCTGCCGACCGTGATCACGGCCGCGTGCTGCGCGTCGACTTCGCGCGCGACGATCGTCTGCAGCGCGACCATGATGCTGCCCGCGGCCGACATCGGATCGCGCGCGAAGTGCGGCATCGCGCCGTGACCGCCGACGCCGCGCAGCGTGATCGTCACGCGGTCGGCCGACGCCATCGCGGCGCCGGTGCGGAATGCCATGTCGCCGGCGGCGCGGCCCGGCATGTTGTGGATCGCGAAGATCGCATCGCACGGGAAGCGATCGAACAGGCCATCGTCCATCATCGCTTTCGCGCCACCGAAGTTTTCCTCGGCCGGCTGGAAGATCAGGTTCAGCGTGCCGGAGAACTGGCGCGTCGCGGCCAGGTGACGCGCCGCGCACAGCAGCATCGCGGTGTGGCCGTCGTGACCGCACGCATGCATCTTGTTCGCATGGCGGCTCGCGTAGGGCAGGCCGGTGGCCTCCGCGAGCGGCAGCGCGTCCATGTCGGCGCGCAGGCCGACGCTGCGCGTGCCTTGTCCTTCGCGCAGCACGCCGACGACGCCCGTCTTGCCGATGCCGCGATGCACTTCGTAGCCCCATCCGGTGAGCAGTTCGGCGACGAGATCGCTCGTCAGCGTTTCCTCGAACGCGAGTTCCGGGTGCGCGTGGATGCGGCGGCGCACTTCGATGAGGTCCGGGGCGATCGCGGCGATGCCGGGGATGACGGGGTTCACGGCTTGCAGCATGGTGTCTCCTGTGGGTCCGGTGGACGTTTGACGCGCATATGACGTGAAAGGATATAAATTTCTTTTGCGCACCAGAAGCTGCTAAATTGCTTTGGTGCACACCACCGGTTGCCGCTCGGGAATACCCTGATCCTGCATGCGCCGCGCTGCACGGGGTTTCCACGAATCACGCATGCCGCCATGAAATACCATCAGCTGAAAGCGTTCGTCACCGTCGCGGACGAAGGGAGCATCCGCGCGGCCGCGCGGCGCCTGAACGTGTCGCCGGCGGCGTTGACGAAGGCGGTCAAGGAACTGGAGATCGCGCTCGGCGTGTCGCTCGTCGTGCGCACCGCGCGCGGCGTGCAGCTCACGGCGTTCGGCCAGCAACTGCAGGTGCGCGCGCGGCTGATCGTCGCCGAGATGCAGCGTGCGCGCGACGACATCGAGCAGGCGCAGGGCGCGATGACGGGCTCGGTCGCGGCGGCGATCACGCCGGCCGCCGCGGTGACGATCCTGCCCGACGCGTTTCGCGCGTTCCGGCGGCGCTTTCCGGTCGCGCGCGTCAGTCTGATCGAAGGGTTCCCGGGCGTCGCGCTGCCGCGCCTGCACGACGGCTCGCTCGATTTCGCGGTGGCCGTCGTCGTGCCCGAACTGCTGGCGGCCGAGTTCGATCACGCGGAACTCTACGCGAGCCGATCGTTGATCGTCGCGCGCAAGGGGCATCCGCTCGCGTCGGCCACGTCGCTCGCCGATCTCGTCGAGGCCGACTGGCTGATGAATCCGTCGCCGGAAAGCTCGACCCAGGTGCTGTTCAACTCGTTCATCGCATACGGGCTGCCGGTGCCGCAGCGGGTCGTCGAATGCCCGAGCTTCGGCCTGGCGCACAGCCTGATGACGGGCTGCGACCTGATCGCGTCGATGCCCGAACAGCTGCTGCAAGGGGAGTGGGCGCGCGACCAGCTCGCCGTGCTGCCGATCCGCGAGCGGCTGCCCGGCGTGTCCGTGCAGGTCGTCACGCGCCGCGACAGTCCGCTCACGCCGGCCGCGGCAATGCTGCTCGACTGCCTGCGCGATTCCGCGCGCCGCAAGGGACTCAGATGAGCCGCTCGATGCGGGCCACGCAATGCATCGGGTAGTGATCCTGATTATCGGTCGCCCGCCTCGAGTCCATCCCGCTTGCGGCCCGCCTGCCGCGAGCCGGTATCATAGCGGCCGGCCTGCCGCCCCGGCCGGCTTTCGACAACACGCCATCCGGCATCCAGCAATCAGAGGCATCACATGACCAGTGCAACCCAATTCGACAACGTATCGGTCGTCAAGCGCGCGAACGTCTATTTCGACGGCAAGTGCGTGTCGCATACCGTGCTCTTCCCGGACGGCACGCGCAAGACGCTCGGCGTGATCCTGCCGTGCGCGCTCAACTTCGGCACGGACGCGCCCGAATTGATGGAAGTGCAGGCCGGCAAGTGCCGCGTGAAGCTCGACGGCAGCAGCGAGTGGCAAACCTACGGCGCCGGCGAATCGTTCTCGGTCCCGGGCAAGAGCCGCTTCGACATCGAGGTGCTGGAGACGCTCGACTACGTCTGCAGCTACCTGTAAGCGCGCAAGCAAGGTCGCGGCGCGTGCGCGCGGCCCATGCGCCTAAACAAAAAGCCCCGCCGAAGCGGGGCTTTTTGCATGCGGGCGGCGCAATGCCGTCCGGCAGCGGTGCTTACAGACAGGCGTTGATGTCGCCGGCGGCGGCCGCGTCGCCGCGCACGGCGACCCACGTCTTCGCGCCCGGATTCGGCGACGGACGAACCATCGCGGCCGCGCCGTTCGGCGGTTGCTGGCCCGGTGCGTAGACATCGGTCGCGAGGCCGTTGGCGAGCACGTTCTGCGAGATCACTTGTTGCTGCGACTTGTCGGCCCAGGTCTTGGCGATGCACGCCGAGACTTCCGGGGCGGCCTTCTGGCTTTGTCCCACGTTCTGCGCGGCCGGATCGGCCGCGTGAGCAGAAATTGCCACGGTCAATGCGATGAGCGGTAAGTATTTCACGTTCACGTTTATCTCCCTCGAGTCGTGATTGATTGAGTGGGATGCGCAGCAGAACTGCGTGCTTGTGAGATTGCATCGGACAAATGCGGTTCCGGCGATTCCGAAACAAGTTGTTAACGCGCTTGCCAAACGGCAATCCGGATGCTGTGCGTTCTGTCGCGCGGCGGCATGCGTCGTGCGTGGTCCGTATGGAGACACGGCGGCGACGTCATGCGTCGTGAGGTCGGCTCGCTGCCCTGAGATGTGGCGGATTGACGGTCGCGGCGTGCTGCATGTGTCTGCATGTCGCGCCGCGACGCTTCTTTATTGGATGACGATGTGGAACGGCTGAATGATGGCCCCGTCGCATGCGGACCATGATGACAAACTTTCGTCCGATCGATTGTCAACGAAGTTTAAACGCCGGACGCGAGCGCTTTCCAATGGAACAGGAGCCTGGACGAGGGTCTGCACTGGCTCTTGCGTAGCGCTTTCGGCGCGTTTCCAATGCAAAAGAGCCTGTTGTTGGCCCGACACGCGCGAGTTGACCGACACCG
>NZ_CADFEC010000013.1:0-201087 GCF_902833195.1 Burkholderia sp. BCC1638
GCGAGAAATAAGGTGCATCCTCGGGGCAAACTTCTCCGAATGGGCGGCGCTTCGCTTCGGTATCCGGCCATTCCCCGCCCACATCGCCGACCACCTCGCGCGATCGCCTATTAATCAGTGTTTCCCTAGTGAGGCCGGCATTCGCTGGCCGACGAGAGGTCAATCATGCAAAAGCGCATCATCGTCCAAGCGGTCTTCTTCAAGGATGGCCTGGTTATTACCGTTCAAGAGAGTCTGCAGCCCGATGAGGTTAAGGCGGTCATCTTCGCCGCAATTCCGGCGGAACATGTATCGCCGGAATTGCAGATTTTTGACGAGGCCGATGACGACGTCGAAAGCCGCCAGTTCGCGGACAGCGAAGATTTGCGGCACGGGCGCGTTATGCACGTCGGCTGCTGTAGCCACGTTAATGTCGCAGTCCGGTATGCCGGTCGTGTCGCCGAACGCCACTTCCCGCCGGCCACCCGAATCGGACGCATCAAGCGCTGGGCCATCAACAAGCTAGGCATCAATCCGGCGGACGCCAATGAACTGGTCTTGCAGGTGGCGGGGACGAGCATCCAGCCGACCCGTGATCAGCACGTGGGCAATTTCATCGAGCACGGGACCTGCAACGTCGTGCTCGATCTCGTGCGCTCCTACACGGTAAACGGCGACGGAAGCGTCGCGCCCGACCACGCCAGGCTGCTTGCACATCTCGAGGAAGGCCCCTTCGTGATGGGTGAAATGGGCGGCCGGTGGCGACTTCTCGACATCACGTGGCCGTTCGTATCCGTCGATATCGTCGCGCGGGACAAGCGGCAGTTCACGCTGCGGTTGGAGTGCGCCGGCTATCCCGGCCTGCCGACCGGAGCCTTCTGGGACGTGGTCAACGGGGGGTGGCTGCCCGCACACCGGTGGCCGCGCGCCGGGGCGCGTTTCGGGGCAGCCCTTCGCAGCGACTGGCAAGCCGGCACGGCACTGTACATCCCTTGCGATCGCAACAGCATAACCGGGCACGAGCAATGGTTGCAGTTGCACCCAGCCTGGGCGTGGGACCCCGCCGTGGGTATCGCGCGCTACCTCGAAGTCGTCTGGACCATGCTCAACGGGGATGACTATGTCGCACCCGCTGCTTGAGCTGCCGAGCACGCTCTACTCTGCGCTTATAGCTGACCTGGCTCGGTCTGGTCACGGTGTCAAGGAGTCGGGCGCGTTCTTGCTTGGTCACACGAATGGTGCCGGCCGCCACGTGTCCTCGTACCTCATGTACGACATCGTCGCGCCCGAAAGCAGTCGCAGGCATGCGTACGTGGCCTTCACCGCGCAGGAAATGGCACGAGCGTGGGACCACTGCTACGCGACAGGGCTCCAAGTTGTTGCTGACGTGCATACGCACCCGAAGGGACCGACGCAGAGCATCTCGGACCGAGCCCATCCGATCGTATCGGTAGCTGGGCATGTCGCCCTCATCGTGCCGTACTTCTCGATGCGAGACCCGCGCCCAATTGACCTCGGCGTACACATCTTCGAGGGCAACGGACGCTGGCGTTCGTTGTTTGGCAAAGAGGCGCACGACGCCATCCTTCTAAGGTGAGGTAGATATGGATTTGATCGAGACCCTTAACCGCACGATGAAGCTTGCAATGGACGATGGTCGGGTCGCCTCTTACGAGGAAGCGAAGGCACTTTTCGAATCGTTCAAACTGCGCATTCACGTGCAGCCAGGATTTACAAATGTACCGGCAGCGCAGGCGGCAGTACTCACGCTGTTGAACGCTGCTCCTAAGACGTTCCTTGGCGGCGTAGAACTGACGGGCGCGGTGCACGAGCGATGCACCATGGCCTGGTTTGCCGGCCAGACTCTCGGCAAGGTCGCACAGAGTTTTGGCGCTTTCGTGGCCGCGGATCTCGATGAACGGGAAGTTCCCACTATCTATATCGGCAATCACGAGGTGCCGCCACTCAAATTTTCCCTCGGGGTGATCTTGGAAGCAGACGGATTCACCCTTTCACCCGACCGGGCCGCACTCGGCACTGCAAGGGCTGCGGCGCACGTCGGTGTCGCCGCGGCCGGAGCGGCGTTGTCAGAGGCGTTCTTGCACGCGTATCGGAAGGCTCCGCTCGCCGGCCAGCGAGATGTTCGCTGGCGCTTTCCAAGCGGGACATATTCTAAAACGCTCGGCAACCTCTGGTTGGTTGGCTTGGGTCATCTTGGGCAAGCATTCCTCTGGACGGCGGCGTTAGCCGGTGATCAATATCTACCAAAGGCAGTGAAGTTATCGGATTTCGACAACGTTTCAAATTCGAGCTTGAGTACATGCCTGCTTGTAAACCGTCAGAACGTCGGCCACAAGAAGGTCGACGTGATCGCCGAACGGCTTGAAGCACTCGGAGTTCAGGTCGAGCGCAACTACGAGCGTCTAGATCCAGGCGCGCGCGTCGTTCACGTGAATCACGAACTCTTCGTTGTCGCTGTGGACAACGTTGCCTTACGACGCTCACTGGACCGCTTTAACGGAACGCGAGTCCTTGAGGCAGGGATCGGGAATGGGGTTGATGCATTCACACGGATACAAGTACATGCGTTTCCAGGCCCACGAAAAGCGCGCGACATCTGGGCCGATGATGATGCGGAATCGAGCCGTGCTATCGATATCTCGAAACCAGCATACCAGTCATTGCTTGCGCAGAACGGCGATAGGTGTGGCACAACACTTTTGGCAGGCAGATCGGTAGCAACCCCGTTCGTCGGCGCCTTTGCTGGGGCAATTTTGTTCCACCTCGCGCAGTATCCGACCGCCGGTGGGCATGCATGGAGCTTCGACATCAAAAACCTTTAACGACATCGCCGCGCGCCAGCGCCAAAAGAGATTTCACCGTCTATACGCTCGTCATCTATGCAGCAAAGGTAAGGATACGGCATGGGGTGGCGACCTCCACCCGATTATACGAACGCGACCAAGTCCGAAGTGGGCCGAACACGAAAAAAGGGCACACCCGAGCGGCGCGAATCCCCTGATCCTGCTGATACACTTGCCTTCGCAAGCCGCTACGTCGGGCTCGGCGCCGAGCCGTCAGTCAAACACTTTCCCAACCCGTCACCATGCGCAACACCCAACTGAAAACAAAAGTCGCTGCGGAATTGCGGGCGGCCGAAGCTTCGGATCGTATCGTCATCGAGTCACTAACGGACGAGATCAGAGACGCGGTGCGCGAAAAATTAATTAGGATTCGCGAGCAGCAGCAAGCGCAGCTTGACGACGCGCCTCAGCCTACCATTTTCGCGGCGGCATCGCTGGGCGACCCACTGTTGTTGACCGGGCTCGTTCGCCATTTCGATCCCGGCCTTGCGGCCAGCGACGGACGCACGCCTCTGATGGCTGCGGCCATGGCGACCATGTTTGCGCGCGAGGACGCCCTTGGCGAGGATTCGTCAACCGTTCAATGCTTGAAGATCTTGCTGCCCTTGTCAGACGTGCACGCACGATCGTCCGATGGGAGGACCGCACTGATGTTCGCTGGATCTGCGCACGCCGCGAAGATCTTGTTGGCCGTCAGCGATCCGAAGTCCGTCGACGACCGCAGGCGAACCGCCCTGATGCACGCGGCCTTGGCCAACCGGCCAGGCGCCGCGGCCGAACTGCTTGCCGCGTGCGACGTCAATGCCGAGAGCGACGAGGCGGCCACCGCGCTGGACTATTCCCTCGGGTTTGCCGACGATCGCACGAAGGTGAAGATTGCCGCACTGCTAGCGCCGCTCACGACGGTCGGTGTCGACAAGTCGCTTGCGCTCGCCTTGGTGGCTGCAACGGCAAAGCGCGCCGAAGATGCCGCGGGCCGCAACGCATGGCGCTCGATTATCGACGAACTGGCATCGCGCGCCAACCGAGAAGCGGCGAAACAGGCCATCGACCGGTTTCTCGCGCTGGACTTCCCGAAAACGTCGTCAGTTCTGGCCAAACGGTGTCCTGACCGCTGACTGAAATACCGCGCCGGTCTGTCAAGAAGTGACATTGCCCGGCGGCGGCGCCGGACACGGTGACTACTCGCACTCTCAGCAGCCAGCGCCCCTTCTTGGCGGCGCCAGGTTAAGTGAAGCAGCTCGTGCGATTTCTGGCGTAACGGTCGGGTCAGCTTCCAGCTCTTCGAGCAGCGGCCCAGGATTGGCCGCTCCCAGCACAAGACGGTAAAGCGCACGTGCGCGCTCCAGCAGCTCACGTTGGCGATGCTCCCGGCTCCCCGCGGGCGCGAAGTGACATTGGACCGTTTCAGCTTCGTCAAGACACCACCACGGTTCCAGTTGTATCTCTTTATTGGCGTCTTCGATCGTCTTTGCCCATTCCGATAAGAAAACCCACGGGCTCACACCGTGTGGCGGTACCGGACGCTCATCGCGGCCGGCCAGCGCACGCCGTATTGCCAGGCCTGCGAACCGTGCGACGCGGCCTTCCCGTTGCTCCAGTTCAACCGGGCCACGCGCGGGATCCCAGTGGCAGACAGTACGGCACCAGTGGTGAAAGTCCAGGCCCTCCTGGCCAACGCTGGTCGTCGAAACGACGTGCGGCCAGAACGGACTGTTGAACGCGTGCCGTACTTGGTCGGGACGCGCGGCGCGCTCCCCAGGCAATTGCGCGGAATCCGCCTTTCCCGGATGCAAGGGCATCGCGACGTGGCAACGCAGATCAAAACGTTTGGTTCCCTTGCCGCGCTCACGAAATAGCGCCCGCCCGCCGGACACGTTGAGCGCCTCCGTGAGATCCTTGAGCGCCTCATCCCAGGACCGCCCCGATCTCGCCATCATCCAGAAGTGCTCGTCCAACACGGATTCGAGGTTGCCGGCGACAACCGCCGCGCGAAGTGCCGACGGATAGTCCCGGGCAACGCCATTCGTTTGGGCCTTCGCCCGTCGACTGGCGCCACTTAGCTCAGCTGCGAACCAAGGCTTGTCGAAATATCTGCGGAAGCCCCCCAACAGCAACGCTTGAATCGCGTTACGCCGTGACACGACACGTCGTGTTTGCGGCATGTCCGACGCGCTTTCCGTCCAATGCCGACCCAGTGCGCGCTTGACCACCACACCCGGCGAGTCGAGCGCAAGATCCACGAGCAGCTTGAACTCCGATTCAGCGAGGACATCGAACGCTGGATTGGCCTTCGCTTCCCACTCTTTGAGCGCAGATTCTGCAGCCTGCGGCATCACGGTACCGCCCGAGGTAAGTGCCTTAATCCATGCGTCGCGGCTAGCGGTCCAGCTTCCTTCGCGCATCTCAAGGGAAATGAGAAGCACATGGGGTTTCATCAACCTGCGCTTGACTTTCCTTACAACACTGACCCGTAGTCGTTCGCGCAACTGCCTGCTGATTGCCGCTTTCGCAGCCGATACCGTCCCTGGCACCCCACGCGACAGGGGGTTCATGGACGCCAAAACTGAGCTCGCGAAGAAAAGAGTGAAAATGGCCGGGGCATCGGCTGTCACTTTGAAGTGCGATGCTTTCCCGATCGCCTCGTACTTCTTTCCTGCCCTGCCCCCCACACCGAGCATACGAGTTTCCACCTCGTAGCTCACGAGCCCGGAAACAGCCGCAGGTGTAGCGGCAAAGCGGGTGAAAATCAGCATCTTCCCGTCTATCCGCAACTTCTCATCCGGCCGTATCTTCCCGTTGATCCGCGCCTTCTTGTCGACCAGCCTACCTTTTGACGAGGACCAGGCGCCGCCAAGCCTCCACCATTCCAGCGACGGTCGAAGCCACGGTAGAGCCAGAGACTCTGTGGGAAGCGTATCGAGCAATCCCCGTAGCTTAGGGTGGGGCCAGTTTCGCGGGATGAATCCTTTGTCTATCTGCGTTTCGAGAAGAACCGGCTTTGACCGCAAAAATTTGGTCTGCTTCCAGCACTCGTACTTTGCTCCGAGCGTCTGGATCGGCGCCGGCACCGATGCCCAGAGTGGGACCGCCCAAGCCTGCACGCGTTTACCCATGGGCGTAGCAAGATCGTCAAACACCTTTAGATCGGCGAGCGACAGAGGTTGATCCTCGAGCACAATCGCCTGCTGCTTTTGTCCCGGCCGCTCCGTCCGGCACATCACGCTGAGCAGCAGTTTAGTGAGCTTTTCGCGCGCCTGATCAGCTGCCGGCGAATTCGGCGAGTTTCGCCTGAGTTCATCCTCCACCACGCTAAAACAATTGCGAACCTGCTGGAATCGCGCAGCCCCGCGCGCGTCGTACTCGAAAAGAAATTTGATGATTTTGAAGAAATCGCTGTCGCCGTCCTCGTGACGGTGGCGTGCGTTGATACCCGCCGCCAATGCCTCGTACGGCGTCGCGGACAACATCAATAAACGTACGGGTTCCTCGCGCGCCAGAAGGACGTCGAGGATGTGATTCTGCGTGACTCGTATGCCGAGATGCGTGGAATCCTTCGCGCGGAAATTCGTCGAACTGTCCGCCTCACCGAGAGCGATGAGATCACGAAATCGCTGGAATTCATCGAAGATGATGAGGTCGGGCTTCAGTGCGCCCAGGACCGCCGCCGCCATGGCGTTCCGGACGATGGACGCCATCAGGACGGCCTTCTGGCCCAACAGCTCGTCGAATCTATCCCAAAGATGCGTATGGTCGGCACCTACGGCAAGCATCAATTTACGTCGAAACGCCGCCAGGATGCGCCGTGTGTCCACGTCTCCTTCTCGAACCCTCTTGTTTAGCTCCGCGTGATATCCCTTGACCATATCGTCAAACTTGGTGACGCTCATCGCAAGGTGGTTTTCTACACGCTCGTTGCGTCTTCCTCGAATATGGTGCAAGAAAGCGCAGCCCAGCGCACGCTCAAGAGCATGTCCCCGCTGCAACCCCTGGCGACCGCCAGAAGACACCGTCGAGGGAGTCATAGCGAAAAGCCTCACCTTCTTATGCTGCGGCAACTTGCTTAGAGGCACCAGGCTCGGACGGTCGACTCGCGCACGCGCTTTGTGAATTTCTTCTGCGTCAAGGAAGGAAAGTAGCGAATCGGCGTTTTGCGATGCGATCGGCTGGCTGCTGCAAACATAGAAGACAGTGAAGCGACCGGGCTTCTTGTTTGCGAGCTCGTCGATCACCCCGCTGGCGACCGTCGTCTTGCCCAGGCCCGCCTCATCGGCGACAAGGAATCGGCGTGCCGAACCATCATTGAGACGGGCAACGACGTGCCGGATCGTCGCTCGCTGGAAGGCCTTTGGTTCGCGCTTCATTTCTTGCTACCTCCGAGCGCCGATTGAACAGCGCCCCAACTTAGCGAAAGCGACTCCAGCTGTCGTCTCAGCATCGCGTCATCGGGATCAGCAGTTTCAGCTTGGGTGTTGGCCAAAGCTTGAGCCTTGGCCAAGTCCAGTATCTTCGAGGCACGCTGCACAACCTCCGGTCCCGACTTGCCGGCCCGCCGCCAGGCCGTCATCACGGACTCGACAGAAAATCCTAACAGGCGAGCTTTTTCGTGCTGCCGCTCCTTCTTGGTCCGAGGATGGTCCCATGGGTGGCGGTCAACATCCGGCAAACCATGCGGTTCAAGTTCGTCGGCGAACAGGTCCAAAAGGCCGGAGAGGCTGAGATACGAGGCGACCATCGCATCGTCGCGATCCTCTGAAAGCCCTCCGTCGAAAGCTGCGCTCTGCAGCCAACGCACCGAGTGTCCATCGCACGCCAGTTCGAGCAGCAGTAGCTCGCTCTCCCGTTCCAGCCCGGCGACAGGCAGTTGCACGTACTCAGCGCCGTCCGGCCACGGTGTTCCGGGCTCACCAATTCGCCCAACCGACAGACCGACGCCGGTTGGCAGTTGGGGCGGCTCTTGGGCGCTGACACGGGTTCCGCTCGCATCGCGGCGCTGCCGAAGTCCCATGCGTGCTGCAATCTCTTTTCTTACCTTTTCCAACCGATCCTGCACCGTGGTGGCGTTCGACGCCGGCTTCAGTGTGTTCAGTTCGATACGCTGACACCTTTGGCGGAAAGCCTCGAATCCCTCAACAAGCGCTACCGCAATGGCCGAATCTCGCGTAGTCTCGATGTGCGCGTAGATTTCTGCATTCGAACACCATCCTCGCCGGGTCAGATTGGGGCTGCCGAGATAGAGGATGTTGCGCTCCTTATACTGCGCCCAGAGGAACTTGGCATGTAGGCCCCTGCTCTCGGGATCGCCGTCGTGATGCTCGCCGGAATCTCCGTCTTCAACATCAAGCGCATCTTCGCTGACGGGAGATAGTGCATAGAGCGCTGAATAGTTTTCCAGCACTCCCCCGTTCGTCTTGGTAACACTCTCTAACGACGGGAGCGTCGAAATCAATGCGCGGTGAGCAGCTCCCGTTGAATTGGCCAGTCGCTCTAACGTCCCAACGTCGACGAAAGGCGCGGTGGCAATCACCTGTTCCGGAAAAGCCGGCAAATCAGGCAGACGCCTGGTATTGGCGGGCTCCAACTGAAGGCTGATGTCCTTGATGGTGACGCCACGCGGAACCTCCCAGGTCACCCTGTCCAGCTCATCGAGCAGGGAGCCCCACTCACTTTGCATCCCCGTGGCCCCGGCGCCGTGGGCGGCTTGCGCGAGGCGTTCGCCCACCTGGCGAACGCCCGGGATGGCGGATCCACGGCTACCGGCGCTGGTCAAAAAAAGGGCGAGGTCCCAACTGTCGTCCTTCGTGAAGTTCCTACTTCCGAGCCAAAGCCGCCACAGGAAAGATGGCTCGCCTTTCTTGAGCATGCTGCTGTCTACCGGCCGGTACCTCAGCAGGCAGACCTTCGGGTGCCAGGACCTCCCGCTCAATCCCGCTTCGTCATAGCACATGGGAATCACGAATCGGTCGAGCAAGCCGGGAAGCGCGTCCAGGTTCCGCGGCGCGGCGATGCGACCTTCCTGAAGCAGAAAGTGCACGCGGCCCTTCAATGCGCGCATGGCTCGAACCAACGCTACGCGTGAACCTTTGCCGTTATCCTTGCTCCTGTTCACCATCGCCAGCAGCATCGCGCAAAGCACTGATGGGTGCGCCGAATACGACGCGCACAACGCGCGATCCAGTTGCCACCCGTCGGGCGGAGCAAGATGGCTTAGCAATGGAACCGAAGGGAGGTGCCTCCGGATCTCCTGATCTGTCTTATCAGGCGACTGCGGCTTTTGCGCGATTCTTCTTTTTCGGGGCTGCATGCAAGTCAGTCAGTAATTGGCGCACGTTTTTCCATCTGAAATGCAAGGGTTCCGCTTCCGCCCCGGCTTCCTTTTCGGCCCAAA
Organism: Burkholderia sp. BCC1638; assembly: GCF_902833195.1. Taxonomy (NCBI): domain Bacteria; kingdom Pseudomonadati; phylum Pseudomonadota; class Betaproteobacteria; order Burkholderiales; family Burkholderiaceae; genus Burkholderia; species Burkholderia sp. BCC1638. The sequence goes on from NZ_CADFEC010000013.1 coordinate 9,232, forward strand.
GCCCAAGCCGGGCCCGGGCGATGTCGGTCCCCGCAAGACGGGAGCGGGCCCCCTTCCGGTACCATTCAGTGCGGGCGTAGATGCTCAGGAGACCATCTATCGACCTTCTGTTTCCACGAAGCCACTTCTGCGTGTCGTCGAAAAGCTGCGGCAATGGGTCGTCCAGTGCGAACGAGACCTTTCTGGTCGAGAATTCGGCGAGATCCAGCTTCAGAGCGGTGTCTGCGTGCCCATCAAGCATCGTTTCCAGGTGCTCCTGGTGTTGACCAACGGACCAAACGCCGATCTGTGCTGCACGGCGCTCCACCATCGCCAAGTACAGCGCTCGACATACACCACCAAGAGAGGAGCATCGACGGGCGAACTCCAGCATGTCCCGTTGTTGTGCCGTCACCACTTCGTGCACCGTGACGTCTTGCCAGGGCCAGTCCGCGCTCGGCGCCTCGCTAGCTGTCGCGAGCTTCGAAAGGAGGCTCGGCTCGGATTGCGCGTCGACCACGGCTCGAAGGTGCTTCCTGAGAAAATCAGCCTCGTCCGGCAGCAAATCGAACGTCTGCGGAGCACCATCCCAAAAGCCATCGGGCTCACACACCACGCCAGCAAACGGTGGAGAAAGATCAGCCAGTGGTCTGCCCTGCTCGTCCTTCACGGCGCCACGTGTTGACAACTTTGTGTCGGCAAGGGCTCGAAGGATCTGCTCCCTGGTAAGCCCCTTGAAACGGGGGGAAAGAAGTCCCCACGCTGATAACGCTGTCCAATAGGAAAACGACGCCGGCTGGGCGGCTGGCTCGTCATATTTCCTGCGCCCGATCACGCCATCGGGGTTATCGGAACCCTTGAGTCCGTCGATTAATTTTCCGGTGAGCCAGACCTCGAGGCTTTCAAGTGCCTTGACCGGCGAGCGCGGAAATTCTTTGGATGCGCGCCTCATCAGCCACGGCACAAAGAGCACGTAGCGCAGGCGTGTATGAAGAACGGAGGTTCCGGGAAATAGCGTGTCCGCGATAGCCTGATGCAGGTGCAGTATCCCCAGTTCGTCGCGGACTCCTTTGCGCTCGTCAAGTAGCGCACGCTCCGCCTGTGCGACGTCCTGCTTCGAAACAAGAACCCAGCCGATGATGTTTTGTACTTTTGCCATCCTCTTTGCCTGTGATTCATTCGGACCCCGGCACCCCACCCGAGTTCTACCCACTATACAGACCGGGCACCATGCGGAATTCCCTATAGCAATCCTCAGCCGTTGCCCTATTCATGCAGTCGCCCGGCGCAGATCAATCATCTGGCACACGGCTGATCGATCATCGATCATCAGCGCCACAGTCTAGCTTCAAACGCTCCGAGATTCTCGCGTCAATCCAGCGCAGCGCTTGCGCGACACCGTCCACCTGGTAAAGCACCTCTTTCGCTGCGTCAAGCGCCAACCGGCGTTCGCCGTGTTCGAGCTGCTCAGCGATCTGCGCGCGCGCATCTGGATACGTTACGGCGTCGAATTGCACGAGCTGATCCGACAGCAGCGCTCACCGCCTACCGATGCCGACATCGACGACATCGAGGGCGGGTTCTGATCCCGCTCTACTCGCCCCGCGGGCGGCAACGCCTGCGGGGCATGGTCGAGTGTTTAACCCAACCTTGCGCCGCCGTCTGGTGTCGGATCTACGCCGCTGCCAACACGGCCGAGATATCCTTGACGAGTTGCAGCGAGACGCCACCTTTTCGGGGTTATTCACCGACATGCAGCCGCTCATCGACTACGTGGGCACCAACTCCATACAGCTGCGACGCATGGCAGTGGTCGAACAGAAAGCGCTTTACGCGAATCCAAACTTCCTGACCACACTTCAAGCAGTCAGCAATGCGCGCGGCTGGGGGCTGAACTTCGATCCGCACAGCAATCAGCTGATTCCTTGCGAACAAACCGCACGCACGATTCTGCAGGTTCTGCTTGATCACCGTCTGCTTAGCGAGGTCACTCAGAATATCTACGATGTGCCGGACACCGTCCCCGTGTAGCAAACCTCAGCGTTCGCAGCGCACTCGTATAGCTGGCCGCCGCCACTGATTGCATCCCGCTCGTGTGTACGATTCGAAAAAAGCGCGTCTCGATCTGGCAGCTGCCTTTGGGACCTCGCTTGCTGGATGAGCCCCTCTCGTCGACACGCTTCGCGTAAATGCCGTACTCTTCCCTAATATACCGAGCCAACAGGGGGTACAACGACGCTCTGGAAACACCTCTCGCACTCTCTTCTGTCCGACAGGGCCACCGAGGAGAGAGTACCCGGAAGCGTTTAATCTCAGCGAGCCATTGGGCTGAACGTCGCCGCTGCTGGCCACATGGTCAGCGCTTCACGCGAGCCCGAGCGCGCGGAAGTGCTCGGCCTTCGAGGCGGCCCAAGGATCGTCAGGCACTGCCTTCTGGTACGCCCGCAGGAATGCCGCGGCCTTCCCTATGTCGCGCATCTGCTCGAAGACGGCGACGAGCCTCCGCAGGATCGCCGGTTTGCCCGGTAGCCGCCGATGCAGCGCCAAGAGCTGCTCCGCTGCTGCCTCGTACTTTGCATCAAGCGCGAGAATTGACGCGTACTTCAGCAAGAGGTCCGGGGCGTCCGGCGCCTCAGCCAGACACCTCACCACGAAGCTCCTGGCGCGATCCACCTGGCGCACCTCGAGGTATGCCGACAGCGCCAGACGCCGGAGTTCGGTGCCGTTGGCCGATTGCGCGTCGACGACGTCGGGCCGGGATTCGAGGTCACGGATGCAGTCGAAGTAGCGTCCCTCCCGGTATGACGCCTGGGCCATGAGGAGGAAGGCTTGCGCGTCCCTCGAGGACTCGAACTCAGCGCGAGCAACTAACTCCGCGTCGCGGTAGTCACCGCGCTCGACGAGGCGCACCGCCTGCGTGGACCAGTCCTCATCAGGCGCGCGCGCGACCGCAAGAGCGCGCGTAGGCGTGAACTGAACCTGCGCGCGCCTCACCTCACGGAACGCTTCGAGCATCGCGTCGACGCTCGGCCAGCGCTCCTCCGGTACGAGCTGCAGGCAGCGATCGATGAAGTCATCGAGCGGCTGGGACACCGACGAGTTGACCTCGCGCGCTCGCGGGAACGGCACGTGGCGGGCCACCTGGCTCAGTGTGTCGTGCGGCAGTCGGGCGGTGATGAGGTGGTAGAGCAGCACACCGAGGCTGTAGATGTCGCTGAGGAATCGGGATGAGTTGTCTCTCGTAGAGAGCGTAGCGCCGACAATCTCCGGCGCGGAGTAGAGAATCGTCCCACCGTTCTCACGCGTGCGCGCGTACATATCCTCGGGCAGCACGCTCGAACCGAAATCAGTCAGCTTCACTCGCTCTGCCGAGACGAGAATGTTCTGCGGCTTGATGTCCCCGTGGGACATTCCCAAGAGATGCAGGTGAGCGCAACCTTCGAGGACCTGCTCGAAAACGCCAAGCAGCTTGTCATAGCTGGCGACGAATCCCTCCTCGCCCTTATCCAGGAGCTGCGCCAGCGTGATCGAGGGGAAGTACTCCATCTCGATCGCGTACCACTCGCGCTCCGGGGGGACGCGCCCCATCCAATAGACGTCGACGACGCACGAGTGCGAGGGCTGACCGACGAGCGGCGAGCCTTCGGCCAGTTCTTCGTTGCGCTTGCTCTGGGCCTTCGGAATCTTCACCGCGACGATCGCGCCGTCCGAGAGTCGCTGCGCTCGCCAGACCCATCCGTAAGAGCCGTCGCCCAGGCACTCGACGAGCTCGTAGCGCTCACCGAGGCGCCGATCGGCTCTAGGGACGAAGAACTTGGTCGTCATGATTCTCCTCGCCGAATGATGTTCTCGAGCCGAAGCAGGCCGTCCTGCCCGGCGCGAACAACAAACTGGTAGAAAATGAGGCTTGCCTTCGGGTTACCGGGGACGCGCACACCGCCCATCGCGCTGAAGCCTCCACGCACGATGCTGCGAAGGTAGTCGTGATCCGGGAGCGTCACCAACCCAATGCTCCAGTAGGCCAGCAGGAGGGTCGCGTCGTCGCAGCCCCACCTCTGCTGAGCGAGGAGCAGCGTCTCGACCTTCGGGCTCAAATCCTTCTGCTTCCCCGCGTACCGCTCGAACTCGGCCACGAGTGTCACGCGCCTCGTCGTCCGATCGAACCATACGGAGTCCGAGCGCACGTCCTCCTCGACGTGCGCAAGCGGCCCTTCACGCGGAGCGGGCACCTCCGAGACCGCAGCGAAGCCAAGATCGCGGCCAGCCGCCGCAAGGAACGTGCAGCCGAGGCTGTGAACCAAATGCCCGACGTCACGAACACCCCACTCCGTCCACATCGGCAAATGGGACGACGCGGCTGCGACGGTGAGCCGGCTGGGGGCATCGCTCACGTTAGCCACCAAACCTCCCCCAAACGTTGAGCACCTCGGGCGACTCGCCGCCGTGAATCAGCGCTTTCGTTCCGACGCGAACCAACAACGGAGCCGGAATCGATCGCCCGCATATGAGCGCCTCGCCCGTCGACAGCCCGGGAAGCTGCTCGAGGTCTGCCGCGCTCACCATGTCGGAGGTCTTCGCGATGAAGCGCTGGTCGTCGGGATTCCGGAGCCGCATGGCAATCAGCGTGTTGCACTGTGACGTCACGTCCGGGTCGAGCTTCGAAGGCCGCTGGCTCACGACCGCAAAACCGACGCCGAACTTGCGACCCTCGCCCGCTATCTTCTTGATGATGCGGTGGCTTACTGCGGGCTCGCCAGCCGGCGCGAAATTGTGCGCTTCCTCGTAGACGATGAAGCACGGTCGGATGCGGTCGGTCTTGCTCGAAGCAGCGCGCAGGATCTCGCTCGAGATCAGCGCCGTAATCACCTGCTTCGCCGTGTCGCTGAGACCCTGGAGATCGACGATTACCAGGCGTCCTCGATGATCAGTGGGCCTGCCAATCATGTCGTAGGTGTCCGTCGCACCAGGCAGGCCTGAGTGGTAGAAGCTCTGAGCCTCCTGCAGCACGCGCGAGAGCTTCATCGAGGCAACCGCAGCGCTGCGACCGTTCAGTGCCGCGGCCTCGGCTTGGCTCAGCTCATCCCACTGGCGAACTTCGTCGATGCCGTCGCCGAGGTAGTGGCGTAGACGGTTGATGTCTCTTGGTGTGGTCGTCTCGTGCGCAATCCAGTACCGAATCGCGACGTCCAGCACCCTCTGCTGCGGCTCGGTAAGCCCCGGCAGAATCTCGCTGAGGTCGTCCATTTCGAAGTGGTCGAACTGCAGAGCGAGCTCCTGGTTGGCACCGGCGTACTTCTGACGGAACGACGTGTTTTGTGGGCTGTAGATCGAGATGCCGGCCCCTGCCTCACGCAGACGCGTGAACGCCTCGCGGATCGCTGGCAGCGCCGCTGTGTCTCGCTGGTCGTCGAGCTCGTCGGGCCGCTCGTTGAAGCGCATCTGGCCGCCTTGCAATGCACGTCCGTACTCGCCGTGAGGGTCGAAGACGACGACGGTCCCGTTGTTGATGGCGACAAGGCGCTCAATGACCCGACCTACAGTGTAGGACTTGCCCGAGCCCGTCATTGCAAGCACTGCAAGGTGCTCGGTCACGAGGCGATTCACCTCCAGATAGACTGGCACCGCCGTGGAACCTCGCTCATAGCCCACAAGGTTGCCTATGTGTAGGCTCGAGTGCTCCTGGAACTCGTAGAACGCGCTCAAGAATTGGAAGTCGACCGGCTCCACCGGGGCGCCCGGGTCAAGCGCGCGGCGCGGCATCTTGATCTGCCCCGTGTCCGGGTCGCGAAATCCGACCGCTTCGAGCTTTCCCATCACCTGCTCGCCCGTGACATGCGCGCCCGGGAGGAGCTCCAGCTCTGTCACGGCCTGACCGAGCCCAGAGTTGTAAAGGACGTTACTGCGACTAATGCTCACGATTCGAGCGAGAACATCAGTCGTAGGGCCATCTTCCTGTTCGCGGTGACGGATGCGCACGAACTCGCCGCGCCTGCCGGCAAAGGACGAAATGAGCGCCATGGAGAGGTTCGTCGGGTCACCGGTGTTACCGACGAGTCTGCCGAGGATGTGTGTAGTCATGAAGAGGTCTCCTTACGTCGCGAGGTCCCAGTCCGAAAGCCAGATGCTCTCCAGCTCGCGCCGCTTGAGCTCTCCGGCGACACTGCGGCTGTAATGTTCAAGGAAGGGCCCGAGGGCGTTCAGCTCTCGCTCGGCCAATTGCACCGGCAGCGGCGCCGACAACGTGCCGCCCACTGCCGTGAGCGCCATCGTCATGCCGACGATCTCGTCGATGGCAGTGCTGGTCCACGCTGGCGCATCGCCGACGAGCTGCATCAAGCGCGGCTCTGTGGTCTGACCAGCGCGAAAGTGAAGCCCGATGACGCCCATGTCGACGACCGAGCCCGGCTCCATACGCGGCGCGTGGACGTTCATCCGGAACGCGGCGGTCCTGGTAAAGCTGCCGAGGATACCGTGCACGAATCGACGCTCACCCACGCCGAGGATCGCTTCACGGATGCCATCGAGCGCGGCGAGTTGGTCACGGTCGACCTCTTCGGTCGGCAGGAGCTGGCTACGCCCCTCCTGCTGGCGCAGGTCTTGTTGCGCCGACTGCACGATGGCTCCGAAGCGTTGCGACGCGAGCCCGATGATGATCGGCCCGGTCGGGTTCCACGGGAAGAGCCGCCCGCGGTGCTGGGACCAGAATGACTCCACGGCGTTGCGCGTCACCGCATACGCCGCCTGGTATCCCTCGTCGCCAGCTCGGTTCGCGGGAGGGACCATGCTCCGGTCCATCACCAGTGGCGTGTCGAGGAAGATGAGGCGAGCGCGCTCTTCGGAGATGGCGCGGTCAGCAAGCTCGTAGGCCTGGCGAATCGCAGCAAGAGCGAGTCGCTTTGACTGATTTTCGTAGTTGATGTCATCGATCTCGCACGTGCTGTCTTGGCCCGCGGTCGAGATGGCGTTGTGTTCGACTAGGAGGTCACATCGAGCAGCCGCCGCGCCATAAAGGAAGCCGCCGATGGTCTTCGTGGTCGCGGCATGCGTCGCAATACCGGAGGCCCGGGCGTTGATCGGATTGGGTCTCTCGACTGCGCGCACGAGGCCCGCCTTCACGAACAGCGGCGCGACTCGCTCAAGGTCGCGAATCTGTTTGAGCAGCCGCCCAACGGTTCCGGGCAGGTGAACCTGCGACTGAACCGCGAGCGTCTGCGCGAGCGTACGGTTGTGGGTCTTCATCGGTTAGACACCTCGCGAAGCGCGCCGACGTAGGGCGCGTAGGGGCTCTGCATTACAAGTTCATACGCCTCACTCGTCGGCATGGCGCCATCGACAAGGCCTCGATCGCGTAGCTCCGTCAAGAGCGAACGACCTCTTTCGAGCGAAAAACGAAAGACAGACGAGGAGCGAAGTCCTGCGATGGCCTGCTCTTCGTCGGCGAACGTCTGGCTCAGGAGGAAGACCAGGAACCCGTAGTGGTCGGGCGAGAGCGCCGTTGCCACGGGCGTCTTGGCTGGCTGGCTATCACCCGCGAGCACAACAAGGCTCGCAAGCCAGCTCTCGAGGTCCTCGGGAGCGTCCAGCACCGCCAACGACCACAGCGGCAGGCACGTGACCGCGAAGAGCCCTGCTGCCGGGTGGAGGCGATACGAGCCCACGCAGACGCTGAGGTCGCTCCACGTCGCGCCGGGTACCGCCGGAGTCTGCAGCTTACCCGTCAGCCGGTAACCCACTTCGTGTGCGAGCACTTTGGCGAGTCCTTCACCTCCACGCGGAGCGGACTCCACGCGCTCCGCCTGCCACGAAACAGGTCGCTCGCACCCCCCCCCGGCGAACGGCGGTAGCAGCAACAGCAAGTGCCCCGGCACGCGGGTCCACTCGATGAGCTGGATCTGCTCTGCCTCCTCGACGCTCTGGAACGCTTCGGCGAACGCGAGGACGACGGCGCGACCATCTGGCAGCTCGGTGCTCGGCGTGGCTGAGAGCGTTTCCTGCAAGATCCTGCCACGACGGTGCGTGGCGAGCGCGCCGTGAAGAAAAACCGGCACCGTCACGACCGCGCTCCCAGCCGGTAAGTCCGCTGCACGAGTTCACGCTTCACGAGCGCATCCGCCTCCTGCGGCTCGAGCGCCGGGTCGCGGCCGGCGTCGAGTGCCGCTACGATGACGCACCAACGGTCAAAGCTCACCCCGGAACCGTCGAGCTGCTTGCCGGCCGCGACGCTAATCTCGTGAACGTGCGCTCTGACGACCGTCTGCGCCTCCGTAAGCGCCCCTGCGTCTTCGACGTCCTTGAGTCCAAGCGGCTTCGGAGCGGTCGTGCCCTTGGCACTAGCCAAGGCGTCGAGCCCGCGCTGCGATCGAAGCAGGTCGGGGCCTTCTATGAGGCGTTTTCGGTATTCCGCCACGGCGTTCTCGACCGAGAGCACATGACCGAGCAACTGCGCCAGGTAACTGCGCGGCTCCTCGAGCAGCTCGCGTGCCTTCGACATCAAGGGCTGAAAGTTGCCGAGCCGCGCCAGAGCGTCAAACTCTGAGCGCAGTCGATCGACATCTTCGCCGCGCGCGCTCTCCAAGGCACCCTCGATGAACTTCGGACGGCCCTGCAGCTTATCAAGTTCGGGGACGTTCTTTGGGTATTGAAAGTCGGCGGGCGCCTTCGTGAGCACTGTCTGGAGGGTCGAGATGCGCTCGACGGCTCCGCGGAGGTCCGACTGCAGCTTCTCGTGGACCCTCTTCAGGTCGCGGAACGCAGTGACGATTTGGCCGTCGCACTCCGCCAACGGGGCCTCTGTCCACGTCGAAAGGTCGATGCCAACCTCACGCGCGAGGCTCTCCAACTGTACCGTCGCGTCCGCGACCTTCAAGTCCCGCAGATTCTGGCGCAGCGTGCCCGGTTCGTTCGCCTGGACGACTTCGGTGGCACCGGCCATCGCCCCAGCCGCGAGTGCACCGTCGATGATGTGGACTATTTTCTCCAGGGAGAGCGTGAAGAGCGCGATCGGGAAGCCCTGGATCGATGTCACGTCCAGGCGCATCTCGTCCGCAAGCGATACCGTCCTAGCGCGTACCCGCTCCTCCGCGCGCCGAACGTAGGCAACGAACAGCGACGCACGGCGGATGCGCTGCCACAGGGGAACGTTGTCTGATTCGAAGTCGAGTGTCTTGACGTTCGCGTCCTGCTGAATGGCCTGGTAGTCCTCTCGGCGATAGACCCAGTCGATATTGTTCAGAACCTGGCGACGCCGCTGCGCAGCAACGCGGAAGCCATCGGCTGTCGCCGGCTGCGTCTCGGATTTGTCGAGCAAGTCGAGGTCGGCGGTGCTCTCCTTGAGCTTCTTGCGCGCCGTGAGGGTCTTCGTGCCAGGAGACATAGCCCCCTCCGGTGCGAAGAGATCCTGCACCCGCCCGGCACCGAAGACAGCCTCCATCTCCCCAACGAGCTTCGGGTAGTCCTTCCTCAGCCAGTTGTCCGCCTCCTGCACGGCACCTCGGAGCTCGGCGCGCTTCGTTGCAGTGTAGGCGTCGGCGGTCTTCGCACCGGGCTGCTGATTTCCAAAGCCCAGCTCACGGATGATCGACATCCACTCGAAGTAGGTGTCCTTGGGTTTCACCCCTTCCCACGTGTAACCCCAGAACCACTCCCGCTCTGCGAGCGCGAGCGTCCAATCGCCGTTCAACAGGCGCCGGATTGCCGCGACGAGGAACGCAGGAAACTGCGGCTCGGCTGCGTCGTCGAGGCTCGAGAACAAGCCGGCCCGCTCGCTGTCGCCGTATCCGGCTGCGCGCGCCTTCGGCGTCACTCCTAGCTTGGCTAAGAGCGTTTTCAACGTCTCAACGTCCACGCCCGACTTGTCGTCGAGGTTTGCGAGAGAGGCTGGGGCGTGTGTATCAATAGCGAGGACGCGCCAGGCACGCATCAGCAGTTCCTGTTCCAACTCCTTGAGCTTGCCGGACGACCGGAGCGGCCACGCGATGCGGCCGAGGTCGTTTAGTTGCTGACGGAAGCGTCCCACCTCATCCGAGAACGGGCGCACGAGGCTCTGCAGGCGGTTGCTGAACGCGGTCGTGAAGCCGTGGCCATCGAGGCGAAAGCCAGTGCTCGCCTGCGTCGCGACACCGACCTGGTGGAGGATGTACTCCTCGGTCGATGTGAGCTGGTAGAGCAGCAAGAAGCTCTTCGCGCCCGTTAAGGTGTCACTGGACGGATTCGCCATCACGTCGACCAGCGCACGCGAGGCAGTAAAGGCAATCACGGGCGTTCGCCCCTCTTCGCCGAACTGTGCGCTCGCTGCCTTGCATAGGCGCTCCAGATCATCGACGTTTTTCACCCACGCAAAGAGCACGCGGCCCTTGGGGTGCACCTTCAGGCCATCGAATGTGACGAGGCCGCCCCCCGACGCACCCCGACTAGCAGGTGACGTGCCGATGACCGTCAGCGAATCATCGCGGATGCCGGAGGGCGCCGCGTCATACGCCCAGTGATGGTCGATGACGCGCATCGCCCCGACCAGCACCTGCAGGGCCCGCTGCTGCTCGGTCTGCGTGCGAAGCGCGGAGAGGGCATTCTCATGAGCCGAGTTTTGGTCCGGGTCGCGGAAGATGAGCGACGTCTGGCCTTGCTTGCGGTGGCGCAGGTCGAGCCGGGCGATCATCTCCACGCTCGGCCCCACGTGTGTGGCGGTGTCGGGCTCGAGATCCTCGGCCCCTACAAAGCGACGCCAAAGCGCGCGCGCCGCATCCTCGGCAGCGGCGTGCGGATAAAGCAGCGACACGAGGTGAACGAAGTCAGCCTGGCGAAGCGGTACGACAAGCGTGTGCTTACCGTCAGTGCGGCGCTGGCCTTTCGTCTCGTGAATGGCGTAAGTGCCGAGGTTCGAGAGGAGTTGGCGAAGGTCGAGCGGCTGATCGACACCGCCGAGCCTCCAGACGCCTCGATCGCGCGTGAACTTCGAGACGCGTAGCGCATCTGCTGCCTCGAGCTCGTCCCACTCGACGCGGCGGAAGAGCGTCGCAATCGGTTCGTCGTACTCGTTCCGAGCAGCAAGGATGGCGCTGCGGGTCTCAGGCGAGTAGGTGCCGAGCGGAACCGGGAGCTGCCCATAGAGCAGGTCGCGAGCGGTAGCAAGCTGCGCTCGGTCTGGGATCTTCAGCATCTCGATCGCGTGGTGATCGAGGACGTGCTGCTGCACGCGCCCAGACACCCGGACGAGCTCGTCGAACAGGGCCCCGACCGTGGGGGCGTCCTTCTCACCGCGCGCGCGCTTGTCGCGGAGACGCTCATCAATGCTCGCCATAACGACATTGAACCAGCCGAAATTGCCGGCGCTCATCGCGTATGCGGCTTCGACTAGCCCCTGTGGGTACGACTCAGCCAGTCGTCCGTCCTTCTCCAGCGTTTGCACGAAGTCGCTGACATCGGAGAACGCGTTCGATTGGAGCTCGGTGAGCTCGAAGCGGCGCGCAGTGGATTGGATTTCGCGCAGCTCATCGCCGATGGCCGGCGAGCAGAGAGCGACGTAGCGCAGCCAAGGGAGCTTGCGGCGCGGATCCTCCTCCTTGATGGCCTTTCCCATCAGTTTGATGGCGCGGCCGTCGAGGTGCTTGATGTCGGTCGAGTCGAGCCCGAACGTCGCGGCTTCTGCAGCGGTTTCGAGCTCGTCTAGCACGACGAGCACGTACTTGATGCCGAGCGAGTGCAGGTACTCGTAGGCAGCTTGGCAGAGCCGGGTCGCCAGCTCAGGGTCCTCGTAGAGCTTCTCGTCGGAGTGGTTGGCCGACGCCTCGAGCGCCACCGCGAGCTTCTTCGGGTCGAAGCCATCCACGATCAGGCGGTCGGCCGCCTCTTTCGCGATCTGACCCTGGATTGAGCCGTCGAACGTGCCGCGTGTTAGCGGCAGGAGCGCCTTGTAGAGGCCGTAGGCGAACCAGTTGTCGACGTTGTTGTAGTCGTTCGCAACCTGGCTGTATCGGATGTAAAGCCCGAGGTATTGGTCGCGATCCTTCTCGTCGTGGAAGAGGTTCGCCTTCACAAGTGCACCATCGTCACCGCGCACCCACCAGCCTCGCGACGTGTCGTTGATCTGCGCCACCAGCTCGTACCCGAGGCGCGACTTACCAACGCCCCACTGCGCAATGACCGCGAAGACGTGCGCGAACTTCTCGGCCTCGTCGTCGACGAGGTGGATGAAGTGACGGAACGTCTCGAAGAAGCGGCCTTGCCCCACGATGGGATGGGTGAGCGGGTAGCTCGAGACACCGGTTGCTGCCCACTGGTGCGTCGTTTTGTTGGTCATCGTATCAGCTCTCGTTCGGTCTCCAGCGCGGCCCACGCGTTCTGGAAAGCTTCGTTAAATTCGGTATGAACGACCCAGCGCACGAGCTTGCGCGTGGGGTCAGCGTGCAGCCCCCGCCCGTGACGCGCTTGCCCGGGTTGCGCATCGAGCAGCTCCAAGGCGCCTTTTTTCGCGGCTAGATCGATGAGTGCATCCATCCAGCGCGCGAAGGCCTCGTCGCTCGGACTAACGCCGAAGGTCCGGAGCAGCTCGCGCAATACCGGCTCGGCGGCAACGAAGCCACGGACGTCGGCATGCCCACTGATAATATCGGTAAGCACCTGCGCTGGCGTTGCCTTCCCGACGAGGTCAGCCTCGAGCGCGCTCGGCAGCGTCACCTGTCCCGTTCGACTGAGCCAGTCCACAGACTCGAGGAGGTGCAGGGGCGCCGTGAGCGGCGTGAGCGAGAGGTCGTCCTTGCCCTTCTTGCGCGTCAGGACATCAGGATCGTAGGCCAGAATCTCGCAGTGCGCGCGCGCGAGCCAACGCGCCGCCGTCTGTTCGGCGAGCCCGTCGAACCACGTCTCCGGCTCGACATGGTCTCGCAGGAGGAGTGAGCTGCCCGCCTTGAGCCCCGTGCGCCCACTGCGGACCTCGGCCCAGCGCGCGAGCTCCCAGTCACCTTGTTGTAGCCGAGCCAGCAGCAGGCGCAGCCACGGGCTCTCGCGAACGAGATAGGCTGCGAGCAGCTCAAGTCCCTGTTGTGCATCTTCCTTCCAGTGTCGTAGCAAGATGCGGGATTCGTCGGTCAGGTCCCATCGGCCTTCCGCATCGCATGCAATGAGGCCCACCCCGGGCAACAGGGCGCGGCCCTCGCGCTGGAACACACCGAAGAGCCCAGCTGCCCCTCGTCGGGCGATGACGCCGACCAGGCTGCGATCGGCCACCGCGCGCGGCGTGCCCGTCTGCGGTGCGCGCTGCGCAGCACCGGCGAAGGCCTCTAGCGCGCGAAACCACGACTCCGGATCGCCAGACTCGGTCCAGAAAGCCGGTCGCTCGAGGTGGAGCACGGGTGCAGCCGTCATGCCGCCTCCTCACCGCTCGCTGCGCTCGCTCGTGCAAGGCGTTCGCGCGCCCAGGTTTCGGCGACACGACGGATGGCGGCGGTCACGGGCGAACCAAGGCGATAGAAGGCGCGGCTGCCGAGCGCGCGGTAGCAAGCATCGGAGAATGAAGGATGGATGGAGTACGCGGGGTGCCGGCCGCCGGAACCATGCTCGAAACGCCAGACCTCTCGTCGTTGTACGGCGTCGATGACGAGGCCGAGATGGTCGTCGAGCGTGCGGGCCGTAACGCGATGCCCGAGGATCGTCACGCCGAGCTGCGCGAGCGTGCGCTGCACCAGCTCACCGAGGGAGCCGCAGCGGATTTCCTCACCACTTGGCAGCGTCACCACGACCTCGACGCGCAGTGGGCTCTGGAACAGTGGGACGTGCGCGGGCTCGAGCTCGTAGGAGATGCCGCCCGATACGCGCTCGGCCTCCCACGCTTCCTTCGTGAAGGTCATCTGCGCGAGCAGGAAGGCCCACGGATGGTGGAGTGCCCAAAGCATCGAGTCGCCGCCGCCTCGGCCATCGAGCGCGCCGCTCAGGACCACGTGGGCAGGCACGGCGTCGGTCGATGTCGGCAGACGTAGGAGCCGCCCGGGCCGCCACGCCGTCGACGGATCGTCGAAGGCGATGTCGGGGAGCAATGATGGGGGCGCGCCGCTCGGCATCACGGCGGTCGCAGCCAGCACGCGCAGCAGCACCGGAAACGCCGAGGCTTCGTGCGCGGCGGCAGGGAGTACGGCACGCTCCAGCTCACTGAAGGACGTGGGCGAGAGCGACGGCCTGTCCTCCTTCACAAGCTCTGTCGCGAGTACGCCAGCGGCCGTGACGGCGTCGGCTAATGCCGCGACGTCCTTGCGTTCGCCCATTTCGGCGAGCCGCGCACGAACCACGCATAGCCACGCGACGCGCACCTCCGGCAGGAGCGAGAATACGGCAGGAAGTGACTCGGCGGCGTTAGGCAGCCGATCGCCGAGCGCGACTACGGCGGGCGTCGCAACGAGCGCATCCCCCCGCTCGCTCCACAGGCCCGCGGCGCCCAGGCCCCCCAGGCTACGAAGGACAGACGATTGCGCCTCGCCGTGCGCGAGCAGGTTGTGCATCTCGTCGATCGTGCGCGCAAGAGCGCGCCCCTGGAGAGCCGCGAGGGTCATCGGTCCTTCTCCCCATCCGGCTCGTCTAGGAGCGCGTAGAGGCCGTCGAGGTCCGGAATGACAGGCGTCGCGTCGGGGCCATCGTTCCGTCGGAGCGACTGCAGGATAGTCCGGTCGGCACTGCGATCGCCCATCTCAAGCGCCTTCTGCGCAGCGACGAGATCGGCTTCGGTGAGGCGGCCCTCAATGAGCTGCTCAACCAGCACCGTGGCAATGATTGTCAGTACTTTGGCAGCGTCTGCGCACCGTCCGGCGATGAGCATCGTGTCATCCGTTGCAAACCAAGCCCCCCGTTCCGTGTCCGGCACTGACGGAATTGGGATCTCGATGCTCTTCACGTCACCCGGATATGAATGAGCCGTTATGCCGCGAATGGTCGACTGGATCTGGAGGTATCCGATCTGGGTCTTGAGGTATTGACGAATGAACGACGCTGGGACCTGCTCTCGGTCCACACGAACGACCATAACCTCCGTTGAGGGGTACGGCCCCTCGAGCTGGGAGTAGGTCACGTCGCGCCCGATGTAGCTCTTGTTGTGGGCAGCGTTACACAGCAAGAGGTCGTGAAGAGCAAGGGCGCGCGCACCATCTGTGGGACGTTTGACCGTTCGCAACGCCCCCTCGACGAAGCTCCGTCCCAGGTTGGCGACTGTCGCCTGGAGTACTCCCTCTTCGGATTCCGGCTGACTCTGGCCGTTGATGACGACAGTGCTCAAATCGTCGAGGGAGCGTATGCTTCCGCCGAGCTGCCGGAAGTACTGCTCAACAGCGGAAGGATAGAAGTGTGCATCGAGGCGCTCCGTCAAGGATCGAAATGGCAAACGACGGGTGCGCTTGGCAAAATCAATGCCAATCGGGAGGACGATGTGCTTTGCGTGGATCGCTGCGACGTCCTTCTCAAGCCTCCGCGCGCGCTCGCGTAAGCGATCAGCCTGCCGAACCTTGTCCCCGATGTAACGCTGCGCTGCGATGTCAGGTGTTGGAACCGGCACCTGGCGAACGTGCTCGTTGACTAGGTTCAGCTGTCCGGTACTGCCACTAATCCCTTGCTCGAGCGCACGCTCACCCCACCAACTAGAAAGAAACGCGCAAACAAAGGCAGCATCGGCCCCGGGACCAATGGAGACACGTGCAAGGTGCTGATTCGTGAGTGGAAGGTCCGATCCGAAGTACATTCCAACGCGACCAATGCTGCCCGCGCCGGTAACATTCAGCACAAGGTCTTCACGTTCGATGCAGTAGTGGGGCCAGCGCGCTGTGTCGGAATGCTCGACGAAATCCACCTCGCTTGCGTCAACGACGACCCCGAGCACGTTTCTGGTCTTAAGGCACGGATGTCCCGTGGAGGTGAAGGTCGGGTGCGGGCCCGGTCCGATGACGTTGGAGCAAAGCTGCGCCAGCGGCCGCCACGTCATGCTCCGAATCTTACGAAGCGCTGCAGTGACGTCGGCGCGATAGGACTGCGCAGACCAGACCACACCCAGGTCTTGGGTGCTGATCCGGTTGATGTGGCGCGTTTCGCGAAGCGAGTCGACGGCCATCACTCCCCCCGCACGTACGCGCCGACGATGGCGGCGAGGTCATTAGGAACGCCCGCACTGTAGTCCTCGACGTTGTTCTTCACGAGGTAGCCGAGGGTCTCCGCAACAGCCATGAAGACGTCGGTCTGCGGCTCGTCCTGGAACTTCTCCGAGTCGTCCTTCCGGGCGAGGCGCTTCTTCAAGTAAAGCACGCTGGTCTTGGCGCCCGTGCCCGAAAGCTTGAAGGTGTCGGCGGGCAGACTGATGACGCCCTTCACGATGGCCTTGCCACCGTGGAACTCGCCCGAAGCCTCATCCTTCGTGCCCATGATGTACTCGCGCACGTAGCGGTCGCCTGAGTTGCAGAGCACTCCGTCAGGCAGAACGATGAGTAGCCGCCCACCGGGCTTGAGGAGCTGCAGGCAGCGGTCGATGAACAGCACCGCCGGGTCGGTGTTCGTCGATGCCTCCTTCCAGATGCTCTTGCTGTTCGGCGAGCCCCCCATAGCGAGACCGGTGACCGTCGGGGAGTAGTCGTACCCGCCGCCGCGGCCGTTGCGCGGCGCGAGGTCGGAGCGGAAGGTCTCGAGGATCTTCTCCATCGCCTCCTCGTGCGCCTTCTTCGCCTCCTCCTGCCCCTTGTTGAACTTGGGCGTGCCAAAGGGCGGATTGGTACAGATGAGATCGAAGGTGCCAGGCTGGAGCTGCGGGCTGATGAGCGAATTCTGCGTGTAGAAGATCCGCGCCTTCGGCGCACCGAGAAGCGCCATGTTCACGCGCGCCAGCATCACCATTTGAGGAGAAGCATCAGCACCGGCGAAGCTATGCTCGCACATCTCCTCGAAGAGCTTCCTCCTCGCCTCGTCGGTCGCCGTGGCCTTGCCACCTATCTCGTCGAGCGTGCGGCGCAAATGGCTGAGCGCCACCGAAAGGAAGCCACCGCTACCGCAAGCAGGATCGCAGAATCGGAACGCGGGCCACCCCTTGCCATCGCGCGCCACGAGGCGTGCAGCGTCCTCGGTGCTCTCCTTGATATCGTGGAAGGCGAGGGACAGCATCGCCTGTTTCACCGGGGCCGGAGTGAGGTAGATGCCGAGCCCCCCCTTGGACTCGAAGTTAGCGCGCAAAAAGACGTCGAAGGCACGACCCAGCACATCGGCAGCGATGTCGGCAAGCGTGCCCTGCGCTTTCACGGCCTCGCCTCGGTTGTCGGTGACGGGCCCAAGATCCTGGATGAGCGAGAGGACCGCTTCGTAGTTGCCCGGCTGCGCCAGCCGCAGGTGCGCGTTTTTGTCGAAGATGGGATGCTTCTCGCCCGCGTCGTCAGTCACGACGTAGTCGGGATGCAGCTTGAAGTGCTCGAAGGCCGACTGGATCTCGGCTACGGCAGAAGCCCCGTTCGCCTTCACGTGCCCAGCAGAAAAGACGTCCTTCAGATTCAACTTCTTACCGTTGTGGTCGAAGTTCAGTGCGCCGTCGCTATGGTGCAGGCGGAACGATTCGAGGAAGAGAAGCTTCGCCACCTCTTCGATGATGTCGTTCTTGCCGTTCACCCTATCCTTGTGCGTCTGGTAGATGCGCTCGTGCAGGGCGTTGAAGCCCTTCATGAGGCGGTCGTACATACGCATCGACCAGCGGTAGGTCGGATCGGCCTTAATGCGCTTGTACTCGTTAATCTCGCGAAGGCTTGGTAGCCTGTCGATCTGGTGCGGCGCGCCGGGTGCGAGGTCGAAAATCGCCTCGAGCTTGCCCTCAGCGTCCTTCACGACGGCAAACTGCGGGTAGTGATTCTGCGCGGTCTCGGGCGGAGGCAGGGTCCACGACAACATCTGCACTTCGTCAGCGTTGCTGCGGCTCCAGGCTCCAGCGGGAAGCACGAGGGCCAGCACACGCGGAGTCTCCACGCCTTCATGGCGCCCCCACAACACGGCGGCCGACATGCCCGCCTCGCTAACCTTGAGCTCGAACTTCTGGTCGAAGCCAGCGCGCGCGAGCGAATAGACGAGTGAGTTGAGGACGCTGCTCTCTTCAGAGCTGACGGTCGTCGTCTCCTGCGCTGCGGTGGTGGTCGGGGCCTTCTTCGGACGGGCCATTTGTGTTCTCCTGTGCCTACTGGGTGATGCGAATGAGTTTTGGGCCGAAAATTTCGAGCCCAGCCGTACGACGAACGACGGCCAGGATCTGCTCGTCGGTCGTCACGAAGTGATTGGGAAGGCGGGCGCGCAAGTGCGCCACCGGAACCGGCTTGCCGGCAAACGACTGCACCGCGTCGACGATGGCAGCCTGCAGGTCGTCCGCGGTGTCGCCAACGCCGATGTGGAAGCACCCACTTTCGTCGCGCTCTACGCCCGGCGCGCAGAGAAGGAAAAGCTCCAGCTGATCGCGGCTCCACGTGCTGCCGGAGAGCCGTGCGCGCTCGTGCGCATCGTCGAGGCTGAAAGGCTTCTGCTTCAGCGTGTTCAGAAGTTCTTCGGCGTGTCGCGGCGTCACTGGATAACCTCCTTGCCGAGCGGGTGAGACGAGGTGAACGGCCGGTGGACCGCCTCGAATACCTCCGACAGATCGTCCACGAGCGCAGCCCACCGGCGGTCAATTGATCTGCGAGCCGCGTGATGCTGTTCGACAGCGCGCTGCCAGCGGTCGCGCACATCGCGCGGCGGGATCGGCACGCGCAACGACCGCAGCGCGTCGGGCGGAACGAACTGCTGTACGGCCCCCACGGTGAGGCGTGCGGCCTGCGAACGAAGTGACTCCGTCGAGAGCAGCAGCGCCCATGCAGCCGGCGTCTCGCGGAATCGTAAACGCACCCAGCCATCGACGGGGTGTGTGTTCGGCGGAACGCTTTCGTCCACGAAGGCCGCCCGAAAGCTTTTGCCGAGGGTGGACAGCAGCACCTCGCCGGGCAAGAGCGGCTTCGCCAGCGTGCGGTTGGGAATGAGATCGCAAATCGGAGCACCGTCAACGAGAAGATCGTCGGCGACGTCACCGAGTCGAAGGGCTCGCGCTCCCTCGTGCGCCTGGCTAAGGCGAGCGCGGTCCTCAAACGTGGCAAGGTCGGCGAGCTTCACCCAGCCGGCCTCGCCTTCGAGAGTCGACTGCTCAGCACGAAGCGCGACGGCAGCCGGCAACCAGCTATCGTTCGACATCGCTTCGCGCGCGAAGAACACCCCAGCGGACAGCTCGTGCTCCTGATGCGACGCAGCGCTCGCCTCCGCGTCGGCCTCATCGCGCACGCGGTGAAGAGACTCGATCGTCAGCGTGGACTCATCGATGAGATCGTGGAGGCGCGCGGAGAGCCCCTCCATCTCCGACGGCACCGGCGGCACTCGCAGGGATGCGAGCGCGCTGATTCCGACCCGCTTTAACACGCCAGACTCGCTCAACAGGAGCTGTTCGTATCCGGTCTGATTCAGGCACAGCGCCACCCACGCGGCCGCAGACTTCGAGAGCCCGCGCACGATCAGGGAATTGCCGTCAACCGGGTGCCGCCTCGCGTTCAGTGAGACGTACGCGGCGCGGACGGGAGCGAGCTTGTTCAGCACGATGTCGTCGGGCTGAACACACCAGCGGCCACCGATCTGAGGCGCTCCCCAGTGCTGTTCTCTGAGCACCAGGTGCAGGCGCCCTATGTTGGCTTGCCGGTAGACGGGCATCGTCGCTGCTCTGGGGTCATAGGCAAGAGCACCCGGGGTCTCGCTCACCCGCCAGCCCTCGAGAACTCGCCCTCCCAGGTCGCTGATTGACTGACCGGTGGAGCCTGCTTGGAGAGCCGCCGTAGCCGGACTCGCGAAATACAACGGCGACCATCCGGGGGCTGCGCCCAGGATATCGGGAGAGATGAAGTTTGCTAGTACGTGCGGACTCACATTCGAAATAATACAAAGTGGCAGCCCCTCCGTCAATCGCTTTGTGAGGTCACACGTACAAACGCATCAAATTCGAAGCCTACGCACGGTTGACAGTCCCCCTTGCTTGCATCAGACGACTCGACGGCCGTATCAGAACTGAGACATGGCAGGCAGTTTTGGCTGAAAGGGTTCCCCCTTCGCCCCAGGGTGGTTCAACATTGAAGTTCGTTTCTCTCATCTGCACATCGGCATCCGCGCTGCCGAGTTGCGACCTTATCGCTACAGCGATCTAGAATCTTTCAAATCCATATCACTCCCCTGAGCCCGGCCAATCACGGCCGCTCCGTCTGGGCAATCCTGTCCAGACGAACGTGCCTCAGGAGGCCAGTGATGTTTCCCAACTCCCCGATTGAGTACTTGATTGCCTTCGCACTCGCCTTCGCCGGCGGCGTGCTGATCGCCGTGTACTGCCGCAATGTCCACAAGGTGGGTCGTGAGGCTGCTGCCCATGCGTGAGCCGCCTTTCTTCGCCCCACCGGATGAGGACGACGACGAGGAACAGGCCCACACCGGAGCAGGCGCGGCACAGCACTTCGGGACAGGCTCACGGGACGTCCGCGTTCGCTGTCCGTCTTGCCAGTCCCCTCGCACCGAACCGCGTCACGTCGCACGACGTATTGGCGGTGCTGTCGGCGCCGCGGCAGGCGCAACGAGTGCCATCGCCATAACACTATCGGGCGCTGAAGCAGGCGCCGCCGCTGGACTCATCGTCGGCCCCCTCGGCTCGGCCTGTGGTGGCATCGCGGGCGCCATTCTCGCCGGGCTGGTCGCGGGCGCCGCCGGCTGCGCCGCGGGAGCGGCCTGCGGCGAGACGATCGACCAAAAGGTCCTCGACAACTGGCGCTGTCTCGCCTGCGGGCGCACCTTCGGCGTCCCCGCACGCTGAACGCCCCCCCCTCACCTTGTTTCGTCTTTCTTTTCGATGCCTGGCTGCGGCCGGGCTTTATGTTCTGTGATCCGAAAAAGGAGTCTCTTTCATGCATCTCGTACAGACAATGGCCTACGTCGGCCAGGAACCATGGCACGGTTTCGGCAACAAGCTCCCCACTGAGCAACCACTTGAAGTCTGGGCTCGCGCCGCCGGCATGGACTGGAGGATCGAGGAGGCCGAAGTGCGATTCGTCACTGCGGGCAACCAGAACCTCGGCACCATTCATGCGTTTCCCGAACAGAAAGTCCTCTACCGTAGCGACACAAGGGCACCGCTGTCCGTCGTCTCCACCCGTTATCAGGTCGTCCAGCCAGCCGAAATCCTGGAGTTCTACCGCGATCTCACCGAGGTCGGGGGATACGAGCTAGAAACAGCGGGCGTGCTCAAGGATGGCAGAAAGCTATGGGCGCTTGCGAGGACTGGCCAGTCCGCCACGCTGAAGGGTAAAGATCAGGTCAACGGGTACTTACTCCTTGCGACTGCCTGCGACGGCACGCTCGCCACCACCGTGCAATTCACATCGGTTCGGGTCGTCTGCAACAACACCCTGCAAATCGCATTGGGTGACAGCACGAGCGCGGTCAAAGTCCCGCACCGCTCGCAGTTCGACGCTCAGGCCGTGAAGCGTCAGCTCGGCATTGCGATATCGTCGTGGGACGCGTTCATGGCAAGAACCAAGGCGCTCTCCGAACGGAAAATCTCGGACTCGGCAGCCGAGACCTTCCTGCGGCGCGTGCTCATCTACTCGACTGCCAACGTCGCGGACCGCGAAGCGCTCGCGGTCAATGAGCGTGCGATCAAGGCAGTCGGCCAACTCTACGCGGGACGCGGCAAAGGCGCAGACCTCGCGTCGGCCTCTGGCACCGCGTGGGGATTACTGAACGCCGTAACCGAGTACGTCGATCACCATCGCCGCGCACGCAGCGACGATCACCGGCGCGATGCTGCGTGGTTTGGTCAGGGCTCGACCATCAAACAGAAGGCGTGGGATGAAGCGCTCAAGCTCGTTGTGTAGTCCCCGCTGTTTCCATTCACGCCCGGCGCGGCCAGGTTCGCCTGCCGGGCCTTTCCGTTTCTGGAGGTTTCGTGAGCGTCATTCCATCCAGCCACGCCCTGTCGCGACGGCCTGCATTGAAGCTCGTCAAGACCGACGAACTGTCCCACGACGATTGGCTCGCTGTGCGGCGAACCGGGATCGGTGGATCCGACGCCGCAGCAGCAGTCGGGCTCAATCCGTACATGAGCCCGCTGGAATTGTGGCTCGACAAGACGGGGCGTGCGGACGGCCTACCGCGCCCCGATCCGGCCGATACGACATCGCCGACGTACTGGGGGACACTGCTCGAACCAATTGTGGCGGCGTCGTATACAAAGCAGACGGGCAACCGGGTTCGTCGCGTCAATGCCGTCCTGCGTCACCCATCGATCCCGTTCATGCTCGCCAACCTCGATCGCGAAGTCGTTGGCGCGCGTGACGTGCAGATTCTCGAGTGCAAGACGGCGGGCGAATTCGGCGCGCGGCTCTGGCGAGACGGCGTACCGGAGTACGTGCAGCTTCAGGTCCAGCATCAGCTTGCCGTGACGGGCAAGACGGCGGCGCACGTCGCGGTACTCATCTGCGGCCAAGCACTAGAAGTCCATCGGATCGAGCGCGACGATGCGTTGATCGGGCGGCTCGTCGAACTCGAAACCGCGTTCTGGCGATACGTCGAGACCGATACACCGCCACCCGCGGATGGCTCCGAATCCGCAGAACGGGCATTGCGGCATTTATATCCGGGAGACGGCGGCACCATCGATTTCAGCGACGATCGTCAAATGTCGTCTGTGTTCGCCGACCTGGTCGCCGTGCGGGCCGACATCGAAAGACGCCAGCAGACCGAAGCGCATCTCAAACAGACCATCCAGCAGGCAATGGGTGACGCCACGGGTGCGCTGTTCGAAACCGGCGAAGTGTCATTCAAGCGTAGTCGCGATTCATCCACCGTCGATCTGAAACGGTTGTTGGCCGATCACCCTTCGTTCGAAACGCGATACGCCACTTCGAAGCCCGGTTCCCGGCGCTTCCTCGTTTCCACCTGAGTCCGTTTGTGTCCGGCCATCGCAACAAACAAGCGTTCGCCTTCATCTTTCTATCTAGGGAAACGCTGATTAATGAAGGCCGGCGGTTATCGCTGATGTAGCCGAGGACGTTATAGAAGACAGCTCACGGAACGGACCCACGATGATGAAGAGGCAGATCGGCTTCGCGGAAGCGGAAATTGCAGGCAAGAAGCGCGTGACGAGGCGCCAACGCTTCTTGGCCGAGATGGAGAAGATCGTGCCGTGGCAGCGCTTGCTGTCGGCAATCGAGCCGCATTACCCGAAGGGCACGCGAGGCCGTCCGCCGATTGGCCTGGAGCGAATGTTGCGGATCTACTTCCTGCAACAGTGGTACGGGCTGTCGGACGAAGGGCTGGAAGACGCGCTGTATGACAGCATCGCGCTGCGCGCCTTCGCCGGCATCGATCTGGCGGTCGAGAACGTGCCGGATGCGACCACGCTGTTGAAGTTCCGGCGCCTGCTGATCGAACACGAATTGACACGCAAGCTGTTCGACGAGATCGGCATCTCGCTGTGCGAGCGAGGACTGCTGATGAAGGAAGGCACGCTGGTTGACGCGACGATCATCGAAGCGCCGCCGTCGACCAAGAACGCCGGGAAGAGCCGTGACCCGGACATGCATCAAACGAAGAAAGGCAACGAATGGCACTTTGGGATGAAAGCCCACGTGGGAGTCGATGCCGATTCGGGCCTGATCCACAGTGTGGTTGGCACGGCGGCGAACGTGTCGGATGTGTCGCAAGCGCATGCCCTGCTGCACGGGCATGAACAGGAAGCGTTCGCCGACGCGGGCTACATCGGAGTAGACAAGCGCGACGAAATGAAAGGCAAGACCGTGAAGTGGCACGTCGCGGCCAAGCGCGGAAAGATCAAAGCGATGCAGGAAGGGCCGCTGAAGGACTTGGTGGTCGCGGTCGAACGAACCAAGGCGCAGATCCGTTCGCGGGTCGAGCATCCGTTCCATATCGTCAAGAACCTGTTTCACCATCGCAAGACGCGGTACAAGGGCTTGGCCAAGAACACGGCGCAACTGTTCAGCCTGTTCGCTCTGGCGAATCTGGTGATTGCGCGCAATCTGTTGCGATCGGTTCATGGGAGCAGTCCGTCATGTGTGTGAAAAACGCGAGCAAGAGGCCCGTGTACGAGCCAAATTCACCGAAATGAGCATCGATTCGATTCGTTATCCGGAAAGTTCGACGCCGCTTCATCTGCAAGTCGAACGGGCAGCACATTAATCAGCGTTTCCCTAGAGGTCCACATGCTGAAAGGTCTTTCAATCACCCCGCCCGTGGTCGGGCGAATCTCCATCGGGCGCGTCGTCGAGAAGAATGGCAAGCGCCTGCCGGAGAAGGTCGATCAATTTACCCTCACCACGCAAGTGCAGAACCGTGACGGCTGGATGCCGCATCCGCTCAACGAAACGCTGCGCGAGGCGACGTCCGGCAAGCTCCGTGCGATGCCGGTTCGTGTGCTGTTCAACGACCCCGATCTGAATCTGCGCGCCGATTACTCGCTGTTCGATCGCGACACCGGGCGCCCGGTCTGCGTCGGCAATGGAGAAACATGCCGGCGTATTGGCGATGCCGGCATCGAGACCCTGCCCTGCCCGTCACCCGACGGCTGCGCACTCGGTCGTCAGGGTGGATGCAAGCCCTACGCGCGACTGAACGTGATCGTCGGCGACGAAGACGAGTTGGGGTCGTTCATCTTCCGCACCACGTCCTTCAATTCCATCCGCACGCTCGCGGCACGCCTGCATTACTTCCGCGCCGTCTCCGGCAACCTGCTCGCGTGCCTGCCTCTGGAGCTGAAACTGCGGGGCAAGTCGACCACGCAGAGCTACCGGTCCCCGATCTACTACGTCGATCTCGGCGTGCGATCCGGCAATACGCTAGAAGACACGTTGACGCAAGCGCACGAACTGGATGTGCGGCGACGTTCGACTGGGTTCGATCAGGCCGCACTCGATACGGCGGCTCGTGCCGGCTTCGCCAACGGTGCATTCGAAGACAGCCCGGACGAGCGGGCGGCCGTGGTCGAGGAGTTCTATCCCGAGACAGTGGCCGGTCACACGGACGCGGACACTGGTGCGGGTGAGAAGACTGGTCAGACGCAATCGCCTCGATCAACGCTACGCGACAAGCTGGAACGCAAGGCGGTGCTGCTCGGCGGAGCAGCGGCATGACAGCGACGTCCCGCTGGACGTTCGTGCTGGCAGTTGGCGCAACGGGCACCGCGCTCAGTCTGTCGATCCTGGCAGGCTGGCAGCGCGGTGGATCGCTGCCTGAGCGGTCCGTCTGGGTGGCAATCGGCACGGTGCTCGTCACGAGCGCGCACCTGTTGCCGGCGTTACTCCGGGATGCTCCGATCCTCGTGCGCGGCACGGGTTGCCTGCTATGGGGCGCCTGCCTGGCAACTGCGTGTTACGGTCATGCGGACTTCTTTGTGACGGCACAACAGCACGCCGGAGAACTGCGGGCGTCGACCGTACCGGACGTTGTGATTGCAACATCCGGTCGCAGTCTCACGGCCGTCATGGCGGACCGGGCAAACGTGGCGCGTCAGCTTGCGCTCGTGGGGGCGCAGCGCTGTCCTCGTGACTGCCCGGGATGGGAAGCCCGTCGCACGACTCTCGCCGCGCGACTCGAAGCGCTCAATGCGGAAGCGGACGACATTCGGCGCCGACAGTCAGCGGACGATCGGGTCACGGCGCAGCGTGACACATTACTTGCCGATCCGGTCACGTCACGACTCGCCACGTTACTCGGGACGACTGTCGTCCGTGTCGACCTGCTATCGGGACTGGCGTTCGCCGCCGTGCTCGAAGGCGTAGCTTGCCTGCTCTGGAGGGTCTCGCTCCGATCATCGTCATCGGCGCCCGTGCCGGTCGTGCCAAAATCTGATATCGCGCCGGTCACGGATTCGGTTGACGTGACTCAGCCTGTAGTCACGACGGTCGCGGAAGTGAGTCGTGCGATTCAATCAAGAGTCACGCCGGTCATACCGAGTCACGCACCGCTGACCGTTAGTCGCGAAGCCGAAACTGCCAGTCACGACGGGATAACCAACAGTCACGCTTCGCGGGACGGCCCGGTCCCGCCAGCACCGGTCGTTGAGTCAGTCGGTGACGCCGTGTCCCAGTCGCCCAAGACGTCGCCGCGGGTCGGGTCCGTCCGACCGTCGCCGACATTCGCCGCTATCTGGGTTGTTCCCAGGCACGCGCGGCCGCGCTGCGCCGCCAGATCGCCGAACGCGGCGCTGCGACATAAGCGCCGGGCATCGCGCCCGGCCTATTCTTTCTCGACAACCCACAATACGGAGAGGTATGGACGCGCCCCCCGATCTCGCCAGCATCACCAATCTTGCCAACCAATGCGTCGCAGTCGCCGACCGCGTACGCACCGCGCCTGGACAACAGGCTACCGGCGCGTCAGCCGCGCCGACAACCGCTCGAAGACCTCCAGCATCATTGCCCGATCCGCCGTACTGAGCCGGGAGAGGAGCCGATTCAGGTGATTCGCTTGGTCGCTCGACCGGCTACTCGCCTCCGTCAGCAGGTCCGCTGCATCGCACTGGAAGATATCAGCCAATTCGAACAACCGCACCACGGTCGGAATCACAACGCCGCGCTCCATTCGGGACACGGCTTCCAAGCCGATCCCCAGCGCTTCTGCCACCTGTTCCTGCGTTAATCCGCTTGCGATGCGCTGCTTCGCGATGGC
Organism: Burkholderia sp. BCC1638; assembly: GCF_902833195.1. Taxonomy (NCBI): domain Bacteria; kingdom Pseudomonadati; phylum Pseudomonadota; class Betaproteobacteria; order Burkholderiales; family Burkholderiaceae; genus Burkholderia; species Burkholderia sp. BCC1638. The sequence continues at coordinate 35,932 of NZ_CADFEC010000013.1, forward strand.
TCGCCCCACCGCGGCCGCAAGATCGTCGGTTTGCCCGTTCGGCATGCTCCCTCCCAGTCACCCGGAATGGTTGAGCACCATCCGTTTGACATGAAGGGCTTTATTGGTTGATATTCGTCTAATTTAGATGATTACATCCTACCGGGTCGATCCAAGTGGCGCGTGCTGGGAATCTGTCGCCCCGATTCATCCCGTTTGGTGCGCAAAGCCTTCACAACAAGATCGTTACTGACAGGAAATGAAAGCATGAAAACCACGCACAACAAGATCGCTACACGCGTTGCGTTGTATGCCTGCATCGCCGCCACGCTCACCGCCTGCGGGCACAGCGCTCCTTCGGAAAGCGATGCGAAAACTGCTGTACAAGCTCGCATCGGCGACTGCAATTACCTGCGCGTGAGTGACTTCAACAAGGTCAACGGTATTCCTATCGCTGAAAATACGTACAAAGTCGAAGTGAAATATACGCTCACTCTTACTCCGACTAGCGACATGAAGGACCGCGCAAAGGCGCTGAATACAGATCGAGCCAAGCTGAGTGATGCCAAGCAAACGTACGATGCAGCGCGTGCGGATTACCATGCTGCCGAAGCCGCTTGGGTGGAAGCCCACAAGCATGATCCGGACACCAGCATCAGCTCGCCTGATCCAGCCGACCCCGCCAAAGTCATCTATCCCGTTGAGCTGGGTGAATCCGGCGCACGAAATAAATACATGCACGACCATAGCGACGGGCTCAATGGCGGCGGGACGGCTGACTCATATGCGGAACAGCAAGAGCGAGTCCGTCAGGAGGCTAACGTTCAGATCTTCGCTAACGATCTGCGTAAAGAGTGCCAGAATGTTCAGCTGAGGACACTGGGTCAAGCTTTTCATGGCGTTAGTGCATCGACTGATTTGACTGAAGAGGTACAAAATCAGTGGGATGAAACGATTATGATGGTCAAGACCGACAACGGCTGGCAGGAAGCTCAATAGCCGCAAGGACATTGCATCGCCTCATCTGGCGGAAGCAAGACAGGCACTCGTTCGATCCAGCTATGGCCGGGTCAGTCAGCAGCATAGCGAGGCACGCCTGCAGGCGTGCCTCGCGTCCTCTTGCCGATTATTTTTTTCAGGCCGCGGTATGGAATTCCTACCGTTCTTTACTCACGGCATTCTGTCGGCCTGCACGCGAACGGTAGCGCCGGCTTCGATTCAACGTTGGATCGATGCCATCAGGCGTGAAATGCCACTCCGCTTCGCCCAAGATGTCCCAACTCTGCGAACGAACATTGAGCCGCGATCCAGTAGCGCATCGAAAAGCTCCATGATGGCGGTGAGACAGACCCCATGGACTTTTTGCTCGCGCGACAGTGCGGAATCGGAATCAACTCTCGATCCGAAAGCAACTTTTCCTATTACCCCCTATCTGCTCTTACCTCACCCGCGCTATCCATCTGACCCGGGCTGGTTTTCCATACGTCGGCTGGGCGCTACGATTGCACATGTCGTTCGAAATAGGCAAAGAAAGATGAAGGTTCCGATGGTGAGGCGTTACGACGGTGGCATTGTTGGTAGTAGCCGGCGGCTCAACGGCCGACAGATTGAAATCGATGTCGCTCATTGGTCAGATCCTTCTCGCGCCAGACAGGCACGATGAAGACGTGTTGTTGCATCAAAGTGCATCAGCATCGAATCGTCAGCAGGCAAGTGAACGAGCCGAACCGAGTGAATGGCCGCCAGGAACCGATTACAGCCCACCGGCGGCCTTGGCCGACTGTCATCCACACCTACCAAGCCGTTCGATACATCAAAGCCGTAATGTCCCGATTTATTCGTTCTGGTCCGCATCGAGGTCCGTTGCATCCGCACTCGTGTTATCGAGCGATTCCGAATCGAACGAATCCGCCTGCGTGCCGCCTGCCGGTTCACCCTGGAGCGTCGGCTTCACGGTACGCGGACGTCCCGACTTCTCCTTCTCTTTGACCTGGCTCGTACCGAACACGCGGCAATGCTCACCGTACTTCATCTTCAAGAATTGGTCGGCTTTCGTCATGTATTGAATGTTCCTGCGCAGAGCCTCCCGCTTGTTGTGATCGTCCCAATTGATCTCTCCCGTTCCAATACCATGCCCGTACTTTGCATGCTTCGCCTTATCGGCGTTGCTGTTCCAGTACTTCCCCTTGCCGTCCGTCACCTTTACCCAGTATTCGCCGATCTGCTGTGCAATATATACGTCCCGACACGAATTAGCCGTATAGAAGATCAACACATGCAAATGCAATCCTGAATCGTTACCCTCCTCGATCTTCCAGATGTAGTCACGAATGCCTCGTAGCAACTTGTTCGAACGGCAGTTGTTGAAGAATTTCTTACGGTGCCTCTGCATCTCCTCCAGCCTTATGCTGGATCGATACTGCGCTTGATATCCAAAATGCAGCATCAAAACAAGCCGACGAGATTTATTCTCGAATATCTGTCGCTCAATAGCAAGGCCCTTCGCTTCATTACGCTCGGCATTGCGCTTACGAACACGTAGCTGCTCACGAAACGCAGACGTTCCTACAATCTCGAGAACCTTTGCCAGCAATCCATTGAACACTTCTTCAGGCAGCCTTTCCACGATAGAACCACGCGGAGAACAGCAAAACGGAAGAGCATCAGGATGCAAGCCCAAAGCGCCAATTGCTTCGCGCAGCGCCTCAACATGCGGGCTAAATACATAGCGCTCATCGAAAGCATAGTGCTGGAAGAACCGCATCACCGAAGTCCAGTAGCGCTCACCCATCGGCTTCACTACTATCACTGGCTGTCTCTCAGCATTGCGCTCGATTACAAACCCATCACTTTCCTCACTAAATTCAATGTCACGCACCAACGCTTCGATTTCAGCCAGTACTGGCCCGATCATATCGAAATCAGGATGCACCAGAAGGCACTCTCTGTCGTCTACCTCCTCTCCCTCCGTGTTTATAACAAAATCACTGAATTTATATATCTTATAAAAATCATCATCCTCATACGACATGATAGACAGATCACCCCTTTTTGAGTATATCTCTCCGAACCACAACCCCATTTCAATTCATCCCCTCATTGCCAATTCCTCTCATTCATCGCTTCATTCCTCACCCCCACCTTCATTTCCATCAAGTATTCCAATTTACCATTTTCAAGCAGTCCATTCCATTCCATTTCATAAGACCCATAAATAATTTCAAGTCAAAAACTCGCCAATCAACCAGACCCACCGCTTAAATTCACCGACCAAGATAGATACCCCCCATCAACCCATATACTTACTTACGTCCGAATAAATTAATAAAATCGTATCCCGCCATTGCTCTTGGACTGCTGGCGTTACTTTTTAAAAGACTGCCGTCGCGCAGCCAAGCCGAGGATTGCAGCCAGCCAGCACCTCGAATTTGGTGCATTCGACGTATGTTGTGTCCTTTCGGCGTAAATTGTATGCCCCCCGTCATCTCGTGGTCCTGCGTTGACCAACATCTCACGCATACGCCCGCCGTAATTGATCCCTCACGCTTCGAAAGATCTTTGCCGCCGAAGTTATCTTTCACGCTCGGGGTAAAACGCCCTAAGAAAATTGGACGCATATTTGTTGGGCCGGCCAAATTTTGACTATTTTCTGCTGAAATTTATCAGGGTCGACAGACATTCGCCGGCATGGCTTAATTTTCGACGCAGAGCCATATTCTCCACCACGAGACCAACTGATAGACGGTGGCCAATAGGCCGCCTTGTGGTTTATAACGAACGATGAGATTTTCAGCTTAATTCGCGCGATGCCCCCTGGCAGATCTTGCAATTCAGGATTCGCACCCAGTAGTCTTTAGCGCTGAATAAGCTGTTCAACTGCGTCCGCTGGCCAGAGCAGACGACGGTTCGGCAATTTGACTGGACGCACGCCATGGTAGCTCCCTGTCTGGTTATAGCGTTTCCGAATGGACTGCGGGAGGCAAGAAATCGCGTTCGCGAACTCTTCCGTCGTCAAGCGACGACCTGTTGAAGTGGAACTGAAGGTGTTGAGATTCATAGTCTGCTCCAAGGCGACAAGCTTCAAGGTTTAGCGCTGCATGAATCAGGCGAAAGATCGATTTACTTCAATTCCGACCTTCGTGACGCCATCTGCATCCGCTTGAAAGCAAGACTACAAACGAGGCAATCGTTAGTCGATAGATCGTAGGCTATCGTAGGCAACGTAGCTTATCGTAGGCTAACGTAGATTCAGCAGAATTCGTCAAATGTTGACCTCCCCTCTTCGGCGGCGCCCGACAAATCCTGCTAGCTGTTCTTTTGTATATTCCACCGATTTTCCGTCAATATTCCTGTAAAACATGACGCGTCCATTATCGCAGCCAGCCAATGGGTAAAATTCTTTAGACAAGTCCGTCGCCAACTCAATCAATTTCCTGTGGACAACGTGAACATCAAAGCGATCGGGGCCCGCAAGTTCCATCGCTCGAACAAGTGCATCGTGAATTTCGGCTCGTCGTCCCTTGGGTCCGGCCATCACCTTGGACGTAGCCCTCTTTTCTTGAAGTGGGTGTTCGGGCGATACGCTCCGTCGGGCTGCATCACCTAACGACGGGATAGTAGGACTAGCGATAGCTGACTGGTCAGAATTTACATCGCTCAGACTGTCACACGCGCTCGAGTTCAATAATCTCTGCTCCGGCACAGATTGCCCAAATGCGTGACAAATAAAAGACCGGTCCAAGAAATTGACAATATCTGCCATATCGAAACCGATAGCGTGGACCAAGTCTCTATATGGTGCAGTGAGAGCAGGCTCATGCGGGTAACCTTCCGCGTAGTCAGCCAGAGTAAGAGGAGGCGCCCATCGTCCCCCTACATCCATCTCGCGCATATAAACCCTTTTTCTATACTCGATGTAGCGGCCAATCCATTTCGCCTCTTCGAGCAGAAACACCCTGCCTTCCGTCTCAGCGCAATCGCTCGGTCGTGCATATCCAGTTCGTTCTCGCAAATCGAGCCATCGTGGCAAAACAATATCGCGCGCGTTGGCCAGATGGTAGTCTAGGAGCGACGCGGCATGGCTGTAGCGAGCAGCCTCTTCGAGTGAATTCCGCAGCACCGCTGGATCATCCGGCTCCGCCAGTTTCAGCCCATTTGGAAGGTCCGTAAAACGGGCAATCGCCCACAGGACGTTGGCTAACGAAACGAACTGCACTCTCGACTGCCTCATACTGACTCTGCAAACCTGTTAGGTTGTGTCACATCGAACTCACCACCTTTGCGACGATCGGGCGATTACAGTCGACGGTTGAGCTTCCTGTACCTCGTGTACGCGTGCGGCTTACGCGCATGGCGCGCGTTGACGATGTTGCAAATTGGCCATACGAGATGATGGGTGCCGGGTGTCGTAGTCGCCCCCCGGTTACGACAGCAATGGATGGTGGAAACGATAGGTCCTGCCGCGTTCGTTCAACACGCTCAGACGGCGTAGGGCCTCCGAGTCGCCGAGGCCTGATCGCCGCAGCGCGGCATACAACAGGTAGAACTCGGTTTCGAGGTCGCCAGCGAAGACTCCCGGATCATCAGACCCGAGACACACCATAATCTCTGGATCTCCATCCTCAACGTGGCCCGGAACCTGCATCCAGCGGAGCGAATGATGCTCGCCCACGTGGTAGTACTGGCTGATCCGGACATTGCTTGACGGCAGCGTTTCGATTAGGACGCCCCGATCGGCTACCTGCCGCATGAGCGCCTGCTGCAGGCGGATGTAGCTCGGGGCATCGAGGAAGCGTGCCTCCTTGGCGATCAACTCGTCTGCGCGCGCCTGTACGCCCGGATCGCTCAGCCATTCCCAAAGCAGTCCAACGTCCTGCGGCTGGCTCTGGCACATTGACTTTACCAGCGCAGTCTCCTCACGCCACTGCCCGCTCAAGGACTCATGTTGCCGGTCTGCCTCGCCAGTCTGATGTCGCATTAGGTCATGGCGGTTCAGCCCTCGAAGTGCCATTGCGCGCTCCAAGTCGCGGGCCGTTAGCGAGCGACGGAAGATCTGGTAGGCGACATCCTCCAACTCGCGCTGTAGCCGGTGTGCGCAAGCGTGCGTTTCCGGCACGTCCCGCAACAATTGCCATGCGGCCAGCACGCTGAGCATCCACTCGCCCCGGGATAGGGTGAGCATGCTCGGCATGCGGTCAAGCCACAGGCCTGGACGAATCCCCATCGCCGTGCCGTGTCCGATGCGGTCGCCGTCGCGCAGATCCAGCAGGGTCAGCGCCTCCCACATGGTGGCGATCCCAGACAGCAAGTGGCGGAAGTCTTCGCCCGCATGGTAGGTACGCCGGGTCAGGCCGGCTCGACGGCACACTCGGAAGACTGGTGCGAAGACGTCCGGAGGCGCATGCAGTTCGTTCGCGGCAGCATCAATGCCCCGCACCCAGCTCTGGAGTCGAGGCCATCGTGCGAGACACGAGAGCAGTACTCCCGACGTCCGACGCAACTGGAGGTCAAGCGGATAATGCCGATATGGGCCCGCATTTTGCGTCTGCGTGGGTGGCCACGGCTGCTTGATGAAATGTGCGACCAGCGTGAGGCGGTGGATGCTCCGGTGCCGGACGATCGGCCGCTCGAAATACCGGTCGAGTTCGGCCAGCAACTCCGAGAGGGAGCGGGGGGAGCGGCCGAGCCGAAGTCCGGAGGCGGCAGCAGCGTCCCGCAGGTACTCGAGGTAGCCGCCTAGGATGGCCTTGAAGAGCCCGTAAGCCTTCACAGGGTTGTCCTTGGGCGCGAAGCGCCCTTCCAAGTACCCGACCGTGCTGGTCGCCGATCGAGGACCGTGCATGGCGTGGAAGCGCGTACGATAGTCTCGTTCCGCCGGCTCGCGGAGTTCCGTCAGGGTGAACTTCTGGAATTGGTCGAAGCCGTACTGCGCCTCGCTCTGGACAAGCAATCGATAGTGTTCGTTTAACAGCAGCAGGTAAGCGTGGAACATGCGTGCCAGTTGCACGCTCGGGCGTTGCCGGAGCCTGGCGACGAGGCCGGCCATCCAGGTGAGTTCTGCCTCGACATCCGGCTCGTCTCGCCATGCTGGGGTCGGCGCCCCCAGGCCGACGGACCACTCGTCGTTGCCCGCGTTGCACAAGCGCTCGCAGGACACGGGCAGGCACGTGTTCGGCGCGATCCGGTCTTCGGCGGCGCCGAGGAGCCAGGCGCGAAGGCGACTCGCCGTCCGCAGGTGCTGGTGGAGGACCTGCGGCGTCAGATCGGGATTCACCTGCCCGACCAGTTCGCGAAGACGGCCGGCGTGCTTGCCATGGGTCCACGCGTCGACGAACTCCCGGGTCTCCGTGTGCGGGTGACGGATCGCGCGCAGCCAGCAGATCTCGGCATGTGTGCTCCCGTTCAGGTGCAGGTGCGTCTCGTGCAGGCCTTCCCTTTCCACGTAGTCGGCGACCGCTGCTTCCTCGGGGCGGAGCAGAGGCAGAACCTGGCGCCGCCACGGGGCGGTCTCGCGATCAGGCGAGACGGACTTCAAGCGGGACGATCTGTCCGGGGGGGTGTACCGCCCGGCGCCGAAGAGCACGTCTGCCGTGGCCTGGATCGGAAGAGAAGAGACCCGACTCGCCAAGCCCTGCTGCCAGGCGCCCAGGAGATCGTGACGGACGCGCACCTCGCCATGTCGCAGTTCCAGGAATTCGCCAATAAGGGCCTGCATTGTGGTGAACAGGATCCCTTGGTCAGGCTGTCGACGGGCCACGAACTGCCAAGCCGCATCGAACACATGGTCGGGGAAACGCGCCGCCCACGGCTGGAAGGCGAGATAGGTCGGCTCTCGTAGCTCAGACCATTCCAGCGGGCGCGTGAAGGGCGCCGCCCAAGATAGTCGCAGGATGCGGTGGTCCGACAGCAGCAGGGCTGAGATGAGTGAACCAATCGAGGCGGCCTGAGCACTCATTCTCCGGGGGCCTCGTCAGCGTCACTAGACGCACCCGTGCCCTTAGGCGCAGCGGACTTCAACCTGGTCCTCGACTCGCCCGCGACAGAAACTTTCGCCATGAGGTCTGCGAGCGCCTTGGGGCGCAGCTGCGCCTTGATCGAAGGCTCCGCAGTGTTATCGGGGAACAAGGCCTTCAAGGCATCGGCGTAGCCCTTGTTCTCGTCAAGCAATCCCAGGATCAGCGGGCACGTCGCCACAATCGAGGTTAACGGGAAATCGCGCCGACTCAGCTGCATGGACTGGAGCTTCTTGGCAAACGCAGAGGCCGAAGTTCGGGGGTTGTTCCTGTCGATGCGCGAATCGGAGGCCGCGCTGGGCGTGACCGAGACGTGATGTTCGGCTTCCTCAACCAGAAAAGCATTGAGGACGCAGAGCGCGAAGATCTCCATCACGTCGCTGAAGTTAGAGCGCGGTTTCAATTCATCGGCTGCTTTCTGCAGACTGAAGAAGAGTCGCGTCCAAACCTTTCCGAGAAAGATGGCAGAAGGCGTGATCTCCCCGGCCAACTCCAGCGCACTTTTCCGCCATTTGCTGACGCTCTCCCACAGTTTCTGTTGCTTTGGAAATTCACTTCCATGCTTTGCCTGCCTTGCCGCCTCTGCATCCTCCTGATCCTCTGTGCTGGCTTGAGACGACCAGCTGGGAGCAGAAACGGTCAACGAGGGATATGCGCGGTCGAAGATAGTGCGGGATTCCTGTTCAGAGCCCGCTGACAGCAGCTTCTCAATGAGGCCAACGAGCGTGAAGATGGACCCGTACGTGCGCGTACCGGTAGCGCTCGCCACATCAACCATGCCGAGCGCAAAGACGGGCAGACACTGGATTGCGTCGTCATCGATGGCCAATTGGATCACAGTTCGAGCTGTGTGCTCCGATTTACGCCCCTTCCGATTCAATCCGACAACGCCTGGAAGCACGACACGGGCCTTGGGATTGGTACCATAGGGCAGAGCGATGACCGCAGTGGCGCGCCGTGCCCAGTCGAGACTGTCCTCTCTCCGGCCGATCCCCATGTACGACTTGAACTGATGGACGAGGTCTAGTGACGGGGGGAGGTCTTTCGCGCCGGGATTTGCACGGGCCAGAGAGTAGAGCGAGACACTGCCGGGCCCCCGCAGAAGATACCGAATTGCAGTCCCGGGCTGCTTCGCGCAGAAATTGGGCACCTCAGCTGCCAAGGCCGCAAAGCAGGCCTTGATATCTCGTTCTGCCGACATCGGTCGCAGATACAGAGCGGTGTCGATGTCGCCATCCAGCAGCGACAGGTCAAACACGGCCTGTACCAAGGCTGGCAATTCGCGCGCAGCGATGGCGTCGGTGTCGACCGAGAATTTATAGAGGCTGGTCAGTGCCAATCCTTGTAGGGCTCGGCTGAGCGCAGTCGTCAGTCCGGTTGACCAAAATGTAGACTCCAATGTAAAGGAAGACGAGCCGCCCAAGTGCGGTGCACAGTGGGCCATGACCTGCAACGTCGAGCGCAACGGCTGCTTGAGCAGGAACTCAGCATAGATGGCGACGTCGGAGTCTGTCTTCACGCGCAAGCCCCGCCTCACGATCTCATGAACGACATCCTTGACAGGGCGCGAGTTCGCCTTCCATACCGAATGCGTCGTCAGGCAATTCGCGTCGAGCATAACGTTCCACAGCGGCTGCAATTGCGTGCGCCGGTGGATCGGAAAGAGCTTGAGCAGGTATTGTTCTTCTAGATGGTCGAGCATCCGCAGGTACTGGGCCGACCGGTCTCCTTGTACCGAACGGCGTTGGAGCTCCAGGGCCGCCTCACGCTTGCCGGCGACCGTCTCCGCGAAGTGCTGGCGCACGAGTAGCGAATAGAGTTCCAAGTCACCCGTCACCAGCACCATCACGAGGGGAACGTCCAAGTATTTTCGGATGCATTCCAGCAGGTTGATGGCATGCGTGGAGTCAGTGTCGGCGTCGTCGAAAGCCAGCATGAGCGCGCGTACGCCGAGGATGCGGCAGGCGGTGGCTAATAGCCGGTGCAGCTTCGTCCGCAGGCTCGTGCTGTCGCTGGCGCGTTCTAAGCCCCAGTCGAGGAACAGGTCCGGGTCAAGATCGTCAAGCGGATGGTAGCCCTTGGCGAACAGGCTTAGGCCACCTGCGACCCCCCTGAAAGCTTGGCGCCATTCCTCTCGAAGGCAGTCATCCTCTGGTCGGAGTCTCTCTTTAAGGGCATTCTCGACCCGCTTTTTAAGGTGCTGCAGGATGACTAGCAGAATGATCTCGCTGCGTTCGATGCGACTTGGATCGACCGAGGCGATGAAAGTCATCCGGCCTTTCACATCGGCGTCGGACTCGAGGGCGAACTTCACCGAACTCAGGAACGTCGATTTACCCGCGCCTCGAGTTCCGTCCAGGAACTGTGTCCAGCCGCTGCCCATGGGGTACTCGTCTTGGGAAGTCGATCCCGCGTTCTGCAAGGTGTCGAGGTGCGCGATGATCTGTTCCCGGAGATGCTCGTAGCGCTTACGCTGGACGAGTTGGTCGACCGAGCGCGGTTCTGCGCTGTCCTTTTGGTCTAGATGAATGAGCACGTCGGAGGGTGTCGCCATGGTCGGCGTTGGCTTGTTCAAGTGGATGTCTTCCCTGGTTCGGATCGCGGACGCCGCGCCGGTTATTCTTGGCAGACGGACGCGCTGCGTCGCGTATGTTAATACGACATCGTCATGGCTGTTGCCACGCCCCTGAGCCCACACCCCGGGCTTGACATGCCGTTTCAGCAACTTCTTTCCAGAGGACCAGCGACAGCTTCTGGTCGGTACGCCCCGGACGCGGCTAGGAGCCGTTGTCGAGACAGCGTTCATGAACAAGGTCTCACCTGTCCATCGCAAACCGAAATGGATGTTCATGGACTTGCGATCGTGGCGTGCACGACTGTCCAACAGAAGTCGACATCTTCAGTGTTGTTCTTGGGTCGGTTTGCGACTGGCTTCCACGAATCTGAGCGGGAACGTCGACACGTCCTACGAGCCAATCGCACTAGGTTGAACGAGCTACTAGGAGACCGCGCAACGTTAATGGAGAGGCCCAGCTACAGTGATAGCCGTACGAGAGAGATGAAGTACACGCAGGAGCCAGCCATCGGATGATTGCCAGAATCGATGAAACGTTCAGGCAAGCCTGCTCGAACCTGATCGACGTTGATCGAAGGAGATCAAATCCGGTTACATAGCGGTTACACAGGCCGCAGAAACAGAAAAGGGTTACAGGCAAATCACCTGTAACCCTTTGATTTTATTGGTGGAGCGGATGAGGATCGAACTCACGACCTTCGCATTGCGAACGCGACGCTCTCCCAGCTGAGCTACCGCCCCAACAGTCGACCATCATACACACGCATTTCTGCGCTTGGCAATAGGGGTTCCGTCACCCCCGGCGCATTACTTTGACGGCGCGCCAGCCAGTACCCATTCGACCACGGAGCGCAGATCCGCGTCGCTCATGCGCGGATGCGCCGGCATCGGAATCGCGCCCCAGACGCCGGAGCCGCCGTCCTTCACCTTCTTCGACAACTTCGCGACGGCCTGCGGATCGGATTTGTAGCGGGCGGCGATGTCCTTGAACGACGGACCGACGAGCTTGCGGTCCACGGCGTGGCAGCCCATGCATGCGTTGCCGCGCGCGACCTTGAGGCCGTCGCCGACGTCCGCCTGCGCCGTGCCGAGCACACCGGCCGCGAGCGCCGCAGCTGCGGCGCCCTGCACCATCCGTTGCCTGAACTTCATCTGCGTCGACTTCATTGCGGCGTTGCCTTCGGATTGCCCGGGTGCACGCTCGACGAATTCGAGATTGGCGCCGGCGGTTGCAGCGGCGTGGACTGGACCGACGCATCGGGCACCGCACCGACCGTCGCGGCATCCGCGGGCGCGGCGGCGGGTTGCGCGCCGGACGCCCCGCTCGGCGACGCGGCCTGCAACGCCTGCGCGTCCTGCGGCTGGATGTACTGGAACACCTTCACGACCTTCTCGACGCCCGGCACCTGGCTGGCCGCATCGGCGCCGCGATTGCCTTCGTCGACCGTCACGAGCCCCATCAGATAGACGTTGCCGCGCTCGCTGACGACCTTGTAGTAGTTCGCCGACAGCCCCTTGGTCGCGATCAGCTCGGACTTCACGCGCCCTTCGAGGTACGAGTCGTTCGCGCGCGACGACAGCGACGACGACGGCTCGACCGACAGCTCGTTGACGATGCCGTTCACGTTGTTGATGCCGCGCACGATTTCCTCGGCGCGCTGCTTCGACGCGTTGTTCGGCACTTCGCCCGTCAGCAGCACGCGACGGTTGAACACCGTCACGTTCACGTGCGACTGGTCCGGCAGCCCGTTGTTGATCTGCGAGAGCGACTTGACCTGGATCTCGCGATCCTCAGTCTGCGCGCCGAGCGTGCGGCGATCGGTCGCGATCAGTGCGCCGCCGCCGGCCGCCGCCCCAAGCACGCCGAGCACGCAGCCCTGCAGCGACATCGCGAGGCCCGCCGTCAGCGCGGCGAGCAACGTGGTTCTGACGAGCGTCTGTTTGACGCGGCTTTGATTCATCGACGGCTCTCCTTTGTTCAATCCTCACCCAGCAGCATCGCGTCGATGCCGTCGCACAGGCAGTGGATGGTCAGCAGATGGACTTCGTGGACGCGCGCCGCACGCGAGGCGGGCACGCTGATCGGAATATCGGTGTCGGACAGCGCGGCGGCTACGGCATGGCCGTCGCCGCCCGTCAGCGCGACGACGGTCATCTCGCGCTCGTGCGCCTCGTCGATCGCGGCCAGCACGCGCGGCGACGCGCCGCTCGCGTCGAGCACCAGCAGGATGTCGCCGGTCTGCCCGAGCACACGCACCTGCTGCGCGAACAGCTGATCGGCGGCGGCTGCCCCCGTGAGACCGCCCTGCGACGCATCGGTGGCCAGCGCGATCGCGGGCAGGCCCGGACGCTCGCGCTCGAAGCCGCCGACGAGCGACACGGCGAGGTAATGCGCTGCGGCGGCCGACGGGCCATCCCCGCATGCGACGATCTTGTTGCCGTTCGCCAGCGCGGCGAACATCGCGTCGACCGCGGCTGCGATCGGCAGCGACAGCGCATCGGCCGCTTCGGCGTGAAGCGCGGCGCTGTCGCGGAAATGTTGCTGAATACGTTCGACTGACATCGATTCCTGGTGAACTGGGCGCGCACGGCACGCAGCGCGCAACGTCATGGGTGCGGCGAGTTTACCGCACTCCGGCACCCTCTCCGGGGGTACGACAAGAACTCTTTACATCTCGTCACAGCTCGCGGCTACACATCATCGGCACGAAATGCATCGCGCAGCCACTCGAGCCGGCCGGCCTCGAACGCGACGACGTCGAAGCGGCATGCGGCACCCGCGCCGTGCCGTGCCCAGTAATGGAGCGCGGCCGCGACCAGACGCCGCCGCTTGCGCAAGCCGATGCTCGCAGCCGCGCCGCCATGCCGGGCGCTGCGCCGCGCGCGCACCTCGACGAACACGAGCGTGCCGTCGGGCGTGCGCATCACGAGGTCGAGTTCGCCGCCGCGCATCGTCACGTTCGCCGCGACGAAAGCGAGACCGCGACGCTCCAGGAACTGCCGCGCGCGCTGCTCGAACGTCGCGCCAATCGATCTGGATCGCGCCGTGCCGGAAAAGTTGCCGCCGCCGGTCGGCAAACCGCCCTTGTTGCCCGGCGCGGCCGGCGCCGCGTGGCACAATGCCGTCCTTGTTCCGCTTGCGCCGCGATTGCGCGCATTGCCTGCCATGACTGCCCTCCTCGAACTTGCGCAAACGCAGCACTACCCGGACGCCGCGCTCTACGTGGTCGCGACGCCGATCGGCAACACCGCCGACATCACGCTGCGCGCGCTGCACGTGCTCGGCCTCGCCGACCGCATCGCGGCCGAAGACACCCGCAACACGGGCCAGCTGCTGGCCCGCTACGGCATCTCGAAACCGCTCGTCGCCGTGCACGAGCACAACGAGCGCGAAGCCGCGCTGCGCGTGATCGAGCTGCTGCGCGCCGGCGAACGCGTCGCGTACGTGTCGGACGCCGGCACGCCCGGCATTTCGGACCCCGGCGCCCGGCTCGTCGACGCCGTGCGCGCGGCCGGCTTCCCGGTGATTCCGCTGCCGGGCGCGAGCGCGGCCGTGACCGCGCTGAGCGTGACCGGCGACTGGGCCGGCGCGTTCACGTTCGCGGGCTTCCTGCCGCCGAAGCCGAAGCAGCGTGCGAGCGCGCTGCAGGCGCTCGTGCGGCACCCGTACGCGCTGGTGTTCTACGAAGCGCCGCACCGGATCGCGGACACCGTCGCCGCCCTCGCCGACGCGTTCGGCCCGGCGCGCCGGCTGCTGATCGCACGCGAGCTCACCAAGCTACACGAGCAGTTGTTCCAGGGCACCCTGGCCGAAGGACAGAGCTGGCTCGCCGGCGATGCGAACCGCCAGCGCGGCGAGTTCGTCCTGGTCGTCGAAGGCGCGCCGGCCGACGTCGGCGAAGCCGACGACACCGCGCACGACGCGCTGCTGAAGCTGCTGCTGGAAGAAGTGCCGGTGAAGAGCGCGGCGAAGCTCGCGGCCGCGCTGACGGGCGCATCGCGCAACGCGCTGTATGCGCGCGCCCTGGCGCTGAAGGAAGGCTGACGCGCGAGCGCGGGCGGCGTCCACCGCCCGGCACGCGGAAACGAAAAAGGGCTGCCCGAGGGCAGCCCTTTTGCATGAGCGGACGAACCGCCGCGTTACTTCGACGACAGCGACGCGAACATTTCGTCGCGCGCCTCGCGCGCTTCCTGCGGCGACAGCCCTTCGATCTTCACACGGCCCGTGCCGGCATGCACGAGACCGATCATCTTGGCGGCGGCGTACGACAGGTCGAGCACGCGGCCACGCTTGTACGGCCCGCGATCGTTGACCTTCACGACGACCCACTTGCCGCTCGACGGATTCGTCACCTTGATGTACGACGACAGCGGCAGCGTGCGGTGCGCCGCGGTCAGCGCGTTCATGTTGAAACGCTCGCCGTTCGCGGTGCGGCGGCCGTGGAAATCCCGGCCATACCACGATGCCCGGCCCGTCTGGCGGAAGTCGGACACGTCCTTGCCGTCGATCGGCTCGGCGTCCGCCAGCGACGACTTCTTCGCGTCCTTGCTGTCGGCAGGCGGCATCGATGCCAGCGCGGAATCGAAATTCAGTTGCTGCTTGTCGTCATCCGCTTTCGCGGCAGCGGCCGTCTTGCTGACCGCGTTCTTCTGGTTGGCGCTGCTGGTGGTCTGGCTGGGTGGCACCGCACAGCCCGTCAGCGCAAAAAATAATGCAATGGTCCCGAATCGAGTCGGAAATCGAAAGTTCATCGACGTGTCGCCTTCTGGTTCGGGCCGCACCGATACAACGCTGCTCAACAACGCAGGTATGCGGCCCGGACGGCAAATGCGTGCACGCCCCGCTCGGCTACGCGAGCAGGCGGCTAGCATGGGCGCGGCTTTCGTCTCTGCCGCAACCGTCCTGATTAGTTTTCACGTCTGGCGCAACCTGTCCCCGGCAGCCTGACCAGACCCCACATGCCGCCATCGAACATGGCTTCAAGTTCGCGCGCGCTGCGTACTGCCAACGCACAGGAACGGCGGCACAGGCCTCATCCGGCGGTGCGGCAGCAGGGCCGCAGAACGGGCGCGCAGCACCCGGCCGGACAAGACGTGAGCACCGAATGCTCGGTGCTGGATACACCGCCGGACTCCCCGGCGGTCGATGCTTGACGGTGATCCGACACCCCTTTTTTTAACGGGGCCGAAACACCAGCGAATTGCGTGAAATTCACGCGCAATGGGCGGCATTATACATAAACCAAAACCCCAGCTCGAAAAGCGCCCCGTCCGGACCATTGATTCTCACTATGGCTGTAACAATCGGAATGCTCCGGGATTGCCCTGAGCAGCGCGTCCGACGCCGCGCCGCAGAGGCGGCAGGCAGCGCGCGCGACCGGTACAATCGCTCCTTTTAGCCGCCGGTGCCTCCATGAAAGTCACGCTCATTCCGGTCACGCCGTTCCAGCAGAACTGCTCGCTGCTCGTCTGCGAAAAGACCGGCCGCGCCGCCGTCGTCGATCCGGGCGGCGACATCGAACGGATCGAACAGGAGATCGCGCGGCAGAACGTGCAGGTCGAGAAAGTGCTGCTCACGCACGGCCACGTCGATCACTGCGCGGGCGCGAAGGCGCTCGCGACGCACTACGGCGTGCCGATCGTGGGACCGCAGGAAGACGAGCGCTTCTGGATCGAGCAACTGCCGATGCAGAGCCAGCGCTTCGGCTTCCCGGCCGCCGAGGCGTTCGAGCCGGACCAGTGGCTGAACGACGGCGACACCGTGCAGTTCGGCGACGAGACGCTCGAGGTCTATCACTGCCCGGGCCACACGCCCGGCCATGTCGTGTTCTTCAGCCGCGCGCATCGCGTCGCGATCGTCGGCGACGTGCTGTTCGCCGGCTCGATCGGCCGCACCGATTTCCCGCGCGGCAACCACGCGGACCTCGTGCGTTCGATCAAGGAGAAGCTGTGGCCGCTCGGCGACGACGTGACGTTCGTGCCGGGCCACGGCCCGGTCTCGACCTTCGGCGACGAGCGCCGCACGAATCCGTTCGTGTCCGACAAGGTGTTCGGATGAACCAGACTGCCATCCCCGAAATCTACGTCAGCACCGACGTCGAGGCCGACGGCCCGATTCCCGGCCCGCACTCGATGCTGAGCTTCGCGTCGGCCGCCTATACCGAGGACAAGCAGCTGATCGCGACGTTCTCTGCGAACCTCGAGACGCTGCCCGGCGCGCAGGCCCATCCGGTGCAGGAAGCGTGGTGGAAGACGGAACCGGAAGCGTGGGCCGCGTGCCGGCGCGACCTGCAGGCGCCCGAGGCCGCGCTCGTCGCGTACGTCGAGTGGGTCGAGGCGCTGCCCGGCAAGCCGGTGTTCGTCGCGATGCCGGCCGGCTTCGATTTCACGTTCATGTTCTGGTACATGATGCGCTTCGCGGGACGCTGCCCGTTCTCGTGGTCGGCGCTCGACATCAAGACGCTCGCGTTCGCGATGACGGGCCTGCCGTACCGCAAGGCGATCAAGCCGCGCTTTCCGAAGCACTGGTTCGACGATCATCCGCACACGCACGTCGCGCTCGACGACGCGATCGAGCAAGGCGCGCTGTTCTGCAACATGCTCGCCGACCTGCGCCGCCAGCAGGCCGCGCTCGCGGGCCTCGCGGTGGGCGACACCGATCGGTCGGAACAGGCGGGGGCGGGACAAAATCCCACGGATCCGCGTGCAAATTAGCGAATCTCGCTCAGCGACGCGCCGCCAGATTGCCTTTCCTTTCCCGGCCCTCTAACATTCAGCGTGTTGTAGCTGCCGCATGGAGGCGCAGGTGACGCTCGATTCCTTTTCGCAAAAAATCCTTCGCCTGTTGCAGCTCGACGCGCGCCGTTCCGTGCAGGAAATCTCCGACCAGGTCGGCCTGTCGAGCACGCCGTGCTGGCGCCGCATCAAGGACATGGAACAGTCCGGCGTGATCCAGCGCTACACCGCGCTGCTCGATCGCGAGAAGCTCGGCCTGCACGTGTGCGCGCTCGCGCACGTGCACCTGACCCGTCACAACGAAGGCGGCGTTGAGCAGTTCGAGCGCGAGATCGCGACCTGCCCGGAAGTCACCGAGTGCTACAGCACGACGGGCGAGGCCGATTACATCCTCAAGATCGTCGCCCCCGACATCAAGGCCTACGACGTCTTCCTGCACGAACGGATCTTCAAGATCCCGGCCGTGTCGCAGGTGCGCACGAGCGTCGTGCTGCGCGAAATCAAGTTCGACACGCAACTGCCGCTGTAACGCGCGGCCCGCGGTCGCCCGCGCCGCTCAGGCCTGCGCGGGCAGCCCGCGCGTGAAGCCGATCCGGCGCGCGCCGAACTGCCGCTTCAGCGCGTCGACGTCGAGCCGGCCGGCCAGCGCCGCATCGGTATCACCCGCGCCGGCGTCCAGCGTCACGTCGATCTCGAGCCCCGTACTCAAGTAGTGCAGATTGATCGCAGCCGGATGCAGCCCGCGTTGCGCGAGCGCGGCCTCGAGCCGCGCCGTGATCTCGGCACGCGGCGGCAGCGCGAGCGCCGGACGGCGCGCCGTGTCGTTCTCCGGGTCGACGTGGATCAGCGCGTCGAGCACGCGCGGGTCGCGCAGCACGCGCGCACGCGCGGTTTCCGCGATGTAATGGCCTTCGGAGACGGAAATCATCGGATCGACGAGGATGTGCGCGTCGACGAGCGCCGCATCGCCCATCTTGCGCGTGCGCAGGTCGTGCACGTCGCGCACGCCCGGCGTCGCCTCGAGCAGCGCGCGGATCTCGGCCGTGTCGGCGGTGTCGAGTGCGCGATCCGACAGGTCCTGAAGCGCGTCGTAGCCGAACGTCCAGCCCATGCGCGCGACCATGAAACCGACGATCGCCGCGGCGATCGGGTCGAGCAGCCGCACGCCGGCGAGACTGCCGACGATGCCGATCGCGACGACGAGCGATGAAGCGGCGTCCGAGCGCGCATGCCACGCGTTCGCGACGAGCATCGCCGAACGCACGCGCCGTGCCTCGCGCAGCATGTAGCGGAACAGCGCCTCTTTCGACACGAGCACGGTCAGCGCGACGATCAACGCGGAAAAATGGACGGCCGGGATGTTTTCGAGATTGACGAGACGATCGCCGGCACGCCAGAGCATGCCGATACCGACGGCGATCAGGATCGCGCCGAGAAACAGCGACGCGACGGTCTCATAACGGCTGTGTCCGTAATTGTGATCGGCATCCGGCGATGCACCACTATGGCGATTCGCAACCAGCACGACAAAATCCGAGATCAAATCGGAAATCGAATGGATGCCATCGGCAATCAATGCCTGCGAATGCGCAACCACGCCCACGACGATCTGAAACGTCGCAAGCACCACATTCAGCACAATACTGACGAGGGTGCTCTTGCGCGCGACCGCGTGCTTATCTGCGCTTTGCGCGTCGTCGGAAAACGTGGACATGAAATACGAGATATCGGTTGGGATACGGAATTCTATCAAACGACGCGCTTGCGGCATTCCGTTAACACGAAATTTTCCATTCAAATCAACCGCTTATGCGAACGGGTTGCATTTTCATTCACACCCGTTTCTGACATTTTCATGACAACGCACATACATTCCGATATCAGAATGCAAAAAGCCGCGCTCCTGGCGGATGCGCGGCTCTTTTTGAGACGTCGACTTAAACGATCGTTTAAATCGCAAACTGTTCGCGGTTCTTGCCGGCGATCCAGCGCGGCGGCTTGCCGCGGCCCGACCACGTCGCGCCCGTTTCCGGATCGCGGTATTTGGCTGCCACGCCTGCGCGCGGACGACCGACCTTGCCTGCCTTCGCGCGGCTGAGGCCGAGTTCGGCGAGCGAAAAGCCGTAGTCGGCAATTTTCTGCTTCACGTCATTCAGCACTTCGGCGTATTCGCGCGACTTCGCTTCTTCGATTTGCTTCTCCAGCTTCTCCCGCTGGGCCAGCAGGTCCTTGTAAGAAGACATAGTTTTCCTTTCTATATGACCAATGGCGCCGGTCTGCAGCCGGCTCACCATTCATGGAATATTTGTGCCTCGGATTTTCGAAGGCAGAGATTAGCACAAAAAGGATTTGATAGAAGCGAGATTCATGAAAATCCCGAGGCCAATTGAAATTCACGCATGTCATTTTGACCGGCTGCGGCCTTTTCTCAAATTTTCACGCACTTGCATAGAGATTAGGACATTACTGATCGGGTAATAGGCCTATCAACATACGCAATTACCCTGCATGAGAAAAAATCAAAGCTTTCATCCGACGACAAGTTCAGGAAAATCGTACGGCGCGTGGCGCTATTCAGACACATTTGTATCCGCGGCGTCACGTCACATCCCGTGCGCAGGCAATCAACCGTTCGCGCAACGCACCAGCGTCGCCCGGCACCGAATCGAAGGGCGTGCGCACGCGGCGGCCGTCGCAACGCCAGTCGGCGCCGTGGCGATCGACGCCGAGCAGGTCGAGCCCGTCGCGGCGCGCATCGCTCGAGTCGTACGCATCCCACAACGCCCACTCGTCGTCGAACCCGAGCGGCGGCAGCGCATCGAGACCGGTGCCGTCCACCCAGCCCATCCGGCCGAATCCGCCGATATAGCGCAGCCGCTCGATGTCGAGCGCCCAGAACGTGAAGTCGCCGAGCGCGAGGTAGCGTCCGGCATCGGGCTCGTAGCGCGTGTAGCGCGCGGCGACATGCGGATCGTCGCCGAGCGGCACGAAGCGACCGAGCAGCGTCGCGCGCTCGGCGTTCAGCACGTCGCCGTCCGGCGCGTCGACGACGAGGAATCCCGCGCGCGGATCTGCGGTGAGGTTGCGCGTGTGTTCGGCAAGGCCGCTCACGAGAATCACCGGGCGATGATGTGCGTCGGGCGCGAACGGCACGACCGTCGGATAAGGAAAGCCTTGCGGTTCGCGCGCGTGGGTCGCGAGCGTGCCGAGCGCGCAGCGGTGCAGCAGGTGCAGGGCAAGGGCGGGATCGATGTTCACGGTGACTCCTGCGGTCGAAAAGCCTGGGCGGCAACGGTGGCGATGACGCGCCGCACTGGAACGCTTCGGGCACGCCGCCTGCGCACCGATGTTACTCGCGGCGGCGTCCCGCCGGGCATCCGCCGAATGGCCGACGCGGCACGCGCAAGCGGCGCGCGCCGAAGCGTGATCGGCCGAACGGCCAGCGCGCCGGCAAGACCGTAAGCGGTTCGATAGAATCGGACCCATCCGACGGGCGCGACGCGCCCGCGCATCGTCCATTCAAGAGCGCTCCGTGTCCGAAACCTCCTCCCGATCCTCGTCCGACTTCGCCGCGCCGCCCGACGCGCATCGCCTGCTGGCCTTGCCGGTCCGCCAGCGTGCACGCACGGCCACGATGGCACTGTTCTTCATCGCCGGCATGATGTACGCGTCGTGGGGCGTGCACGTGCCGACCGTGCGCGACAAGTTCGCGTTGAGCCCGGGGCTGCTGTCGATCGCGCTGTTCGCGGTCGCGGGCGGCTCGATCGCCGCGATGCTGACGATCGCGCGCTGGATCGCGCGCGTCGGCTCGCGCACCGCGTGCCTCGCGGGCGGGCTCGTGATGTCCGCATGCGCGGCGCTGATCCTCGTTGTGCCTGATTACTGGATGCTGCTCGTCGTGCTCGCGCTGTTCGGCTTCTCGATGGCGACGCTCGACGTCGCGATGAACGCGGAGGCGAGCGCGGTCGAGATCGCGCTCGGCAAGCCGATCATGTCGTCGCTGCACGGGATGTTCAGCATCGGCGGGATGTCGGGGGCGGCGGCCGGCGGCGCGCTGCTGTCGGCCGGCATGGCACCGGCCGTGCATCTCGCGCTCGCGGCGGCCGTCGGCGCGGCGGTGCTGCTCGTCGCGAGCCCGGCCGTGCTGCCGCACGTGCCGCATCACGAGCACGCGCACGGCGGCGGCAACCGTTGGCGTTCACCCGCGCTGTGGATGCTGGGCGGCATCGCGCTGATCGCGCTGATCGCCGAAGGTGCGATGTACGACTGGGCGACCGTCTACATGCGCGACGTCGTCGCGGCGAGCCCCGCGCTCGCAAGCGCGGCCTATGCAGCATTCTCCGGCGGGATGGCGGTCGCGCGATTCGCGGGCGACGCGGTGCGCGCGCGTTTCGGCGCGCCGCAGCTCGTGTTCGCGAGCGCATCGCTCGCGTGCGCCGGGATGATCGGCGCTTTGCTGCTGCCGAACCCGATCGCCGTGCTGACGGGCTTCACGCTGATGGGCATCGGCCTCGCGAACATGATGCCCGTGCTGTTCGCCGCCGCCGCGCGCGTGAAGGGCATCCATGCGGCCGAAGGGCTCGCGCACGTGGCCGGGCTCGCGTATTTCGGACTGCTGTTCGGTCCGGTCGTGATCGGCGCGGTCGCGCAGGCCGTGAATCTGACCGTCGGCCTGTCGGTCGTCGCGCTGTGCGCGGCGCTCGTCGCGGCCGTCGCGCCGAAGGTGCTCGCGCATCTGAAGATCTGACCGCGCGGCGGGCCCGCCACCCGCTGCAGATTCGCCAAAAAGAAAGCGCGCCTGCGTTGCCGCAGGCGCGCCTTTACCCCTTCTGTCGGCCGCTTTTCAGCTTACATCTTGACTTCGTCGAGCAGCGACTTCTTGCCGTTCTTGTAGTTGTACAGCGAGATCACGCCGTGCTGCAGGTCGCCCTTCGAGTCGAAGGTCGTCGTGCCGATCACGCCCGAGTAGTTCGTCGCCGGCATCGCCGCGAGAATCTTCGCCGGATCCGTCGAGTTCGAACGCTTCATCGCATCGACGATGATGTACACGGCGTCGTACGTGAACGGTGCGTAGATCTGGATCGGCTGGCCGAAGCGCTTCTCGTACTTCGCCTTGAACGCCGCGCCGCCCGCCATCTTCTCGAGCGAAGCACCGGCTTCCGAGCACACGACGTTGTCGGTCGCGTCGCCGGCCAGGTCGGCCAGCTTTTCCGTGCACACGCCGTCGCCCGCGAAGATCTTCGCGCGCAGGCCGAGCTGCTTCGCCTGTTTCGCGAACGGGCCGCCGGTGGCGTCCATGCCGCCGTACATGATCGCGTCCGGATTCTCGCCCTTGATCTTGGTCAGAATCGCGCGGAAGTCGACCGCCTTGTCGTTCGTCGCGTCGTGCGACATCACCTTCAGGCCGAGCGCCTTCGCCTTCTTCTCGAACTCGTTCGCGAGGCCCTGGCCGTATGCGGTCGAATCGTCGACCACCGCGACGCTCTTGATGCCCTTCGAGTGCGCGTAGTTCGCGAGTGCCGGGCCCTGCTGCGCATCGGTCGCCACCACGCGATACGTGGTCTTGAAGCCTTGCTGCGTGTAAGCCGGGTTGGTCGCCGACGGCGAGATCTGCACGATGCCCGCATCGCTGTAGATCTTCGAAGCCGGGATCGACGTGCCCGAGTTCAGGTGGCCGACCACCGCGACGACCTTGTCGTCGACGAGTTTCTGCGCAACCTGCGTGGCCTGCCGCGGGTCGGCCGCGTCATCCTGCGGGTCGAGTTGCAGCGTGATCTTCTGGCCGCCGACCGTGAGACCCTTGGCGTTGATCTCCTCGACTGCGAGACGCGCGCCGTTTTCGTTGTCCTTGCCCAGGTGTGCAATACCGCCCGTCAAGGGCGCGACGTGGCCGATCTTGACGACTTGATCGGCGGCCGCGTTGCTTGCAGCTGCAGCGCACAGCATCGCCGCTGCGGTGATCGGCAACAGCTTTTGCATCTTGATATTCATGTAAGTCTCCAGTTTCGGTCCCAATAAACGCCATCGCCCGGTGCCCCGCTGCCATCCCTGTGTTTGCATTCACTGGACGATTCGCCGGTTGCATCGTTCATGCACTTGGCCTCAAGCACGTAGGGAAACAGTCGCTTGTAGCGGCCGCCCGCCCGTACTTGCGCGCAAGTGTAGGTGATCAAATTAATTTGTGGGACTTTTTTGGGGTAGTGGTAACACTACCGATATGGGCGCTTTGGAATGAATGCTCGAATATCGCCGCGAGCCCCACCGGATAAGGGTTTCCGCTAATCTCGGACGGCCGGATGAAAGGTTGATTCAAAGCATTCCCGCGTCATTTCGATTCGGTATTTTGTGCGCGGGATCATTGAATGAAACGCGCGTGACAACACGCGCTTTTCTCGCTTCGATACGAGCCGGTCAGCCGGCCGTCGCGCGCCATTCGGCGTCGAGCGCGTCGACGAGTTGCGACGTCGTGAGCGCGGCGGCGCGCCGTCGCGCGAGCGGCGCGCCCTGCCCGGCCCACAGCGACAGGTAGTCGCCGTTGTCCGCGCGCGCGGCGGCCTGGCGCAGCGGCTGGGTCAGCGCGTTCTGCACCGGATACGGCGCGGCGTCGCCCACGCGTTCGCCGAGCCGCGTCATCAGCGTATTGCGCAATCCGCGCGCATGGCGGCCCGTGATCGCGCGCGTGACCTGCGTCGACGTATCGGCGCTCGCGAGCAGTCGCGCTTTCCAGTCCGCCGCGATCGCGCTTTCCGCACACGTCAGGAACGCGGTGCCGAGCTGCGCGCCCTGCGCGCCGAGCGCGAGCGCAGCGGCGATCCCGCGGCCGTCCATGATGCCGCCCGCGGCGAGCACGGGCAGGCCGGTCGCATCGACGAGCTGCGGCACCAGCGCGAGCGTGCCGATCAGCGCATCGTCGGCCGAGCCGATGAAGGTCCCGCGATGGCCGCCCGCTTCGGCGCCTTGCGCGGACAGCGCGTCGGCGCCGGCCGCCTGCCACGCGCGCCCTTCGGCGACGTGCGTCGCGGTGCCGATCACGTAGGTGCCGGCGGCCTTCAGGCGCGCGACGTCGGCCGCGTCGAGCACGCCGAACGTGAAGCTCGCGACCGGCACGCGCAGTGCGACGAGCGCGTCGAATTGCGCGCGGAAGTCGGGCGCGTAGCGCGCGGGCGCGGTGCCCGGCGGCAGCCCGAGCGTCGCGTTCAACGGATCGATCGCGGCGAGCGAGCGTGCGACGGTCGCCGCGTCGGGCGCGGCCTCGGGCAACACGAACAGGTTCACGGCGAACGGACGCGCGGTCGCCGCGCGAATCGCGGCGACTTCGGTCACGAGCCGATCCGGCTCGAACGCGCCGGCGCCGAGACTGCCGAGCGCGCCGGCATTGGATGCGGCCGCGACCATCGCAGCGGTGGTCGCGCCGACCATCGGCGCCTGCACGAGCGGCAGGCGCAGGCCGAAGCGTTCGGAAAACGGAGTGGAAAATGCACGGGCTGGCATGGCGAATCCTTCGATGACGATGTGCGAAAGCGCTTTGTAAAGGCCGACACGTCGACTCTATCGAAGCGGCGCAGCGCCGAAAAATGAATAATCGAGATCGAAACGATCGCTGCGCGAGAAGCAGATCCGGGATGCGAACTCGGCACGCGCGCACACCCTGCAGGCGCGCAGCTTGCGCGCTGCAGCGCCACGGGATTGGTGGCACACTAGGCCGCCCCTTTTTCCATCCGCAGCGCGCGTGTCGCGCGCCCGTTCGCCAGGAGTTCCAACGTGACTGCCCAATGGATCGACATCCCGACCGGTAACGACAGCTTCGGCGGCTATCTCGCGCTGCCCAAGCGCGGCGAGGGCCCCGCCGTCATCATCATCCAGGAGATCTTCGGCGTGAACGCGCACATCCGCGCGGTCGCCGACCAGTACGCGGCCGACGGCTTCGTCGCGCTCGCGCCGGACGTGTTCTGGCGCACGCAGCCGCGCGTCGAGCTGACCTACGAAGGCGCCGATCGCGACAAGGGCATCGAGCTGATGAAGAAGACCGACGTCGGTCTCGCGATCGCGGACATCGGCGCGGCCGCCGACGCGTTGCGCGCGCGCCCCGAAGCCGCCGGCAAGGTCGCCGCGATCGGCTACTGCTTCGGCGGCCAGCTCGCGTATCGCGCGGCCGCGGCCGGCAAGGTCGATGCGGCGGTCGCCTATTACGGCGGCGGCATCCAGAATGCGCTCGAGCTCGCCGGCAAGATCACGCAGCCGATCCTGTTCCACTACGCGGAGAACGACCACGGAATCCCGCTCGACGCCGTCGAGCAGGTGAAGGCCGCGTTCGCGGGCCGCCACAACGCGTCGTTCCACCTGTATCCGGGCGCCGAACACGGCTTCAACTGCACCGATCGCGCGTCGTACAACCAGCGCGCGTCGGCGCTCGCGCACGGCCGCACGCTGACGTTCCTCGCCGAGCACGTGTAACGCGGCAGCGGGCCCGGCGCGTCGGGCCCGCGTTATCCTCCTTTCATCGCCACGGGTCACAACGGGGGTGACTGCGATGCACTCGGACTATCTCGCGCATGACGCGCTCGGCCTCGCCGCACTCGTGCGCGAGCGCAAGGCGAGCCCGCGCGAACTGCTGGACGCCGCGATCGGCCAGGCCGAAGCGGTGAACGGCGCGATCAACGCGATCGTGCTGCAGGACTACGACGATGCGCGCAAGCGGGCGGAATCGGCCGTCGATACCGGCACCGATGCGCCGTTCGCGGGCGTCCCGTATCTCGTCAAGGATCTCGGCGCGGCGGTCGCCGGGCTGCCGTTGTCGATGGGCAGCCGCCACTATCGCTACTTCGTCCCCGCCGACGATTCGCCGGTGATCGCGCGCAGCCGCGCGGCGGGGCTCAACGTGTTCGGCAAGACCAACACGTCGGAAATCGGCCAGATGCCATACACCGAACCCGAACTGTTCGGCGCGTGCCGCAATCCGTGGAACCTCGATCACACGCCCGGCGGTTCGAGCGGCGGCGCGGCCGCGGCCGTCGCGGCCGGCATCGTGCCGCTCGCGCATGCGTCGGACGGCGGCGGCTCGATCCGGATTCCGGCTTCGTGCTGCGGGCTGTTCGGGCTGAAGCCGAGCCGCAATCCGGTGCTGGTCGACTTACCGTCGAACGGCGAGCTCGTGGTTCAGCATGCGGTGTCGCGCAGCGTGCGCGACAGCGCGCTGCTGCTCGACGTGACGACCGGCCAGACGCTGCCGCCTGGCGCGCCCGGCACCTTTCTGGGCGAGCTCGACACGCCGCCCGGTCCGCTGCGGATCGGCCTCGTCGTCGACCCGATGCTCGCGCCGGCGCTTTCCGACGACACGCGCGCGGCGCTCGACGACGCGGCCGCGCTCGTCGAATCGCTCGGCCATCACGTCGAGCCGGCGACGCTGAACATCGACTACGCACGCGCGGCCGAAACCTTTCTCACGCTGTGGGCGACGATCGCCGAAGAGATGGTGCTGGGTGCACGCGCGCTGACCGGGCGCACGCCGAAGCGCGCGGAGTTCGAACCGGCGACGTGGGCGATGGCCGTCGTCGGCAGGCGCATCGCCCGCGCGCGCCTGCCGGACGTGCTCGAATGGCAGCGCCAGCTCACCGTGCAGGTCTCGGGCCTCGTGTCGCGCTACGACGCGATCCTGTGCGCGACACTCGCGGGGCCGCCGGTCAAGATCGGCGAGCTGCAGCCGACGCCGCTCGAAGCCGCGCAGATGAAGCTGCTCGGCGCGCTGCCGGTGAAACCGCTGCTGCGGGAAATGCTCGCGAAGGCGTCGGAGAAGGCGTTCGCGTGGGCCGGCTGCACCGAGCTGTTCAACCTGACGGGCCAGCCGGCGATGTCGGTGCCGCTCTACTGGAACGCGCGCGGCCTGCCGATCGGCGTGCAGTTCGTCGCGCGTCACACCGACGAGGCGTTGCTGCTGAGGCTCGCGCGCCAGCTCGAACAGGCGCGGCCGTGGTTCGATCGGCGTCCGCCGCTGATGCAGGCGCAGCGCTGACACCAGCGCCGTCGGCCGCCGGTGAAAAAAAGCCCCGCCGGTTTTGCCGGCAGGGCTTTTGCGCATGCAACCGCGCGATGACGCTTACATCGCGAGCCGTTCGCAGATCGTCCGCGTCGCGGTCGCCGCGTTCAGCGTATAGAAGTGCAGACCCGGCACGCCCGCGTCGATCAGACGCTGGCACAGGCTCGTGACGACGTCCGCGCCGAACGCGCGGATCGCGTCGCGATCGTCGCCGAAGCTCTCGAGCCGGCGCGCGACCCAGCGCGGCACTTCCGCGCCGCACATTTCCGAGAAGCGCATCAGCTGCGAGAAGTTCGTGATCGGCATGATGCCCGGCACGATCGGCACGTCCACACCCAGCTTGCGCGCATCGTCGACGAAGCGGAAATACGCGTCGGCGTTGAAGAAGTACTGCGTGATCGCGGAATTCGCGCCGGCTTTCACCTTGCGCGCGAAGTTTTCCAGATCGGCCTTCGGCGAGCGCGATTGCGGGTGGTATTCCGGATAGCCGGCGACTTCGATGTGGAACCAGTCGCCATGCTCGGCGCGGATGAAGCTGACGAGCTCGGACGCATAGCGCAGCTCGCCGACCTCGCCCATCCCCGACGGCAGATCGCCGCGCAGCGCGACGATATGCCGGATGCCGTGCGAGCGGTACTGGTCGAGGATCGCGCGCAGGTTGTCGCGCGACGAGCCGATGCACGACAGGTGCGGCGCGGCCTCGAGGCCGTCCTTCTGCATGTCGAGCACGGTATCGAGCGTGCCCTGCTGCGTCGAGCCGCCGGCGCCGAACGTCACGGAGACGAATTTCGGCTTCAGCGGCAGCAGCTGCGCACGCGTCGCGCGCAGCTTTTCGACGCCGTCCGCCGTCTTCGGCGGGAAGAATTCAAACGAGAGTTCGATCGATTTCATGATTCGCAAGAATGGGCGCGGCCGTCAGCCGATGTCGCGCTGCCCGAAGATCAGCGCGGACAGCAGCCACGACACGATGCTGTACAGGATCGAACCGAAGAACGCCGACCAGAAACCCGACACCTCGAAACCCTTCAGCAGCGACGACGCGAACCAGAAGCACAGCGCGTTCACGACGAGGATGAACACCCCGAGCGTGACGATCGTGACCGGCAGCGTCAGCAGGATCAGCACCGGCCTGATCACCGTGTTGATCAGGCCGAGCACGACCGCGATGATCAGCGCGGTGCCGAAGCTCTTGATGTGGATCGACGGCACGAGGTACGTGATGATCAGCAGCGCGAGGGCGTTGATGACCCAGGTGAGGATGACGCTCATGGAGGGCTCCGGTTCGGTTGTCGATCTGGTCGGTCAGTGGCCGCCGCCGGCCGCCGCACGTGCCCGCGCGGCGGCGGACACGGCGCGGCGGCCGGCGGTCCGGCACCGTGCCGCGCGCCGCGCATGAACGCGGCGCGGCGGCGGCGGTGCATCAGTAGCGGTAGTGGTTCGGCTTGAACGGGCCGTCCTTCTGCACGCCGATGTACGAAGCCTGCTCGTCCGACAGCACGGACAGGTTCGCGCCGATGCGCGCGAGGTGCAGGCGCGCGACCTTTTCATCGAGATGCTTCGGCAGCACGTACACCTTGTTCTCGTACTGTTCGCCGCGCGTGAAGAGTTCGATCTGCGCGAGCGTCTGGTTCGCGAACGAGTTCGACATCACGAACGACGGGTGGCCGGTCGCGCAGCCGAGGTTCACGAGGCGGCCTTCGGCCAGCAGGATCACCCGCTTGCCGTCCGGGAAGATGATGTGGTCGACCTGCGGCTTGATGTTTTCCCACTGATACTGGCGGGTCGACGCGACGTCGATTTCCGAGTCGAAGTGGCCGATGTTGCAGACGATCGCGTTGTGGCGCATCGCCTTCATGTGATCGTGGTTGATCACGTGGTAGTTGCCGGTCGCCGTCACGAAGATGTCGGCCTTGTCGGCCGCGTATTCCATCGTCACGACGCGGTAGCCTTCCATCGCCGCCTGCAGCGCGCAGATCGGATCGATTTCGGTGACCCACACGGTCGCGCCCAGGCCGCGCAGCGATTGCGCGCAGCCCTTGCCCACGTCGCCGTAGCCCGCGACGACCGCGACCTTGCCCGCGATCATCACGTCGGTCGCGCGCTTGATGCCGTCGACGAGCGACTCGCGGCAGCCGTACAGGTTGTCGAACTTCGACTTCGTGACCGAATCGTTCACGTTGAACGCCGGGAACGGCAGGCGGCCGTCCTTTTCCATCTGGTACAGGCGATGCACGCCGGTCGTGGTTTCTTCGGTCACGCCCTTGATGTGTGCGAGGCGCGTCGAGTACCAGGTCGGATCGGCGTCGAGGTGCTTCGCGATCGACTTGAAGAGCGCGACTTCTTCCTCGTTGGTCGGCTTCGCGATCACCGAACGGTCCTTCTCGGCCTTCGAGCCGAGGATCAGCAGCAGCGTTGCGTCGCCGCCGTCGTCCAGGATCATGTTCGCGAATTCGCCGTTCGGCCATTCGAAGATGCGGTGCGAGAATTCCCAGTATTCGTCGAGCGACTCGCCCTTGAACGCGAACACCGGCGTGCCGGCTTCGACGATCGCGGCAGCGGCGTGGTCCTGCGTCGAGAAGATGTTGCACGACGCCCAGCGGACATCGGCGCCGAGCGCCTTCAGCGTCTCGATCAGCACGCCGGTCTGGATCGTCATGTGCAGCGAACCTGCGATGCGCGCGCCCTTCAGCGGCTGCTGCGCCTTGTATTCGTCGCGGATCTGCACGAGGCCCGGCATTTCGGTCTCGGCGATGTTCAGCTCCTTGCGGCCCCAGCCGGCAAGCGCCATGTCGGCGACGATGTAATCCTTGGAAGCTTGCGAATCGATAATGGCGTTCATCACGCCCTCCTTTCTAAAAAAGTTCTAGAAATTGGTGACGTGAGCGCCGTTCAGGAAGCGGGGCCGGCGCGAATGTTGCCGCACGGCTGCTTGGTGAAGCTTTCCGAGCCTGGCGGACGCAGGATGGTCCGTCGCAACGCTCCTCGGGAAGCGGGAGGGATTGTAGCAAATCGGCGCGGGAAATGCGCGTCGCGCGCCACGCACCGCGCGCGGCGTCGGCGCGCGCGGGCGCTATGAAAGGGTCAGTTCTCGGCGCCGACCCATGCCTGTTCGCGCAACCGCGCGCGCAGCCGCGCGACGGCCTGGCTGTGCAGCTGGCACACGCGCGACTCGCTGACCTCGAGCACCGCGCCGATCTCGCGCAGGTTCAGCCCGCGCTCGTAGTACAGCGACATCAGCAGTTTCTCGCGCTCGGGCAGCCGCTCGATCGCTTCGACGAGCGCCTCGCGCAGGTGTTCGTCGAGCAGCGACGACAACGGATCGGCATGATCGACGCGATAGCGGTCGAGGAACGGCTCGTCGTCGGCCGCGCGATCGAAATCCTCGTAGTAGATGAGCTGGCTGCCGTGCAGGTCCTGCAGCATCCCCTGGTATTCGTCGAGCGGCATCTTCAGGTGCTGTGCGATCTCGGTCTCGCTCGCCGAGCGGCCGAGATGCTGCTCGACCTGGTGCACCGCGTGCTCGACCTCGCGCGACGTCTTGCGCAGGCTGCGCGGCAGCCAGTCGTTGCTGCGCAGTTCGTCGAGCATCGCGCCACGGATGCGCTGGGTCGCGTAGGTCTCGAACTGCGCGCCCTGGTCTTCCTTGTAGCGGCCGGCCGCGTCCATCAGGCCGATCATGCCGGCCTGGATCAGGTCGTCGAGATCGACGCTCGCCGGCATCTTCGCGACGAGCTGCAGCCCCAGGCGCCGCACGAGCGGCGCGTATTGCGCGAGCACGTCGGCCTGGGTCATCTTTCCTTGAGCGTTGTACATCATGGCTCTCTCCTTCCGGTGGCGCTCACGCGGCGTGTGCCGCACCCGCCTCGTACGACGGCTTGCCGCCCGCATGCACGGCGCGGCCGGCGCCCGATCGCGGGCGCATCGGCCAGTACAGCAGGTCGGCGGCGATCTGCCGGTAATCGCGCGCGGCAACCGACGACGGGAACGCGTCGACCGCGGTATGCATCAGGTCGCGCGCATGCTCGACGAGCGGATCGGCGCTCACGCAGCCGGCGTCGGCGATCGACACCGTCAGGTAGCGGCTCGCGACGCCCGCGAGGTTGTCGAATGCGGTCCTGGCGTCGGCATGGCTGCCGACGTGATTGGTCAGCACGCGGAACTGCGCGACCGCGTGCGCGAAATGCAGGCGCTTCATGCACGCATACGCCTCGGTGATCGCCTGCGCGGCGACCCGCGTGACGATCAGCACGTCGTGCGCCTCGCGCGCGAGCGGGGAGAACGTGCCGTCCGCACCGAGTTGCGCGTCGACCAGCACGATGTCGGCCTGGCCGTCGACGAAGTCGCTCAGTTGCGAATCGCTGTAGCCGTCCCGCGCGGCAGCGCACAGGCCGAACCCGGCGGCGACGCGCGTGCGTTCGCCGTCGCGCAGCCACGCGCCCGCGAGCGTCGCCGTGGCCGAATGCACGTCGGCGCGCTCGTCGACGACGAGCACGTCCTTGCCGAGCGCGGTCAGCGCGGCCGCGACGTTCACGACGGTCGTCGTGCAGCCGACGCCCGCCGGCCCGCCCGTCACCGCGACGATGCGCGACGCGCGCCCGGCCAGCAGGCGCCGCAGCCCTTCGGCCTGATCGATGATCCGTTTATCCAAATCGCACCTCGTGCAGCTCGGCGGTGGAACGTGCGGTCAGTGCGGAAAGCAGCGTCGGCATGTCCTCGTCTTGCGGCACGAAGGGCGAGCCGTCGCGCGGCACACAGAACGCGCTCTTCAGCAGGAACCGGGTCGATGCGACGTACAGGTTTTCCGGCACTTTCTGGCCGGTCGACACGTAATGGACCGGCAGCTTGTAGCGGATCACCGTGTCGAGCACGCCGCCGAGGTGGGTCGCCTCGTCGAGCTTGGTCAGGATGCAGCCGGCGAGATCGGGATACTCGGCCGCGCTGCGGTAGGCCTGGACGACCTCGTTGAGCGTGTCGCCGTGGCTCGTCGCGTTGAGCAGCAGCAGGCGCTGCACCGGCGCGTTCGCGCCGTGCAGCATCGCGATCTGGTCGGACAGCGCGCGGTCGCGCTGGCTCATGCCGATCGTGTCGATCAGCACGATGTGCTTGTTGCGCAGCTCGGACAGCGCGAGCTCGAGATCGCCCGCATCCTTCACCGCGTGCACGGGCACGCCGAGGATCTTGCCGAAGATGCGCAGCTGCTCGTGGCCGCCGATCCGGTAGCTGTCGGTGGTCAGGAGCGCGACCTTGCTCGCGCCGAAGCGCATCACGCAGTGCGCGGCGAGCTTCGCCGTGGTGGTCGTCTTGCCGACGCCGGTCGGCCCCATCAGCGCGAACACGCCGCCGCGCTCCATCAGCGCGTCTTCGCTCTCGAGCACCGGCAGGTTCGCGGCGAGCACCGACTGCGCCCATTCGGCGGCCTGCTCGAAGGTTTGCGCGTCGTCGCCGGACGGCAGGTTGTCGACCAGCATGCGCACCAGTTGCGCGGAGAAGCCGGCCGAGAACAGGTGCCTGGTCAGCGCGCCGTGCACCGGGCTGCGGCGCTGGCGGTCGTGCCACATCAGGCTGTCGAACTGCTCTTCCATCATCCCGCGCATCGCGCCGAGCTCGTGCATCACCGTATCGTTGACGATGCTCTCGATGCGCGTCTTCACCGCGTCAGCCACCGCGGCCGCCGCTTCCGCGGACAGGCGCGTGCGTTCGGCCGGCTTCGTGGCGCTCGCTTCGCTCTGGCGGGTCATCGGCGCGGCGGCCGACGGCATCCGGCGTTCGGCGTCGCGCACGATGTCGCGCGCCCAGCCGGCCGGCGTCGCGGACGCGGCGTCCTGCTGCGCGCGCGCCGGTGCCTGCGGCGCGGCCGGTGCGGCCTGCGCGCGGGCGATCAGCGCTTCGCGCTGCTGGGTCAGGCGCTTCGCGTGCTCGACGAGCCACGGCGCGGGTTCGGACGCTGCAGCCGGCGTGCCGGCAGCGGGCGCAGGCGCGACCGGCGCGTTCGATGCCGCGTCCATGCCGGCGTCGAAGGCGGCCGCTTCGGCTGCCGGCTTCGTCGCTTCGGCGCTTGCGCCGAACACCGACGAGAACACGTCCGGCAGGCCGCCTTCGCCCGCCGCATACGGATTGACGGCCGGGCGCGCGAGCGCGGCACCCGGGCGCGACACGATGCCCGGGACGGCCGCGGCCGGCACGGATTCCGGCGCGCGCGGCGCGACGGTGCGTGCCCGGACGGCGGCCGGCGGCGTGACCGCAGCGAGATCCGAATCGGCGAGTGCGACGATTTCGACGCTGCCGTCATCGAGCGTGCGGTTCGACAGCACGACGGCGTCGGCGCCGAGTGCCTCGCGCACGAGGCGAAGCGCGTCGCGGCTGGTCGCGCCGGTGAATTTGCGAATGTTCAAGCGGAACCCCCGATGACGTTAACGACTTTGATCGTGCGCGTGTCCGGCACTTCGGCATACGACAGCACTTTCAGTTGCGGCAGGCTGCGGCGCAGGAAACGCGCGAGCATCGCGCGCAGCGCGTGCTGCACCAGCAGCACCGGCGGCAGCCCGAGATTCTGTTGACGCAGCATCGCCTGTTGCGTGCCGGTCAGAAGGTTGTGCGCGAGGCCGGGCTCGAGGCCCGGGTTCGCGCCGGTGGCGAGCGCCTGCGACAGCACGCGCTCGAGATTCGAATCGAGGCCCATCACCTGCATCTCGCCCGAGCCCGGATACCACTGCTGCGTGATCGCACGGCCGAGCGACAGCCGCACCGCGGCGGTGATCTCGTATGCGTCGCCGCGGCCCGCGTGTTCGGACACGGCCTCGAGGATCGTGCGCATGTCGCGGATCGGCACGCCTTCCTCGAGCAGGTTCTGCAGCACTTTCTGCAGCGTCGTCAGCGAGATCGTCTTCGGCACGAGGTCCTCGACGAGCGACGGCGCATCCTTGCCGGTGCGCTCGACCAGCGCCTGCACTTCCTGGCGGCCGAGCAGTTCGGCCGCGTGCTGGACGACCAGATGGTTCAGGTGCGTCGCGACGACCGTGCTCGCATCGACGACCGTGTAGCCGTACACCTGCGCCTGCTCGCGCATCGCGACGTCGATCCACACGGCGGGCAGCCCGAATGCCGGATCCTGCGTCACTGCACCCGGCAGCGCGGCCGTCACCTGGCCCGGGTTGATCGCGAGCCACTGGCCCGGGAACACTTCGCCCGCGCCGATCTCGACGCCCTTCAGCGCGATCCGGTACGCGTTCGGCCGCAGTTCGAGGTTGTCGCGGATGTGGATCACCGGCGGCAGGAAACCGATCTCCTGCGCGAATTTCTTGCGGATGCTCTTGATGCGCTTGAGCAGTTCGCCGTCGCTGTTCTTGTCGACGAGCGGAATCAGCCGGTAGCCGACTTCGAGGCCAAGCGGATCGATCAGCTGCACGTCGTCCCAGGTTGCCTCGTGGCTGTCGCCCGGCAGCGCGGCGGGCGGTGCGATCTCGGTCACGTCGCCGGCCGCCACGCGGGCCGCCGCGCGGCGGACTTGCGTGCGGGCAAGCCAGATCGCGCCGCCGCCGAGCGCGAGGAACGCGAAGTGCGGCATGCCCGGGATCAGCCCCATCAGCACGATGATCGCGCCGGTGATGGTCAGCACGCGCGGGTTGGTAAACAGCTGGCCGGTGATCTGCGTGCCGATGTCCTCGTCGGTCGCGACCCGCGACACGATCACGCCGGCCGCCGTCGAAATCACGAGCGACGGGATCTGCGCGACGAGGCCGTCGCCGATCGTCAGCAGCGTGTAGTTGGTGCCGGCCGCCGCGAACGACATGTCGTGCTGCACCATCCCGACGATCAGCCCGCCGATCACGTTGATCGCCATGATGATCAGGCCCGCGATCGCGTCGCCGCGCACGAACTTCGACGCGCCGTCCATCGAGCCGTAGAACTCGGCTTCCTGCGACACGGCGAGGCGCCGCTTGCGTGCCTGCTCTTCGTTGATGAGGCCCGCGTTCAGGTCGGCGTCGATCGCCATCTGCTTGCCCGGCATCGCGTCGAGCGTGAAGCGCGCGGACACTTCGGCGATCCGCCCCGCGCCCTTCGTGATCACCATGAAGTTGATGATCATCAGGATCACGAAGACAACGATGCCGACCGCGAAGTTGCCGCCGACGAGGAAGTGGCCGAACGCCTCGATCACCTGGCCGGCCGCGTCGGGGCCGGTGTGGCCCTCGAGCAGCACGACGCGCGTCGACGCGACGTTCAGCGACAGACGCAACAGCGTCGAGAACAGCAGCACGCTCGGGAACGCCGCGAAGTCGAGCGGCTTCATCGTGTACATGCTGACGAGCAGCACCATCACCGACAACGCGATGTTGAACGTGAACAGCAGATCCAGCAGCATCGGCGGCAGCGGCAGGATCATCATCCCCAGGATCATGCAGATGAGGATCGGGCCCGCGAGTGCGCGCAGGTTGGTGCCGGCGAACGGATTCTGGCGTTTGGCGAACAGGCCGGTGGTCGGGGTGCTCATGCTGCGTTTCCTTGCTTGCCGAGCGTGTCTTCGGCTTCTTCACGCTCGTCGTCGGCCGATACCGACGACCCCTTGTCGAGTTCCGCCGGCACGTCGAGATCGACCGGCGCGGCCGGGAAGTCGCCGCCTTCCGAGCGGAAGCGCTTCAACTGGTAGACCCACGCGAGCACTTCGGCGACGGCCGAGTACAGCGAGCCGGGAATCTCGCGTTCGAGTTCGACGTTGTGATACAGCGCACGCGCGAGCGGCGGCGCTTCGAGCAGCGGCACGTTGTGCTCGGCCGCGAGCTCGCGGATGCGCGCGGCGACGAGGTTCACGCCCTTCGCGACGACCTTCGGCGCGCGCATCTCGCCGTCCGTGTACTGCAGCGCGACGGCGAAGTGCGTCGGGTTCGTGACGACCACGTCGGCCTTCGGCACGGCGGCCATCATCCGGCGCCGCGCGATCGCGCGCTGCTGCTGGCGGATGCGGCCCTTCACGTGCGGATCGCCTTCGTTCTCGCGATGCTCGCGCTTCACTTCTTCCTTCGTCATGCGCAACTTCTTGTTGTACTGCCAGATTTGGTAAGGCACATCGAGCGCGGCGACCACCAGCATCCCGGCGACCGTCGTGCCGCAGCACACGGCGACCAGGTGCATCGCATCGGCGAGCGCCGAGCCGAGCGGCTGGGTCGCGAGGCCGAGCAGCTCGTCCTTGCTGCGCCAGATCGCGATCCCGCCGATCCCGCCCACGACGAGCGTCTTCGCGAGCGACATCCCGAGCTGGATCGGCCCCTGGATCGAGAACATCCGGCCGAGGCCGGAGATCGGGTTCAGGCGGTCGAACTTGAGTTCGAAGGTCTTCTGCGAGATCAGCCAGCCGCCGAGCGCCATCGGCGCGAGCAGCGCGGCGAGGCCGGTGAGCGCGAGGATCGGCAGCAGCGCGGCGAGACCTTCGACGCTCGCGCTGCCGGCCGCCGACAGCATCCGGTGCGTGTCGAACGCGGTCGCGCGATCGAACGCGAACGCGCCGCGCAGCATCGTCTGGAGATGGGCGCCCGACGGACCCGCGAGCAGCCACGCACCGTAGAACCCGGCCGCGAGCAGCGCGAACGAAGCCAGTTCGCGCGAACGCGCGACCTGCCCCTCCTCGCGCGCCTTCTCGCGGCGTCTCGGAGTGGCGGCTTCGGTTCTGTCGAGATCGCTCTCGTCTGCCACGGTGCCTCCAGTCGGGTACGGCGAAATGCCGCTTTCCAGTGGCACCGATTATTCATGCGCACGTCAAACGCCGATCGGTCGAGCAAAGCCGGGAAAGGGGGGTATTTCGGGGAATCGGGCGAGCCGGTGCGGCGGGACGTCGCGGGCAGGCGCGGCGCGCCGGGAGGCGGTGGAAACCGCGATCGCGGGCGGGCGCGGTGAGGCGTGTGAGGGGATGAAGCGGGGAAGCGGGAGATCGAGGCGGCCGCGGAACGATCGTCGGCCCGCCCCGACGCGACGGTGTCGCGCGTCGAGGCGGGCGGCGCTCAGATCACCGGGATCGGATCCGAGCCGAAACGGTTCGGGCCGTTGGTGCCGCGCGAGCACATCCACACGAGCAGCAGGATCCCGCCGACGATCGGAATGAACGCGATCAGCAGGAACCAGCCGGAGCGGCCCGTATCGTGCAGGCGACGGACGGTGACCGCGAGGCTCGGCAGCACCAGCGCGAGCGACACGACGGCCGCGACGATCATCAGCAGCAGCGAAAGTGCGCTCGCGTCGCGCCCCGCCATGGTGATCACCTGGCAGACGATCGACACGACGCTGGTCAGCAACGCGAAATACCAGTATTCGGCACGGCGCGCGCGGCCCTCGAATTTCGCATATTGATTGAGTGCGGAACGAACGGCTTCGGTGAAATTCATTTTATTGCCCTCATGTTTTATATCGGCGACCCCGGAAACAACGCGGGCATTATAAGTTTGAATTTCCGGGCATTGCATCTCTTTTCGCGTGCCGACCGGCTCGCACGCGGGCTCCGGCATAACAGGAGCGGCTTCAGCGGCGGAACGCTGCATCGCCTGCGGGCATGTCACGTCATTTTTATAATCGCGACGTCCCGACATAAACGACGGCCATATAATCCATGACTTGATTACACCAGCATGAAACGCGCCGCGATCGATAATCGAATCGATCGTTCGGCGCGCATTTACCGGCCGACCGGGAATATTGCCGGGCGTCACGCACGCACGTCGGGAACGGCGCGTCCCGGCCGGCGTTCGCGCTAGCCCGCCGCCGCCTGCTCCAGCACATGGAGATCGAGTTTCTTCATCTTCATCACCTGCGCCATCACACGCTCGGCGCGTGCCGGATCGCCCGCCATCAGTTCGGCCATCTGCACGGGCACCACTTGCCACGACACGCCGAAGCGGTCGCGCAGCCAGCCGCACTGCTGCGCGCGCTCGTCGCCGCCGTCGGACAGGGCCGTCCAGTAGCGGTCGATCTCCTGCTGGTCGCGGCAGTTGACGACGAACGACACGGCCGGCGTGAGCGGAAACGCCGGGCCGCCGTTCAGCGCGAGAAACGCCTGCCCGTCCAGTTCGAACGACACCGTCATCACCGCGCCCTCGGCCTGCCCGGACGCCTGCGCACCGGACTTGCCGTAGCGGGCGACGTTCAGGATGCGCGCGTCGTCGAACACCGACACGTAGAAGCGGGCGGCCGCCTCGGCGTCGCGGTCGAACCACAGAAACGGCGTGATGCGTTGAATACGCTGGCTCATGGCGTTGTCTCCTCGATGTCGTGCCGGCACCGGTGCCGGCCTTATATCGTAGGCGCTGTGCCGGCACGGCGCGGCCGCCCGATGCGTAGTGCGTCACCGCCGGCGAAGGCGAAAAAAAGGGGGCGATCGCTCGCCCCCTTTCCTGCCGCCGCCGTGCGTGCGCGATCAGAACGCGACGTAAGGCTGCGCGCCGCCGCTGCCGGTCCGGTCCATCCCGAAGTAGATCGTCTTGCCGTAGAAGTGCGGCATGCCGAGATCGAGCCAGCCAGCCGGACCGAACGGGCCGGCGATGTCGTTGAACGCGAACGTCGACGAATTCGCGAACAGCACATCGGCGTTCGCGACGGGCATCGACACGCCGCCCGACACACCGTTCTTGCCGGTCAGCGTCGCCGTATAGGTGGTCGTCGACGACGGGCAGTAGAACTGCGTGTTGGTCGAGCACCTCGTCTGCGACGAATCGTTGAAGAAGTACGCGTTCGAGCCCGTATCGAAGAACGCGGTCACGTTTCCGCCAAGGAAGGTCGCATCGACGTCGCCCGTCGTCGTCGACGTCAGCACCGTCGACGCCCCGAGCGCGTTGTTGCTCTGCGTATTGATCCCGAACGTCAGCAGGCCCGTCGCGCTGCCCTGCCCGCTGCTCGAGATGTTCGGCATCTGCACGATCACGCCGTTGTTGTCGGTCGCGAAGCGATGGACCGGGTTGGCGACCTGCTGCGCAACCGGCACCAGCGCCACCGCGCAGCTCGAATTGCCGTTCGGGCATGCGTAGTAGTTGTTGGACGTCGCCGACGTCGACGTCGCGCAGCTCGTGCCGCAATCGACCGGTGCCGGACCGATGCCGAGGATGCCGTTCGCGCCGAGGTCGCCGGCGGTGTTGGCCGACGTTCGGGCGCCGTTGTTCGAGCATGAACCCGGCACGTTGCTGGTGCCGAGATCGCCGATGATCTGCACCGGTAGCGAGCCCGCCTGCT
Organism: Burkholderia sp. BCC1638; assembly: GCF_902833195.1. Lineage (NCBI taxonomy): Bacteria > Pseudomonadati > Pseudomonadota > Betaproteobacteria > Burkholderiales > Burkholderiaceae > Burkholderia > Burkholderia sp. BCC1638. The sequence goes on from NZ_CADFEC010000013.1 coordinate 75,473, forward strand.
CGGTGCCGATCGACAGGTCGACGGTGCGCACCGAGCCCCACGTGAAGCTCGACACGAACTTGCCGCACTCGGCCACGGGCGCGCCGCCGCTCGTCGTCTGCGGCAGGTTGTTCAACACGCCCGACGACAGCGCGCTGCTGACCAGCCGCAGCCCGTACGACGCCGTATCGACGAGGACGTTGTTGACCACCTGGCAGTTCGTCGTGCCCGGCACGCAGATCTTCACGTTGACGGTCGGGATGTTGATCACGTGCGCGACACCGGTGCCGACCGTGATCACCGCCGTGTTCGCGGTATTGCCGTCCGATACGTTGGAGCCGCCGTTGTTGCCGCTGCTCCCGCCGTTGTCATCGCCGCCGCCGCAGGCGGTCACGAGCATGGCCGTCGCGGCCGCGACGCTCAGCAGGCCGAGCCAGCGCTTGAAGGTACGAGGAATTCGCAAGATCGCTCTCCCGCTGTCACTGGATGTCGTTGCCGGTCAGCCCGGCAGGCAGCGCCGTCGGCAGCCATGCCTGGCCCGCGAAGGCGCCCATGTGGCCGCCGGTGCGGATCACGAGGCCGCTCGTATCGACGGACACGGGCGCGCGCCAGCCGCGCGCCGCATGCGCGACCTGGACGCCGGCGGTGTACTGCGGGAAATAGCTGCCGAGCAGCGACTCGAGGTCCGGCATGCTCGGCCCGCGCCAGGCGAGGCCGAACACGGTGCCGGCCGTGCTCGTGTATTCGTGGATGACGGTGCCCGATCCGAGCGTGATCTCGCGGACGGTGTAGGCGGCCGCGTTCGCCTGCGCGCCGTCGGCGGAGCGCATCGCGCGCTGCAGCGCGCGCACCGTGGCGGCGCGATCGTCCGCCGGCGGCGACATCGGCGCGCCGCCCAGTTCGGCCTGTGCGTGGACGGCCCACAGCACACCCATTGCGGCCGTCGCATGCGCGGCGGCCCAGCCCAAGCGTTTCAGCTTCACGTTCCCCCCCAAGGGACTGGCTTCGTTGCCGGCGGCGCCATCGTCAGGCGCGGCGCTGCGGGCCAACAAATGAAAGTCTTAAGAATGACGCTTCGTTGCTGCTGACGCGTAGTATGCCTGCGGAGTGTGTCGGAGTGTCAAATCAACGTTGCATGACGCAACGCAACATGACGTGCGGCACGACCCGCGCGCGGGGGCGCGTCGTGACGAGCATGGGGGAAAGCCACGCGCACCGGGCCGCGCCACGATCGGGCGCGGCGCCGATGCGATGAGACAGCATCAGAAGCCGAGACTCGCGAGCAGGTCGTCGACCTGCGCCTGGTCCTGCACGACGTCGGATTTGCCTTCCGGCGCGATCTGCGGCCCGTTCAGCAGCGACTCGGGGCTGCCGGTCGCGCTGATCTGCTCGGCCGCGAGCGCGGCTGCGGTCGCCGCGAACTGCTCGCGCCGCTCGGGCGCGATGTTCTCGACGAGCACCGTGAGCAGCTGCTGCTCGATCAGGTAGACCATGTCCATGATCTTCTTGATCACCTGCCCGGTCAGATCCTGGAAATCCTGCGCGAGCATGATCTCGAGCAGCTGCGCGCTGGTCGCCGACGCCGCCTCCGGCAGCGCGCGCAGGAACGTGCGCGTGTCGTCCATCAGCTCGCGCACTTCCGCGTGCTCGATCGGCGCCGCATACCACTGCGCCCAGCGCGCATCGAGCGCCTCGGCCTCGTTCTGGATGCGCTCCTGCATCGGCTTCGCGACCTCGATCGCGTTCAGCACGCGCTCGGCCGCCTGCTCGGTCATCGTCGCGACGTAGCGCAGCCGGTCGCGGGCATCGGGCACGGCTTCCGCCGCGCGCTCGACATGCTTGTCGAGCCCGAGCTCGCGCATCGAATCGCGCAGCGTGCGCGTGACGTGGCCGATGCGCGCGAGGATCCGGTCGCTCGCGTAATCGGCGCCTTCGGCGTGGCCGTCGGCGTTGACTGCCGCGCCGGCAAGCGCCGCATGGATCGGCTCGTTCACGTCAGCTCCCGGCCTTGGCCATCTTGTCGATGATCTTGTTCAGCTTCTCGTCGAGCGTCGCGGCCGTGAACGGCTTCACGACGTAGCCGCTCGCGCCCGCCTGCGCGGCCGCGATGATGTTCTCCTTCTTCGACTCGGCCGTGACCATCAGCACCGGCAGGTGCGTGAGCGTCGCGTCCGCGCGGATTTCCTTCAGCATCGCGAGGCCGTCGAGGTTCGGCATGTTCCAGTCGGAGATCACGAAGTCGAAGCCGCCGCCGCGCAGCCGCGCGAGGCCGGCCGCGCCGTCCTCGGCTTCGTCGACGTTCGTGTAGCCCAGTTCCTTGAGCAGGTTGCGGACGATCCTGCGCATCGTCGGGAAATCGTCCACCACCAGGATTTTCATGCTCTTGTCCATCGTCGTTCCTTTGCAGATTCGTTACCGTCGGGGCCCGCAGCATCGCACGTGCCCCGTGACATTTCATTCAGACGCGCTGCACGCGGTCGCCCATCGTCGCCAGTCGCGCCATCACGCGCCGGCTCATCTCCGAAAGCGGCGCGACCTCGTCCGCGCCGCCGAGCGCGATCGCCTCGCGCGGCATCCCGAACACGATGCAGCTCGCCTCGTCCTGCGCGAACGTGTGGGCGCCCGCGCGCTTCATGTCCAGCAGGCCGGCCGCGCCGTCGCGGCCCATCCCCGTAAGGATCACGCCGATCGCGTTCTTGCCCGCATGCTGCGCCGCCGAGCGGAACAGCACGTCGACCGACGGCCGGTGCCGGTTCACCGGCGGCTCGTCGGACAGCTGCGCGATGTAGTTCGCGCCGCTGCGCGCGAGCAGCAAGTGCGCATGGCCCGGCGCGATGTACGCATGGCCCGGCAGCACGCGCTCGCCGTGCTCGGCTTCCTTCACCGCGATCCGGCACAGGCCGTTCAGCCGCTGCGCGAAGGACTTCGTGAAGCCGGGCGGCATGTGCTGCGCGATCAGCACCGCCGGCGCGTCCGGCGGCAGCGGCGTCAGCACCTCGCGGATCGCCTCGGTGCCGCCCGTCGACGCGCCGATGATGATCAGCTTCTCGGTACTGACGAGCGGGTTGTTGACCATCGGCGCGGCCGGCTGGCCGCTCGCCGTGCGCGCGGCGGCCTGCGGCTGCGGCGCCTGGCGCACGCGCGCGCGCGATGCCGCACGGATCTTGTCCGCGAGCTTTTCCGCGTAGTCGAGCATGCCGTCGCGAATCCCGACGCGCGGCTTCGTGACGAAATCCACCGCGCCGAGTTCGAGCGCGCGCAGCGTGATTTCGGAGCCGCGCTCGGTCAGCGACGACACCATCACGACCGGCATCGGCCGCAGGCGCATCAGCTTCTCGAGGAAGTCGAGCCCGTCCATGCGCGGCATTTCGACGTCCAGCGTCAGGACGTCCGGGTTGTGCTGCTTGATGAGCTCGCGCGCGACGAGCGGATCGGGCGCGGTCGCGCACACTTCCATGTCGGGCTGGCTGTTGATGATCTCCGTCATCAGGCTGCGGATCAGCGCCGAGTCGTCGACGCACAACACTTTGATCTTCTGCACTGCGGTCATGCCTCCTGCTTTCTCGAAAGGTTGGCCGCAAACGGGCTGCCGGCCTTCGTGTTCGTCGTCTGCGCGCCCGCGCCGCCGCGTGCGCCGAACAGCTCGATGCGCGGGCGTGCCGGCGGCGGCGCGGCCGGCCGCTTCGCCGCGAACAGCTCGACGTGCGCGCGCGGCCGCTCGGCGCGCACGCGGTCGGCCTCGCGCGCCAGCGCGGCTTCGCGCTCGGTCACGCCCGGCACCTGCAGCCGCAGCTTCTTCACCATCGCGCGGCCGGTGCGCGGCATGAACGCGACCTTGCGCGGGTGCACGCCCTGCAAGTCCTCCGCGGTGATGCGGATGCGTTCGAGCGCGAGATAGCGGCGCACGAAATCCGCGTTGCGGTCGCCGATGTTGATGGTCGTCATCCCGGCCAGCACGGCCGCGCCGCCGAACACCTTCGCCTCGAAGCGCTCGCGGCGGCCGCCGGCCTTGATCAGTTCGTTGATCAGCACTTCCATCGCGTACGCGCCGTAGCGCATCGACTCCGACGCGGCCGCGCCGGCATCGGCGCCGTCGTCGGGCAGCATGAAGTGATTCATCCCGCCGATGCCCGCCAACGGGTCGTGCAGGCACGCGGCGACGCACGAGCCGAGCACGGTCATCAGCACCATGTCCTCGGACGTCGTGTAGAACTCGTTCGGCAGCAGCTTCACGCCGGGGCGTTCGAAGTGGTTGTCGAAGTAGCGATTGGTCGCGATCGGCAGGGCGCTCATCCGCGTTCTCCGTAAGCGGGCACGGCACCCGCGGCACGCGCATGGGCGCGCGGCGGCGCCGCCGCGGCCGGTGCGGCGCCGTGCGGGCGCAGGCCCGGCGCGGCATCGCGCGTCAGTTCGTACACCGTCTGCCCGCGCAGCCGGAACGCCTGCGAGACGTACGTGAAATTCTCCGAATGCCCGGCGAACAGCAGGCCGCCCGGCTTCACGAGCGGCTCGAAGCGCGACAGCACCTGCCCCTGCGTCGGCTTGTCGAAATAGATCATCACGTTGCGGCAGAAGATCGCGTCGAACGGCTTCGCGATCCCGTAGTCGGCATCGGTCAGGTTCAGCTGCTCGAAGCGGATCATCGCGCGCAGTTCCGGGCGCACCTTCACGCGGCCGGCCTGCGCGCCCGTGCCTTTCAGGAAGAAGCGCTTGAGCCGCTCCGGGCTCAGGTGCTTGACCTGGTCGTACGTGTAGATGCCGGCCTCGGCCTTCGCGAGCACCTGCGTGTCGAGATCGGTCGCGAGAATCGATGCGCCGCGCGCGGCCGATTCGCCGAGCGCCTCGATCAGCGTGATCGCGATCGAGTAAGGCTCCTCGCCGGTCGACGCCGCCGAGCACCACACCGACACGGGCGCCGCGCGACGCTTCACGAAGTCGGCGAGGATCGGGAAATGGTGCGACTCGCGGAAGAACGCGGTCAGGTTCGTCGTCAGCGCGTTGGTGAACGCTTCCCACTCGAGCGGATCGTCCTCCTGCTCGAGCAGGTCGAGGTAGTCGCGGAACGTGTCGAGGCCGCGGGCGCGCAGCCGACGTGCGAGCCGGCTGTACGCCATGTCGCGCTTGTGCTCGGACAGCGAAATGCCCGCGCGTTGATGGATCAGCGCGCGGATGCGTGCGAAATCCGCGCCGGTAAACGCGAAGTCGCGCCCCGGCTCGCCCGCGCGGGGCGAGGCATCCGGTGCATCGGGTCGAAACGGTGCGCGCGCGGACGGCATGGCTTAGAAAGTCTCCCAGTCGTCGTCGGACGTGCCGGCCGCCGCCATCGCCGGCTTCTCGCCGTTCAGCGCGGGGCGAACCAGTGCGGGCTTCTCGGCAGACTTCGGCGCCGGTGCGGCGGCCGCCTTCGCGAGACGCGGGCCGTAGCCGCCCGCGGCCGGCGCTTCCTTCGATGCGCGTGCGGCGGCGGCGTCCGGCGCGCGCCGGGTTTCGTGGCTCGCGGCCGGTGCCGCGGCATGCGGCGCCGGTGCGGCGCGACGGGCCGGCTGCGCGGCAGCCTGCGGTGCCGGCAATGCGGCCGGCGCGGCTTCGTGACGGTGCGCCGACGGCAACGCCGGCGCCGCTGCGTGCGCGGCCGGGCGTGCAGCGTTGCGCGCCGGCGCGAGCGCGATGCCGCCCGCGACGCGCCACTCCGACACGACCGCCTTCATCTGGCGCGTCTGCTCCTCGAGCGATGCGGCCGCCGCCGCGGCCTGCTCGACGAGCGCCGCGTTCTGCTGCGTGACCGAATCCATCTGGCCGACCGCGCGATTGACCTGCTCGATGCCGGTCGACTGCTCGTCCGACGCGGCGCTGATCTCGCCCATGATGTCGGTCACGCGGCGCACGGCCTGCACGATCTCGTCCATCGTCGAGCCGGCGCGCGCGACGAGTGCCGACCCGCTTTCGACCTTCTCGGCCGAATCGCCGATCAGCTGCTTGATTTCCTTCGCGGCGCTCGCGCTGCGTTGCGCCAGCGAGCGCACTTCGCCCGCGACCACGGCGAAGCCGCGGCCCTGCTCGCCCGCGCGCGCGGCTTCGACCGCCGCGTTCAGCGCGAGGATGTTGGTCTGGAACGCGATGCCTTCGATCGTGCCGATGATGTCGACGACCTTGCCCGAGCTCGCCGCGATGTCCTGCATCGTCGACACGACCTGGCCGACGACGTCGCCGCCCTGCGTCGCGATGTCGGACGCGTTCACCGCGAGCTGGCTCGCCTGCCGCGCGTTCTCCGCGTTCTGCCGCACGGTGCCGGTCAGCTGCTCCATGCTCGATGCGGTTTCCTGCAGTGACGCGGCCTGCTCCTCGGTGCGCTGCGACAGGTCGGTGTTGCCGGTCGAGATCTCGCGCGCGCCGACGTCGATCGACTCGGTGCCGCGATGCACGGCCTGCACCATCGTCGTCACGGCGTCCTGCATCCGCTTGATGCCGCCGAACAGGCGGCCGATCTCATTGCTGCTGGACACGTTCACCGGCTGCGTGAGGTCGCCGCCGGCGATGCGCTCGAAGTGCGCGATCGCGTCCTCGAGCGGCTTCACGATCAGCCCGCGCATGGCGAAGCGGATCGCGATCACGACGACGAACGCGATCGCGATGCCGGCCGCGATCAGCGCGACCATCAGCGAGATCTGCGACTGCGTCGCGGCCTGACGTTCTTCCGCGCGCTTCTGCAGCGATGCGATCACGGCCGCCGCCGTCTGGTCGAACGCGACGAACATCGGGCTGATCTTCGCGTCGGCAATCGCGTGGTACGCCGCCATGTCGCCCGCGCGCGCCGCGGCAAATTCGGGCTCGACGCCTTCCTTCACGATCGTCGTGTAGCGGGCGGTGAGCTCGTCGACGAGCGCCTGCTCGACGCCGAGCTTCGGCGTCGACTGGAACGCCTGCCAGTTCTGGTTCGACTTCGTAAACAGCTCCTGCGCACGGTCGAGCACCTTCGACGCCTCGGCCGCATTGCCGGCTTCGGTCAGCGTACGAAAGCGATCGAGCGCTATGCGCGAGCGCAGCAGGTGCGCGGCCGTGTCGTCCAGCGTGTGAATCGCCGCCAGGTCGACGTGCGCGATCTCGTCGAGCGAACGGCTCGCGTGATTGAGCGCGTAGAGGCCGAGCCCGCCGACCGCGGCGGCCAGGCACACGAGGATGAGTCCGACCGCCGTGAGCGTCGTGCGGATCGACCAGTTATGCAACATTGCAGATTCTCCCGAAATTCCTGCGCGCGCGGCGCGCTTACCCGCCGAGTGTTTCGATCAGCGCCATTTCACGGCTCGACATCAACTTTTCGATGTCCATCAGGATCAGCATCCGGCCATCGACGGTGCCGAGGCCCGTCAGGTACTCGGTCGTCAGCGTCGCGCCGAACTCCGGCGCCGGCATGATCTGGTCGGTCTGCAGCGTCAGCACGTCCGACACGCCGTCGACCACCATCCCGACCACGCGGTTCGACACGTTCAGGATGATCACGACCGTCTGGTGGTCGTACTCGACGCGGCCGAGATGGAACTTGATCCGCATGTCGACGATCGGCACGATGATCCCGCGCAGGTTGATCACGCCCTTGATGAAGTCCGGCGCGTTCGCGATGCGCGTGACGCTGTCGTAGCCGCGGATTTCCTGCACCTTCAGGATGTCGATCCCGTATTCCTCGTCGCCGAGCGTGAACACCAGGAATTCCTGGCCGGTCGCGTCGCCTTGTTCCGCGTCGCGGCGGCTCGTTGCCGCGTTCGCCGCGGCCGGATTGATCATTTGGACTTCAGCAGACACGTTTGCCCCCAATCGGTTGAATGGCGAGAGACATCAGATCATCGCGAGCTCGGCGCCGGCACGGGCGCCGTGCATCGCACGGGTTTCGCGGTTCAGCGCCGCGACGTCGACGATCAGCGCGACGCTGCCGTCGCCGAGGATGGTCGCCGCCGAGATGCCGTGCACCTTGCGGTAATTCGTTTCGAGGTTCTTCACCACCACCTGCTGCTGGCCGACCAGCTCGTCGATGAGCATCGCGAAGCGGCGCCCCTCGGTTTCCATGATCGTGACGATCCCCTGGGTCGGATCGGTGCGCGCGTCCTCGACCGAGAACACCTCGTGCAGCGCGACGAGCGGCAGGTATTCGCCGCGCACGCGCACCACGCGCTCGCCGTTGCCGACCGTGTAGATGTCGTCGTTCGACGGCTGCAGCGACTCCATCACGAAGTTCAGCGGCAGGATGAAGATCTCCGTGCCGACCTTCACCGACATCCCGTCGAGAATCGCGAGCGTGAGCGGCAGCACGATCCGCGTGGTCGTGCCGCGGCCGGCCTGCGAGCTGATCTCGACGTGGCCGCCCATCGACTGGATGTTGCGCTTCACGACGTCCATCCCGACGCCGCGGCCCGACACGTCGGTCACCGTCTCGGCGGTCGAGAAGCCCGGCGCGAAGATCAGTTGCCAGACTTCGTCGTCGCTGATGGTGTCGGGAATCTGCATGCCCTGCTTCGCGGCCTTCGCGAGAATCCGCTCGCGGTTCAGGCCGCCGCCGTCGTCGCTGACCTCGATCACGATGTTGCCGCCGTGATGCGCGGCCGACAGCACGAGCTGGCCGACCGAGTCCTTGCCGGCGGCGACGCGTTTGTCGACGGTCTCGATCCCGTGGTCGAGGCTGTTGCGCACGAGGTGGGTGAGCGGGTCGATGATCCGCTCGATCAGGCTCTTGTCGAGCTCGGTCGCCTGGCCGAACGTGACGAGTTCGACCTGCTTGCCGAGCTTGCCGGCCAGGTCGCGCACGAGGCGCGGGAAGCGGCTGAACACGTAGTCCATCGGCATCATGCGGATCGACATCACCGCTTCCTGCAGGTCGCGCGCGTTGCGTTCCAGTTGTGCCATCCCGTTGAAGAGGCGGTCGTGCAGCGCCGGATCGAACGCGCTCGCCGTTTCCGCGAGCATCGCCTGCGTGATCACGAGTTCGCCGACCAGGTTGATCAACTGGTCGACCTTCTCGACGCCGACGCGGATCGAGCTGCCTTCGGCGCCCGATGCGGCGGCGGCCGGGCGCGGACGCTTGTCGTCGTGGTGGGCGGCGGCGTGGGCAGCCGGCGCGGCGGCTTCGGCGTGCGGTTGCGGGGCCGCTTGCGGCGCCGGTTGCGCGGCGGCGCCTGGCTGCGCCGGCGCTTGCGGCACGGCGGCGGCCGGCGCGGCACCGGCGGCTTGCGCGAATACTTCGACGCGTGCGGCCGGCTCCGGCGCGGCGGCCGGTTCGAGCGCGGCCGGCGCGGCGGCAGGCGCCGCCGGTGCGGCCGGCGCGGTGCCGCGCGCGATGCGGATTTGGCTGTCGTCGATCACGAAGCAGCACACGGCGACGATGTCGTCGGACGGCACGTCCGATTCGAGCCACAGCGTCAGGTCCGCGCCCGCTTCCTCGCGGCCGACGATCCGGCCGAGATTGCCGAGTTCCTCGGTGAGCAGCGCCTGGTCCTTCGCGTCGACGCCGACGAGCGTGATCTTCAGGTGCGGGCCGCCCGCGCCGGCGTTGTCCGCCGGATGCGCGGCCGCGACGGCCTGTTCGACCACGTGATCGGGCGCGCGGTCGTCGGCGACGGGCGCCGGCGCCGGTGCGGCGGCCTCGGCCGGCGCGGCCGGCGCGGCCGGCACGGCCGGCGCGACGTCCGCGTCCGCGGGCGCGCCCGCGCCGCTCTCGGCCTTCAGGCGTTCGAGCTTCGCGCAGATCGTCGCGGCAGCCGCCGCGTCCGGTTCCGCGCTGGCGCGATAGTCGACCAGCTGGTCGGACAGCACGTCCTTGGTCTCGAGGAACGCGTCGACCATTTCCTTGGTCAGCGTCAGCTCATGGTTGCGCGCGCGGTCGAGCAGCGACTCGAGGATGTGGGTCGTCTCGGTCAGCGCGGAAAAGCCGAAGGTCGCCGCGCCGCCCTTGATCGAATGCGCGGCGCGGAAGATCGCGGCCAGGTCCTCGGGGTCGGGCGAGCCGACGTCGAGGTTCAGCAGCAGCTGCTCCATCTGCGCGAGCAACTCGTCCGCTTCGTCGAAAAAGGTCTGGTAGAACTGCGTGATGTCGAGAGTCATGCCCGGTCACCGGTTGAATTCTTCGCGTACATGTCAGGAGGCGGTCTGCTCGGACAGCGTCGCGACCAGGTCGATCAGCACGGCCGGGTCGATCGGCTTTTCGATCCAGCCGGTCGCGCCCGCGTCGCGCGCGGCGTCCTTGAAGGCATCGCTGCCTTCGGTGGTCAGCACGAGGATCGGCGTGTCCGCGTATGCCGTCAGCTTGCGCAGCGAGGCGATCACCTCGAGCCCGTTCTTGCGCGGCATGTTCTGGTCGGTCAGCACCAGGTCGTACGGCACGGTGGCCGCCATGTCGAAGCCGGCTTCGCCGTCCGGCGCCACCGTCACGTCGTAGCCGGCCTGCGCCAGCGTCGCCTGCAGCAGCGCGCGCATGGTCGCCGAGTCGTCGATGGCGAGAATGGTTCGGATCATGTCTGTCTCGAAATCTGGGAAACGTCAGGGTTTCGGCGCCACGGCGACGGCGCTCGCGAGCATCGGTCGCGCGGCCGGCGCCGGGCCGCCGAGCTGCTGGGCCAGCAGCTTCGAGCCCGCCGCGTCGGCCGACAGCGTCGTGGTCGTCGCGTCGTCGCGCATCAGCGCGTCTTCGGATTTGCGATTCAGCACGATCACGCTGATCCGGCGGTTTTCCGGATCGAGCGGATCGGCCTTGTTCAGATTCTGCGTCGACGCGAGGCCGAGCACGCGCAGCACCTTCGCCTCGTCCATGCCGCCCGCGATCAGCTCGCGGCGCGACGCGTTCGCGCGGTCGGCCGACAGCTCCCAGTTGCTGTAGCCGCCCTCGCCGCCCGCGTACGGCACCGCGTCGGTGTGGCCCTGGACGATGATCCGGTTCGGCACGTCGTTCAGCGTCTTGCCGATCTCGCGCAGGATGTCGCGCATGTACGGCTCGACGTGGTCGCTCGACATCGCGAACATCGGCCGCTTCTGCGTATCGACGATCTCGATGCGCAGCCCCATCAGCGTCGAATCGATGCGGATCTGCTGCTTGAACTGGCGCAGCGTCGGGTTCGCCTCGATCGCCGCCATCAGCTTGATCTGCAGGTCGTGCAGGCGCGTCTGCTCGAGCCGGTCCTGCGCGCCCTGCGCCTGCGAGCGCGTCTTGTCGTCGCCGGCCTTCGCGACGCGGTCGGCGAGCGACGTCGTGCCGTCGGTGCGGCGCAGCGTGCCGGCGTCGAGGCTCGACAGGTCGCGGCCGCCGCCGTTGATGATGCTCGAGTCCTGCGAGCTGCGATCGCCGCTGCCGAACAGCGCAGCCTTCAGCGGCGTGTTGAAGTACTCGGCGATCCCCTTCAGCTGCACCGGCGTGACCGAGCTCAGCAGCCACATCAGCAGGAAGAACGCCATCATCGCGGTCATGAAGTCCGCATAGGCGAGCTTCCATGCGCCGCCGTGGTGGCCCTTCTTCTGCGGGGCCACCCGTTTCACGACGATCGCGCGATCCTTGTTCTTGCTCATCGAACGCTCCGCGTCACTTCGCCTTCACGCGGCGCACGTGCTCTTCGAGCTCGGTGAACGACGGCCGCTCGGTCGAGAACAGCACCTTGCGGCCGAATTCGACCGCGATCGCCGGCGCATAGCCGTTCAGGCTCGCGAGGATCGTCACCTTGATGCACTGGAACATCTTGGTCGACTCGGCCACGCGCTGCTCCGCGAGGCTCGCGAGCGGCCCGATCAGCCCGTACGACAGCAGGATCCCGAGGAACGTGCCGACCAGCGCCTGCGCGATCATCGCGCCGAGCACCGCGGGCGGCTTGTCGGCGGATGCCATCGTGTGGACGACGCCCATCACGGCCGCGACGATCCCGAACGCCGGCATCGCGTCGCCGACGCGCATCAGCGCGTGCGCCGGGCCCTCGCCTTCGGCGTGGTGCGTCTCGATCTCCTCGTCCATCAGGCTCTCGATCTCGAACGCGTTCATGTTGCCGCCCACCATCAGGCGCAGGTAATCGGTCAGGAATTCGACGATGTGGCGATCGGCGAGGATCTTCGGGTATTGCGTAAAGATCGGGCTCTTGTCCGGATCGTCGATGTCGGCCTCGAGCGTCAGCGTGCCTTCCTTGCGCGCCTTGGCGAGCAGCACGTACAGGAGCGCCATCAGCTCCATATAGACGTCCTTGGTGTACTTCGAGCCCTTGAAGAGCGTCGGCAGCACACGCAGCGTCCCCTTGATGGTCTTCATGCCGTTGCCGAGGATGAACGCGCCGACGCCCGCGCCCGCGATCATCAGGATCTCGACCGGCTGGATCAATGCGCCCAGATGCCCGCCTGCCAGCGCGTAACCGCCGAAGACGGACAACAGCGTCACGAGTGTTCCCACGATAATCAGCACTGCCTGTCCCTCACGAATGACCGGCGGGGAGACCGCCGTTAATCAGGTTTACGGCAGTCGGCAGGAAAACTTTCGCGGCCGCGCCGCGGCGGCGCGGCGGTGTTTACCAGCAAGCCCCGGCCGGTTCGCGCGGCGCGCGGCGGCCGTCCGGCGTCCGCTCGCGCCCCGCCCGAAGGCGCTCAGGCCGCGGCGGCGGACAGCTCGGCGCGCGCGGCGGCGGCCTTGCGGGTCTTGCCCGCGCGCGACGGCGGCTGGCAGAGGCCGCACACGAAACCTTGATGCGGATCATGCGCATGCGCGACGAAATGGCCGCCGCAACGCGTGCACGGGGTCATCTGCAGCATCCCCGAGTCGAAGAAGCGCACCAGCGTCCACGCGCGCGTGAGGCTCAGCGCGGCCTCGTCGCCGGACAGGTTCACGTGCTCCAGATAGAGCCGGTACGCCTTCACGATCGACTGGATCGGCTCGCAGCGGCCGTGATCCTGCATGAACCGGTAGATGTTGTAGAACAGCGACGAGTGGATGTTCGGCTGCCACGTCATGAACCAGTCGGTCGAGAACGGCAGCATCCCCTTCGGCGGCGACGCGCCCTTCAGCTCCTTGTACAGCTTGATCAGGCGATCGCGCGACAGGCTCGTCTCCGCCTCCAGCAGCTGCAGCCGGGCGCCCAGTTCGATCAGTTCGATGGCGAGGGTGATTTCCTTCACCTCGATCACGACGCTTTTGCTTGCCATGGTGAATAACCGTCCGCTTGACGTTGTTCGGATGAGTGGCCAAAGCGCCGCCTGCCGGCGCGGCGCGCCGGGACGAACGCAAGGCGGGAAGGATCAGCGGACGCTTTCGACCGGCTGGCCGGCCATCAGGATGGCCGAATGCGCGTGCGTGACGACATCGCTGCGCCCCTTGTCGGCGAGCGACGACAGCAACGCGTGATCGTCGAAGCGGAAGCGGCACAACATCTGGTTCGATGCGGCGAGCTTCACGGTCTGGGCGAGCGTGAGGTTCGCGAGCACGTCGGCCAGTTCCTGGGATACGCCCATGCGGAACATGCCCATCGCTTTGTCTTCCCGCAGCAGGCGCTGCGCGAGGAGGAGGTACGACAGGTTGACCTCTTTGATCTCACTGAGCATTTCGCTGGTGGCGCTCATGATTCCCCCGTTAAGAGCTTTGCTTTGGCCTTTCGTGTTATGAAAACGTTTGCTCGATCAGGCCGCGCTGGGCGCACCGTCGGCACGTTTATAGTCTTACAGGGCGAATTTTGGCCAAACGGGATTTATGTCGGTATCAGCGAAGTGGCGTATGCCGCGCAGGATTTGTCTGTAAACCGTGTAGGAATTTTTCCGACAAAGCGAATTGAAAGGGAACAAACGGCGGGGCGAGTGACGCGCGAATTCGTCGACGATGCGGTACCGCATGGGACAAATCCGGCTGGAGGCCTTCCGACAAGGCTGCCGGAAAGTGAATCGGTAAAAATTATAGTGGTTTTTCACGATAGCGCAACAATTCTCGTTGCCATATCGCTTTATGTTTCCGCACCCTTTTTATCGGGGTTTTCGCGTATTTCATGGTGTAACAAGCCTTAAGTGTTTGAAAAAACACTCGAACCCCTGAAGGCGATATCGATAATGGACTCCAATGGGCGGCGGCGGGAGCCGTGCCGGCCCGCCCCGCAGCTTGCCGCCCGGCCTCCCGCGCACCGCGCCCCGGACCGGGCCACGTACCGCAGAGCGCGTGCGTCGGCGAGTTCCGCAACCCTGCATCGGACCAGCATGCGCACTCGAGCGCCCCGCGCTGGTCGACACCGGAGAACGCCCATGCGTATTGCCCAGATCGCGCCGCTTTACGAAGCTGTCCCGCCGAAACTCTATGGCGGCACCGAGCGTGTCGTGTCCTACCTCACCGAGGCGCTCGTCGAGCTTGGCCACGACGTGACGCTGTTCGCGAGCGGCGACTCCGTCACGTCCGCCCGTCTCGAGGCGGCATGGCCGCGCGCACTGCGGCTCGACCCGTCGATACGCGACTCGATGGCGCCCCATATGCGCCTGATCGAACAGGTCGCCCGTGTCGCGCATGAATTCGACGTGCTGCACTTCCACCTCGACTACATGCCGTTCTCGCTGATGTCGCGCCTCGATACGCCTTACGTGACGACGCTGCACGGCCGCCTCGACCTGCCGGAGCTGCAGCCGGTGTTCGACGCCTTCCCGGACGCGCCGGTCGTATCGATCTCGAACAACCAGCGCAAGCCGCTGCCGCAGGCCGCATGGGCCGGCACCGTGTATCACGGGCTGCCCGACACGCTGCTCACGCCGCAACCGGACGTGAAGCCCGAATACCTCGCCTTCCTCGGCCGGATCTGCCCCGAAAAGCGAGTCGACACCGCGATCCGGATCGCCGCGCAAAGCGGGCTGCCGCTGAAGATCGCCGCGAAGGTCGACAAGGCCGACGCCGATTACTTCAAGGAAGTGATCGAGCCGCTGCTCGGCGAGGCGCACGTCGAATTCATCGGCGAGATCAACGAGGCACAGAAGCCGGCGTTCCTGTCCGGCGCGAAGGCGCTGCTGTTCCCGATCGACTGGCCGGAGCCGTTCGGCCTGGTGATGATCGAGGCGATGGCCTGCGGCACACCGGTCGTCGCGTTCAACCGCGGCTCGGTGCCGGAAGTGATCGAGGACGGCGTAACCGGCTTCATCGTCGAGGACGTGCAGGGCGCCGTCGGTGCGCTGCACCGGATCGACAGCCTGTCGCGCGACGCGATCCGCGCACGTTTCGATACGCGCTTCAGCTCGAAAGCGATGGCGCGGCGTTATGTCGAAACTTACGAATCGCTTTGCACGGCGGCAAAACGGCCGGTCTTGCGTCAGGTCGCGGGCGCCTGACGCCGAAATTCGTCAGGAAATATCCGGTGAAATTCGCGCCGAAATCGGCGCGAAAATCCCGAAGACGCCAAAGAGCCGCATCGACGATGCGGCTCTTTCTTTTTGCGCGGTCATTCGATCAGGAAACGATCGCGGTTTTTCCCGACGATCCAATTCGGCGGCTTGCCGCGCCCGCTCCAGGTTGCGCCCGACTTCGGGTCGCGGTATTTCGGGGGCAGCGGCGCCTTTTTCGGCGGACGGCCGCGCCGCGCTCGCTCCGCGAAGCCCAGGTCCTCGGCCGTCAGGCCATATTCGGCAATCATTCGCTGGACGTCGGCGATCACCGTCGCCACTTCCTGGCGACGCACGTCGTCCGCCTGGGCCTGCAACTCGGCGATCTGCGCCTTGAGTTTCGCGTATTGAGACATTTTTCGACTCCCCTTTTCCATGATGCGGCTCCAGCGAGTCCGGCCGGAACGCCAACATCCGTTACGTCATCGTACTGCCGCCCTGCTCTTCGAATTTAATGCTGTCATCTTTAACCGATTCGTCGATATCGAGAATGCGGACTTATTCTAATAAAAGCCATTCGCCGGCCATTCAAATTTAACAATCGTTGACCCTCCCGAAGCCGATTCATTTCCTATAATCCAGACCAATTCCGGCGTCGGAATAAATCATCCGGTCGCCCGTTTGTCTTCAACCCACTTGAACGAGGTCCTTACATGAATCTTTCTCAGCGTCTGGCTGCAGAGGTATTCGGCACGTTCTGGCTGGTGCTCGGCGGGTGCGGAAGCGCCGTGCTGGCCGCCGCCTTTCCGGGCCTCGGCATCGGCTTTGCCGGCGTCGCACTCGCCTTCGGCCTGACCGTGCTGACGATGGCGTTCGCGATCGGCCATATTTCGGGCTGCCACCTGAATCCGGCGGTGAGCGTCGGCCTGACGGTCGCCGGCCGCTTCCCGGCGCGCGATCTCGCGCCGTACATCGTCGCGCAGGTGGTCGGCGCCACGCTGGGTGCGTTCGTGCTTTACCTGATCGCGACCGGCAAGCCGGGCTTCGACGTCGTCGGCAGCGGCTTTGCGACGAACGGCTTCGGCGAGCGCTCGCCCGGCCATTACTCGCTCGGCGCGGCGTTCATCTGCGAAGTCGTGATGACGGGCTTCTTCCTGTTCGTGATTCTCGGCGCCACCGACAAGCGCGCGCCTGCCGGCTTCGCGCCGATCGCGATCGGCCTGTGCCTGACGTTGATTCACCTGATCTCCATCCCGGTCACCAACACGTCGGTGAACCCGGCCCGCTCGACCGGCCCGGCGCTGTTCGTGGGCGGCGAGGCGATCGGCCAGCTGTGGCTGTTCTGGGTCGCGCCGATCATCGGTGCGGCAATCGCGGGGATCGTCTATCCGCTCATCGCCGGGCGCGACGATGCCGTCGGCCTGCTGCCCGCATCCGCTCGCACCAACGAATAAAACGCTACGGGGTCACGCGAGCAGAGCAGCGAGCCTCACGCTGTCGAACAACATAGAGGCAGGTAATTTGGACGGGCGCCGCTGGCGCCCGTTTTTCATGGCCGCTCAGGAAGCGGCGACGCCGTCGAGGGTGTCCTCGAGCGCGAACAGCGTGCGCAGGTGGCGGGCGACGCCCGCGTCGAAGTTGTTGCCGATCCGCGGGATGTGCGGCAGGTGCGCGATCAGGTCGGGGTTCGCGTTGTTCATCATGAACGCGTGACCGGCCGTTTCGAGCAGGTCGATGTCGTTCATGTTGTCGCCGAACGCGATGCAGTGGCCGGCGTCGACGCCGAGCCGCGCGAGCACCGCACGCAGCGCGCGGCCCTTCGACACGTTGGCGGTCATCACTTCGAGACAGTCGGGCAGCGAATACGTGACGTACAGCGCATCGCCGAACCGCACGCGCATCTGCTCGGCGACCACCGCCAGATCGGCCGGCTCGCCGATATACAGCACCTTCGCGATATCAGCGCCGTCGTGCGCGGACATGTCGATCACGTCGTACCGGAATCCCGAATCCTGGTGGAATTCGAGCAGGTGCGGCGCGTCGCGGTCGATCAGCCAGCCGCGGTCGGTGAACAGGTTGACGATCACGCGCCCGTGCGCGCCGGTCACGCCCGGCTGCACGAGGCCGCGGACGATCGCGGGATCGATGTCCTGCGCGTGGATCGCCGTGTCGTCCGGCGCATGCACGCGCGCGCCGTTCGACGTGATCAGGTACGGCCGGATGCCCAGCACGTCGCGGATGCCAGCGACGTCCGCATAGTGGCGCCCCGTCGCGATCACGAATTGCAGGCCGTCGCGGTCGAGCCGGCGGACGGTCTCGATCGTGTACGGATCGAGCTGGTGGTCGCTGTTCAGCAGGGTGCCGTCGAGATCGGTGGCGATGACTTTGTACATGGGGACGGGTGAATGGCGCGCAGGACGCTGCGGAACCGCCATTTTAACGTCGTGCCCAGGGGGCCGCCGGGCGGTTGGGGAACGGGCCGGTTTCGGGCCGTTCGGCCTGCCCGGCCGGCTCACCACTCACCGCACGCCGCCCATTTGAACCGCTCACCCCGCTTCGGCTGCCCTCAATGCCTGCAACGCAAGCCGCAACGCGCCGTGCGCGGAATCGTCGAGCGGCGCGCGCAGCCGGGCCGCGTGGCGCGCCGGCACGGCCGGCGCCAGCGCGTCGGCCAGCCCGCCGCACAGCGCGACCGGCAGCGCCTGCCGCGGATCAAGCGCGTCGATCATCTTGCCGATCTCTTCGCCGGCCTGCGCGATCAGCGCCGCCGCACAAGGATGGTCGCGGTGCGCGAACACGATCGGCGCGAGGCGCGCGTAGATCGTCTGGTTCGCATCGCACGACCACTGGACGAGTGCGTCTCGATCGTGCACGCCCGTTTCCGCGAGCAGCGCGCCGGCGAACGCGTCGCGCGGCACGCGGCCGTCGAGCGCCTGCTGCGCGTATGCAAGCGCGCGCATGCCGAGCCACGCACCGCTCGCCTCGTCGCCGGACGGAAAACCGAAGCCGCCCGCGATGCGGCAGTCGCCCGCCGCGTCGAGCGCCGCCGCGATGCTGCCGGTGCCGAGCGCGACGATGAGCCCCGGCGCGCCGCCGTGCGCGCCGACGACGGTCGTATACGCGTCGCTCTCGATCGCGAGCGCGTCGAGCGGCGCCTGCGCACGGAACGCGGCGAGCCACGCGGCGTTGTTGACGCCCGCGAGCCCGCAACCGAGCGCGCATTGCGACCAGTCGAACGCGAGGCCGGCCCGCGTGAAGGCGTCGGCGCAGGCCGCGCCGATCGATGCCCACGCGCGCTCGATGCCGAGGCCGAGCCCCGACGGGCCGCCGCGCCCCTGCGCGAGCTCGCGCCCGTGCCGGTCGGCCAGTACCGCACGGGTGCCGGTGCCGCCGCCGTCGATGCCGATCGCAAAAAGTAGTGCCGTCATGCGTTGATCCTGCTGATTCGAACAGGCGCCAAGCTTAACCGGATCGGCGCCGCGCGCCCATCTGCCGTTCGGCCAGCTATGCCGTGAATGGGCCTTCCGCTATGCTGGCACGATCGAATCGACTCTGGAACGAGGCTGACGATGTCGCAGCGGTGCAACTGGGTAAGGACGGAAGCGGATGCTCACTATCACGATACCGAGTGGGGCGTGCCGTCGCATGACGATCGCCATCTGTTCGAAATGTTGATTCTGGAAGGCGCGCAGGCGGGGCTGTCGTGGTCGACGATCCTGAACAAGCGTGCCGGCTATCGCGAGGCGTTCGCCGAGTTCGATGTCGACGCGGTCGCGCGCTTCACGCCGAAGCACATCGAGAAGCTGCTCGAAAATCCGGGCATCGTGCGCAATCGCGCGAAGGTGGAGTCCGCGGTGACCAATGCCCGGGCCGTGCAGCGCATTCGCGACGACCACGGGTCGCTCGCGCAATTCCTGTGGTCGTTCGTCGACCATACGCCGGTGCAGAACGCGTGGCAGTCGTATCGCGACGCGCCCGCATCGACCGCCGAGTCCGATGCGCTCAGCAAGGCGCTGAAGGAATACGGCTGCAAGTTCGTCGGCTCGACGATCTGCTACGCGCTGATGCAGGCAACCGGGATGGTCAACGACCACGAGACCGGCTGCCCGTGTCACGCCAAATGCGCGGCGCTCGGCGGCAAGCAGCAGCCGGCACGGCGCCGCAAGGCAGGCTGACGGCGACGCAGCCCCGCCTGGCGGGCCGGGTTGGTGCATCGATACGTCATCGCGTCGTGCGTGGCCCGCACGCACGTGCTGCGCTTCTTTTAACAGATGCCGATCGCGTCACGCCGACGCTGAGCGCCGCGATGAACGACTTCGGAACGAACCCCGCGGCGGCCCGAGACCGCCCGGCAATCCGTCGACCCCGCCGCGTCGCCACCAGGCGGCCACCCCGCCAAGGCTTGATTCCCGAGATCGAAGCCGATTTTCCGGCCCGAAAAGCAAAACGGCGGAGCGGCTTCTTTCGAAGCACGCTCCGCCGTTTCGCGGCGAACCGTAGATGCTCTTAGTGGAGCTTCTTCGGCAGCATCTGGCTGCGCAGGCGCTTGTGCAGGCGCTTGACGGCTGCTGCCTTCTTGCGCTTGCGGACTGCGGTCGGCTTTTCGTAGGACTGGCGTTCGCGCAGTTCAGCGATCAGGCCATTTTTTTCGATAGCACGGCGAAAGCGGCGAATCGCCACTTCGAACGGCTCGTTTTCTTTCAGAAGAATCGTCGTCATGTCGTTCCTAAATTGCTTAAACGGTCAAAAACGTAGCGGCCAAGCGCCACGCACCGGCCATCCGGGCGTCCCCACAACAGGCGAAACGAGCGGAAATACGGCCTCGGAGGCCGGAAAAGAGAGGCACAAAGCACCGCGAGTACGCTTCACAAGCCGCGTGCAGCGCCGCGTTTGACTGCCAGCAAGAGTGCCGAGACGGCACAGGCTTGACAGAAAATCTCAATTCAGCCCGCCATCATATCAGGAAATCACAGACAAAACTATCCTTTTGTCGATCCCGCTTCGCCGCCCCGCGCGGCGCGGCCGCATACACCGTCCAACGAGACCGTCGCGCAACCCCGCCAAAATCGCTGCCAGCCATACCAGGCGTGGACTTCACGGCAGCGGCATGCTTCCGTCCCGATTTTCCTCACACATCCCTCTAAAGTTTTCGCCGGGTGCCGCCGTCAACCAGGAAAGGCGGGCAGCGCCACTCGCGATAAAGCGCAACGCCGAAAACGAACCTGATCCTGTCTGTACTCAGGCATTTTCCAAAACGAGGAAGCAAATGCTGAACATCAACACCAACATCCTTTCGCTGTCGACGCAGACGAATCTGTCGGGCTCGCAAAACGCGCTGTCGCAAGCGATCAACCGCCTGTCGTCGGGCAAGCGCGTGAACAGCGCGGCAGACGACGCAGCGGGCCTCGCAATCGCGACGACCCAGACGGCCGCGATCAACGCGCTGAACCAAGGCGTGTCGAACGCGAACAACGGCATCTCGATGGTCCAGACGACGGCCGGCGCGCTCCAGTCGATCGTCGACAACCTGCAACGTATCCGCCAGCTGGCAGTTGAAGCAGGCGACGGCTCGCTCGACTCCAACGCACGTGCAAACCTGCAGTCGGAAGTCTCGACCCGTCTGACGGAAATCTCGCGCGTCGCAACGCAAACGACGTTCAACGGTCAATCCGTCCTGCAAGGCCTGGGCACGGTCAGCTTCCAGATCGGCGCAATCAACGGCCAGACGATCGCAGCGAACTTCGGCGCGCAGAGCTGGGACTCGGCAAACCTCGGCCTCTCCGCGCTGACGGTTTCGAGCGTCACGGATTCGCAAGCCGCGATGGGCTCGATCGACGCAGTGCTGACGAAGGTCAACACGTTCCAGGCAACGCTCGGCGCAACGCAGAACACGTTCCAGTCGGCCATCACGAACACGCAGACGCAATCGACCAACATGTCGGCAGCCCGTTCGCAGATCACCGACGCGGACTTCGCGACGGAAACGGCGAACCTGAGCAAGGCGCAAGTGCTGCAGCAAGCAGGTATCTCGGTGCTGGCACAAGCGAACTCGCTGCCGCAGCAAGTCCTGAAGCTCCTGGGTTAATACCCCACGACCGGCGGCGCGCGTCTCGCGACGCGCCGTCCGCCGGCACGGGCGCCGCGACCTGGGTCCGGCGCCCGCGCCTTTTCATCGCGCACCCGGGAGGCTCACCTCCCGTTGCGCGCTTGTTCGACACCGACGCGCGATTCGCCCGAACCTGTCCGGCGATGCGGACCGGAGCACCCGAATGACCTCGACGACCACCACCACCACGTCCTCCAGCGACCTGAACACCGCGCTCCAGCAGGCTGCGCAGTCCCTCATCAGCGGCTCGACGAAGTCGTCGCTCGACGTCAATTCGCTCGTCTCCGCGCTCGTCACCGCGAAGACCGCCGCGCAAACGACCGCACTCGCGAACAAGCAAACGTCCGACAACACCGAACTGTCCGCGATCGGGCAGATCAAGTCGCAGCTCGCGGCGCTGCAAACGGCGCTGAAGGGCCTCACCGACGGCACGGCGCTGTCGGCACTGACCGCGACGGCCAGCGGCTCCGGCCTCACCGCCACCACCGCGAGCGGCGCGGCGGCCGGCACGTACGCGGTGAAAGTCAACGCGGTCGCGACCGCCAACTCGATTTCTTCGCCGGCGCTCACGTCGTCCGACACGATCGGCAGCGGCACGCTGACCGTCGGCGTCGGCACCGGCTCGATGCAGCTGTCGGTCTCGTCGACCGATACGCTCGCGACGATCGCCGCGAACATCAACAAGGCCTCGAACAACCCGGGCGTGACGGCCACCGTGATCAACGCGTCCGACGGCCAGCATCTGGTGCTCTCGTCGAACAACACCGGGGCGGCGAACACGGTGTCGATCACCGCGGGCGCCGGCCTGAACAGCAAGCTCGACTCGACGCAGTCGACCTACAACACGGTGACGCCCGCCGCGGACGCCAACATCACGATCGCCGGCAGCACCGTGACGAGCGCGACGAACCAGATCTCCAACGCGCTGACCGGCGTCACGCTGAACCTGACGGCCGCCGCGGTCAACACGACACAGACGCTTACGATCGCGCAGGACACGACCGGCATCACGACGGCGATCAACAATTTCGCGAAGGCGTACTCGACCTTCGTCACGACGGCATCGAGCCTGTCGTCGTACACGACCACGTCGTCGGGCTCGACGGCCGGCCCGCTGCTCGGCGACGCGATGCTGAACTCGATCACGAACGGCCTCGCGACCGCGCTCAGCGGCGGCGTCACGTCGGGCGGCAAGACCTACAGCCTGTCGTCGATCGGCATCAACCTGAACACCGACGGCACGCTCACGGTCGACAGCACGAAGCTGCAGACCGCACTCACGACCAACGGCTCGGCCGTCTCGGCGATCTTCAACTCGACGAACGGCGTCGGGGTCGCGCTGAACAACTTCGCGAATTCGTACTCGCAGACGGGCGGCCTGATCGACCAGCGCACGGCCTCGCTGAACAAGGACCTGTCGAATCTGCAGGACCAGGCGACGCAGCTGAAGAACTACCAGGCCTCGCTCACGGCGCAGTACAACGCGCAGTTCACCGCGCTCAACACGCTGATGACGAAGATGCAGAACAACCAGCAGTACCTGACGCAGCTGTTCGGCGGTGCGAGCAGCGCCGGCACGCTCGCCACCAACAAGTGACGGACCGGCACCCGGCCGCCGCCCACGAGGACTACTCGCCATGGAACACACTTCGCTGACACGCGCGCTGGCGCTCACGCACGCGCTCGCGGACGCCGTCTCGCACGACGCATGGGAGCGCGCCGCCGCGCTCGTGGACGAACGCGCGACGCTGCTGATGTCGCTCGACGCGGACCAGACGCCGGATGCGCTCGCGATCGTCCGCGAGATCCAGCGGCTCGACGCGATCATCACCGAACAGGCGAAGGCCGGCCGCGAGCGGCTGATGACGAATCATCGGCTGGCGCTGCAGCGCATCGACGCGGCATCGCGTTATCAGTCGACCGGGATGCTCGGCTGAACCGCACCGACGCGTAACGAACGAGAACAACAACGACGCCCGCGAGGGCGCTCTCCTCGAAGAGCCGCAGCGATGCGGCTTCTTTTTTTTGGGAATGTCCGCATGCGGCGCACCTCGCCGCACCGCGCCGCGATGCCCGGCGGCGCGGCGCCGGGCCGGCCGCGGCCGTTACCGCGCCGGCGCGTCGTCCGGTGTGCCGGCGAGCCACACGTCCCACATGCCGTGGAACGCGTCCTCGAGGTGGCGGGCGAACCGCTTCGCGTCGCCGAGCGGCGAACGCTGCATCTGCTGACGCAACCCGGCACGCATCGCCGCGAGCTCGCCGCGATCGCGGGAGAACGCGACGGCCTTCGCAATGTAGTCCGCTTCGTCGCTCGCGATCCAGTCGCCGAGACCGGCCGCATGCAGCAGGCTCTCGCAGATGTGCGTGACGAACCGCTCTCCCTTCATCCCGAGCACCGGCACGCCCATCCACAGCGACTCGGCCGTCGTCGTGCCGCCCGGGTACGGGAACGGGCTCAGCATCACGTCCGCGCGGTTGTACGCAGCGAAGTATGCGTCGCGCGACGAGCCCTGCTCGAGGATCAGGCGGTCGGCGTCGATGCCGTGCGCCGCGAAGCGCGCGCGCGTCGCATCGCAGATGTCCTCGACCGCGAGTTCATACGCCTTGAGCAGCAGCTTCGCGCCCGGCACGGTGTGCAGCAGGCGCGACCAGACGCGCACCACGTCGTCGGTCACCTTGACGAGCTTGCCGAAGCAACCGAACGTGATGTGCCCGTTGCGCAGCATCGGCAGCGGGCCGACCTGCACGTCGTACGGCGGCGGCGTGAAGCACAGGTAGCTGTCCGGCAGCCGCCACGGCCGCTCGACGAAGTGCGCTTCCTCGGCGGCCGGCAGCACGTGCTCATCGCCGAGGAAATAGTCCATCTCCGCGATGCCGGTCGACGCGAAAAAGCCGAGCCAGCTCACCTGGATCGGCGCCGGCTTCCATGCAAAGGCAGGCAGCCGGTTGTGCGCCGTATGCCCGGCCAGATCGACAAGCACGTCGATCCGCTCGTCATAGATGCGTCGGGCCGTCTGCTCCGTCCCGAGATCCGTGATGCGATGCCAGCCGTCGAAATGCGGCTTCAGCCGCGCGGTGTAGTCGTCCTCGGTGTCGAACGTCGTGAACGCGACCAGTTCGAGCCGCGACCGATCGAGATGCGCGACCACGCTTTCGAGAAAGATGCCGACCGGGTGCCGCCGGAAATCGCCCGACACGAAGCCGACACGCAACCTGCGCCCGTTCAGCGGCGCCGGCCGGTGCCTCCACGGCTGCGCGTGCATCGACATGCGCGCGCCGAACACGCGCGCATCCGCCAGGTACGCATCCGGGTCGAAGCTGGTCTGGCCCGCGAGGCAGAACAGCAGCGACGTGTAGGTGCCCGGATTGTCGGGATCGCACTCCAGCGCGCGGCGATAGCACCGGATCGCCGCGTCGACGTCGCCGGTCTTGCGCAGCACGTCCGCGAGATGCGCGTGCCGGCGCGCGGTGCCGGGTTCGAGTGCGACGGCGGCATGCGCGCTTTCCAGCGCTTCATGGACGCGCCGCGCCTGGCACAGCGCGATCGACAGGTTCTGGTGAATGTCCGCCGAATCCGGATCGAATTCGAGCGCATGCCGGTACTGCACGATCGCGTCGTCGACGCGGTCCAGCCAGTAATACGCGTGGGCCAGGTTCACATAGCCTTCCGCGCGGCGCGGATCCAGCTCGATGGCCCGCTTGCCGGCCTCGACGGACTCCTCGATCCGGTTCTGGCTCTTCAGCGCCCGGCTCAGGTTGAGGTGTGCGTCGACGTCGCCGCCGGACAGCTCGACAACCCGTTCGAAATGCTCGATCGCTTCGTCGTTCCGGCCCGCTTCACGCAGCGCACTGCCGAGACAGTTGTGGACCTGCGGATCCAGCGGATCGAGTTCGACCGCCCGGCGCAGCGTCGCGATGGATTCGTCGAGGTCGCCGCGTGCGAGCAGCGCGGTGCCGAGATTGCCGTGCACGATTGCCCGGCCCGGGTTCAGCGCGACGGCCGCGCGGTAGCTGTCCACCGCCGCGTCGAACTTGCGCTGCGTCGTCAGCACGTTGCCGAGATTGTTGTACGCGTCCGCGTAGCGCGGGTCATGCTCGATCGCCTTCCCGTATGCGAGCACCGCCGCATCCGCTTGCCCCATATCCTTCAGCGCGTTGCCCAGGTTGTTGTATGCCTGCGCATAGTCCGGCCGCAGCGCGATCGCCTGCGCGCAGTGCTGCATCGACGCATCCGGCTGTCGCGCCTCGCGCAGCGCATCGCCCAGGTTGTTGTGCGCTTCCGCGTAGTCCGGCTGTCGCTGCACCGCTTCGCGGTACTGAGCGATCGCATCGTCGAGCCGGCCTCGCTCGCGCAGCGCGTTGCCCAGATTGTTGTGATAGATCGCGCTCGGATACGCGTCGATCGAGCGGCGCATCAGCGCGATTCCCTCTTCCGGCTGCCCTGCCTGACAGGTCAGCAGCCCGAGAAAATGCAGCGCGTCCGGATGCGCGGGCTCGCGCGCGAGCAGCTGCTCGTAGCCCGCCTTCGCGTCGCCCAGCCGGCCCGCCTGGTGATGCGCCAGTGCGGCGCCGAGAATGTCCGTGGTCTGTTGCATGTCGTCGTTTCGTCGTTCGCGCGCCGCCCTGCCGGGCGGCTCAATTCCGTTCGTCGCCCGCTGCGGCCCGCTCGTCGGCGCCCGCGTTCGTCCTGTCCATCCACATCCCGTGAAACGCCTCCTCGAGATGTTTCGCGAAGCGCGGCGCGTCGCACAGCGGCGACGCGAGCAGCCGCGCGCGCAATGCCTGCCGCGGCACACCGAGCCGCTGCGGATCGGCCGCGGCGGCCACGGCCTTCGCGACGTAGTCGTCTTCGTCATGGGCGATCCAGTCGCCGAGGCCGACCGTCTGCAGCACGCTCTCGCAAATGTGCGTGACGAACCGCGCTCCCTTCATCCCGAGCACCGGCACGCCCATCCACAGCGACTCGGCCGTGGTCGTGCCGCCCGGGTACGGAAACGGGCTCAGCATCATGTCGACGCGGTGATAGGCCGTCAGGTAATCGGCGCGCGGCGAGCGGCCTTCCATCACCAGCCGGCTCGCGTCGATCCCGTGGCGGGCGAACCGCTCGACCGTCCGGCGCACCGCATGCGCGCCGTCGAGCTCGCCCGCCTTCAGGAACAGCCGCGCGCCCGGCACCGCGGCAAGCACGCGCGACCACACGCGCACGACCGCATCGTTCATCTTCCCGAGCTTGCCGAAATAGCCGAACGTCGTCACACCGTTCTCGCGTTGCGGCAACAGACCGACGTCGACCGCCGGATGCGGCGGCGTGAAGCACAGATAGCTGTCGGGCAGCCGCCACGGCCGCTCGACGAAATGCGCTTCCTCGTCGGCCGGCAGCACGTGCCGGTCGCCCAGCACGTAGTCGATCGCGCGCAGCCCCGTCGACGCGAAGAAGCCGATCCACGTGACCTGCACCGGCGCGGGCTTCCATGCGAACACGCCGAGCCGGTTTAGCGCCGTGTGGCCCGACAGGTCGACGAGGACGTCGATGCCATCCGCACGAATCCGCTGCGCCGCCTGTTCGTCCGACAGGTCGAGAAACGGATGCCACGCGTCGAAATACGGTTTCAGGCGCGCGGTCGTGTCGTCTTCCGCCGCCGACGTCGGATAGGCAATCAATTCGAGCCGGTGTCGATCGAGATGCGCCAGCACGCCTTCGAGGAAAATGCCAACCGGATGCGTCACCAGGTCGCCCGACACCCAGCCGATGCGCAGTCGCCCGCCCGACGGGCGCGCGCCGGTGTCGACATGCGCGAGCGGCCGTGCATCGGCTTCGACGTGTTCGCCGAAATGCCGTGCGGCACGGCGCGTCTCTTCCTGGTCGATCGACGGATGCGTGGCGAGCGCGAAGATCAGCCGGTCGTGCAGGACCGGATTCGTCACGTCGAGCTCGACCGCGCGGCGGTAATGCGCGAGTTCGCCATCCACATCGCCGAGCATGCCGAGCACGTCGCCGAGCGTCATGTGCGCGGGCGCCGCGCGGTCGTTCAATGCGAGCGCCGCGCGCGCGTGATGCAGCGCGTCGTCGGCGCAGTTCTGCTTCAGCAGCACCATCGCGCAGCGATGATGCGCGTCGACGTCGTTCGCATCGAGTTCGGTCGCGGCCCGGTAGCACATGACGGACGCGTCGTACTTGCCCAGATCGTGATACATGTCGCCGAGCATGCGATAGGCGGGACCGTGATCGGGCGCCAGCTCGAGCGCACGCGTCATGCACTCGGCCGCACGCGCCGTCTGCCGCCGGCGGTACAGCACCTCGGCCAGGCCCGCGTGCGCGTCGGCGCGCAACGGCGACAGTTCCGCGGCGCGCTCGAAATGCTCGATCGCCGCGTCGGCCAGCCCTGCGTCGCGCAGCGCGGTACCGAGATCGACGCGCGCCTGCGCGTCGGCGGGCGCCAGTTCGACGAGACGGCGCAAGGTCGCGATCGCCTCGTCGCGGTCGCCGCGCGCAAGCAGCGCCGCGCCGAGATTGCGGTGCGCGATCGGGCTGGCCGGGGCCAACGCGACGGCCGCGCGGTAGCTGTCCACCGCCGCGTCGAACTTGCGCTGCGTCGTCAGCACGTTGCCGAGATTGTTGTACGCGTCCGCGTAGCGCGGGTCATGCTCGATCGCCTTCCCGTATGCGAGCACCGCCGCATCCGCTTGCCCCATATCCTTCAGCGCGTTGCCCAGGTTGTTGTATGCCTGCGCATAGTCCGGCCGCAGCGCGATCGCCTGCGCGCAGTGCTGCATCGACGCATCCGGCTGTCGCGCCTCGCGCAGCGCATCGCCCAGGTTGTTGTGCGCTTCCGCGTAGTCCGGCTGTCGCTGCACCGCTTCGCGGTACTGAGCGATCGCATCGTCGAGCCGGCCTCGCTCGCGCAGCGCGTTGCCCAGATTGTTGTGATAGATCGCGCTCGGATACGCGTCGATCGAGCGGCGCATCAGCGCGATCCCCTCTTCCGGCTGCCCTGCCTGACAGGTCAGCAGCCCGAGAAAATGCAGCGCGTCCGGATGCGCGGGCTCGCGCGCGAGCAGCTGCTCGTAGCCCGCCTTCGCGTCGCCCAGCCGGCCCGCCTGGTGATGCGCCAGTGCGGCGCCGAGAATGTCCGTGGTCTGTTGCATGTCGTCGTTTCGTCGTTGCGTCGTTCGCGCGCGGTCCGGTCGATGAGTCAGTCGAGCGGGCGGGCGATGTCGCCGGCCCGGTCCGCGCGACGGGCCCACATTCCGTGGAACGCGTCCTCGAGATGCCGCGCGAAGCGCGGCGCATTGCACAGCGGCGATGCGATCAACTGCATGCGCAGGCCGGTCCGCAGCAGCCGCAGTTGCGCCGGATCGGTCGCGAAGGCCGCGGCCTTCGCGACGTAGTCGTCTTCGTCGCGCGCGACCCAATCGGCCAGGCCGACCGTCTGCAGCAGGCTTTCGCAGATGTGCGTGACGAACCGGTCGCCCCGGATGCCGAGCACGGGCACGCCCATCCACAACGCATCGGCGGTGGTCGTGCCGCCCGAATACGGGAACGGGCTCAGCATCACGTCGACGCGACGGTACGACGCCAGGTATTCGCCGCGCGGCGCATTCGGCTCGAGCAGCAGCCGCGCCGGATCGATGCCGTGCTGCGCGAACCGCTCGCGCGTGCGGCGCACCGCGTACGCGCCGGCCAGCTCGCTCGCCTTGAGCAGCAGCCGCGACCGGGGCACCGCCGCGAGCACCCGCGACCACACGCGCACGACCGCGTCGCTCATCTTCCCGAGCTTGCCGAAATAGCCGAACGTCACCGCGCCGCCGGCCAGTTGCGGCAGCGGGCCCGGCACGATCGCGTCGCGCGGCGGCGTGTAGCACAGGTAGCTGTCGGGCAGGCGCCACGGCCGCTCGACGAAATGCGCTTCCTCGTCGGCCGGCAGCACGTGGCGATCGCCCAGCACGTAATCGATCGCGTCGAGCCCGGTGGTCGCGACATAGCCGATCCACGACACCTGCACCGGCGCCGGCTTCCACGCGAACAGCGCGAGCCGGTTGAAGATCGTGTGGCCCGCCGCGTCGATCAGGATGTCGATCGCATCGTCGCGAATTCGCCGGGCCGCGGCCTCGTCGCTCAGCGCGGCGAGGCTCGTCCAGCCCGCGAACAGCGGGCGCAGCCGCTGTGTCAGGTCGTCCTCGACATCGCGGGTGGGATACGCGACGAACACCACGCGCGTGCGATCGGTCGCGCGCAGCACGCTTTCGAGGAAATAGCCGACCGGATGATGCTTCAGGTCGCCCGATACGATGCCGACCCGCAGCGGTCTCGCGCCATCTGCCGTCGGCCACGAGCGGTACGGCACCGCTCGCGCGGCGGCCTGCGCGCCGTAATGCCGCGCGGCATCGAAATGAACGTGCGGCGCGGCGGCCGCGCTGTAATTCAACGCGAACAGCAGGTTGTCGTGCGGCTCGAGCAGATCTGGCCGCAACGCGATCGCGGCGCGGTAGCCTTCAAGCGCGGCCTCCAGTTCGCCCGCATCGAGCATCGCGTTCGCGAGATTGTTGTAGGCCTGCGCGTGGTCGGGCCGCAGCCGGATCGCCGTGCCCAGCGCCTCCACCGCGCCTTCGCAATCCTTCAGCGTGCGCAACGCGTTGCCGAGGTTGTTGTACGCGTCCGCATCGTCCGGCTGCAGCGCGAGCGCCTGCCGGAAGCACTCGGCCGCCGCCGCGGGCCGGTTGTGCGCGGCCATCACGGTGCCCAGGTTGTAGTAATAGCGTGCCTGCGGATCGCGCCGGATCGCGTCCGCGATCGCCGCGACGGCAGCGTCGAAGTCGCCGCGGCGAAACGCGACCAGCCCGTGCACGTGCAGCGCCTCGGCCCGCTCGGGCTCGCGCTGCCGCACCTGCCGGCACAGACGCTCTGCAGCGTCGAGCCGGCCCGCGTCGTAATGGTCCAGCGCGGACGCCAGCAGCGCCTCGACTGGCGTGTCCGCGCCGGACGGGCCGTCGGACGGTTCCCGTACGCCGCCGGACAGGTATCCGCGTTCGAGGAGGTTTTCATTCATAGGCGGGGCTTCCGCTGGGTCCGCTGGGTCTGCGATAGGCATGGATGACGAACCGGCCGCCCGGGCGACTGCCCCGGACGATGCCCGGACGGCGCTTCCGGCGTGCGACAGCCGGCGCCCCCGCCGTCAGGCCGG
This sequence comes from Burkholderia sp. BCC1638, assembly GCF_902833195.1. NCBI lineage: Bacteria > Pseudomonadati > Pseudomonadota > Betaproteobacteria > Burkholderiales > Burkholderiaceae > Burkholderia > Burkholderia sp. BCC1638. The sequence goes on from NZ_CADFEC010000013.1 coordinate 106,025, forward strand.
GGGGCGCCGGGTCGCATGAAAGGCAGGCGCGGACACGCCGGCGCGTCGGCGCCGACGGCAGGAAACTCGCGGATATTGTCGCGACGTTCGCTGTGTTTCGAAGGGACGATCAGTCGAGCAAAACACCCGTAATTCGCCGCATCGCGAGGCGGGGTGGCGTCTCGGGGGCGGTCTGGCGACTCGGCGACTCGGCGGCCGGCACGTGCGCGGACCGTGCGATACCGGCACGATGCGCGCGAGCGCGTGGCCGATCAGGTTCAGGTTTCGCGGTCTCGTTGACCGGCTTGTCGATGTTGACCGCGCCGAACGAGCCGGCGGCCGATCGTGTCGCGGGCAGCTCGCAATGACGTCAGGTGCTCGACGAACATCCGTCGCGGCTGCTGGTCGTGCTGGAATCGAGGCAAAAAAACCGAGAAGCGACTGGAGAAGGACAACAAGTCGCATGATCATGGCGACGAAAACAAAAGCGAAGATGAAACTGCGGCGGGTGGCTTGCTTTCACGTGCCGCTTTTGCGGCCACGGTGAATTTTTGTACTTGAGTCGCCCCACCCAACGACAAAAACGATGATTTTGTTACAGATCCCATCACCAAAATAATGCATCACCCGCTCAGTTCACACATGCGGCTCACTATTGGAATACACATCAGCAACAAACACGGGAAGCGCGCACCACAAACCCGACACTCCGCCACCTTAACACCGTTAAATCAAGCACATACTTAATTTTCAATTCCACCCAAAAACTTCAACCAATAATTTAATTGCAGCCCAAATTTATTTAAAACCGTCATCAATTAAAATCAAGAGTCACATCAATTATTTACAATCCCAAATCCTGCGATATGTGACAGGTAGCATTTTTCAATCCTCCGCCTAATATTCGCTTGCCGAGCCCATTAAAGCCCGGCGAATACCGCATCGACGGGGTGAATTTTCGAAGATCGATCAGGAGAGTAAAAATGGGCGTCTATATTATTGAATATGCTCAAGATCCGACTTATGTGATTGGCGTGACCGATCAGTCGCAGGACAGCGGAGTCGTACTGCGAAGCAAGAACGGGCTGCCGCCTCGCTATGCATTCTGGGATGTCAACTTCGACACGGGCATCATCTCGTTGAACGGGAGCGGCGGCGTGCTTGCGATCGGCGCGGACCGAATCGCGCCGGAAGCCCTGCTGCGGCTCAAGCCGACCCCCGCCGCGATCCAGTGGGACTTCTTCTCTCATCCCGGATACATCGTGCCGCGGGCCGACGAAAGCCTGTGTCTCGACGACAAGGGCCGTGTCGTCAGCAACGGGAATCCGCTCTGGCTATATCCGATCAACGGCTCGCCGGCCCAACAGTGGCGTCTGGTTCCGTTGAACAACCTGAAGTCGTTCGAGTAACCCGCGGATCGCGGCCGGCCCCGCTCGCGGCGCGCGGCTTTCGCGGCTCGCGCGTCGTCTGGATTGGTTGCACCGGGGAGACATCGAATGCGCCGCGCGCGACGAAAGCCCGCTGAACTCCGTTCGGCGGGCTTCTTTTTTGGTTCGTCGCGGATTAGCGGGAAACGCTGGCGCACGCTGCAATCCAGCTGCGCGACGGAACACGACGAACGGGGAAATTCGCTGGAAGCCTGATCAGGCCATTTGGCAAGCGCACGAAAGCTGTTCCCCTTCCGATGGGAGATTGTGACGTGTTGACGCTGCTTCAGGGCGTGGTGCTTGACCGTGTTGAGGCTACGGCGGTCGAAGTTCGCGCTGCTGCCGCTATTGCCCTTCCCTCTACGCGAAGGAAGGTGAAGCCGGCAAGAAGGACGAGCAGGCCAAGCGGGCGAAAAACGCGGCCAGCCGATTCTCGCCATCTGCTCCTCCGCGTCTCTTCGTCAGTAACCGCGACAAGTAGGAGGATGAGTAACAGGTGCCGACACACTTTGACGCAGCGCCGCATTGTGATTACAATCCGTGCCGCGGGGTGGAGCAGTCTGGCAGCTCGTCGGGCTCATAACCCGAAGGTCATAGGTTCAAATCCTATCCCCGCAACCAACATCGAAGCCCGCTATGCGAAAGCAAGCGGGCTTTTTGCTTTCGCGCCAGAGCGCTGTGTGTCTGAATGATGCACCTTACTCGCCGACATCTCGGATATAGAGGCTGTCGACCCACTAAACCAAGCCCCGCCCCGCGCGGGGCTTTTCACTCGTGCTACCGCTTGACGACTGTATCGTCGAGCTGATGTTCGGTGATCGGCAAATGGACCGGCATCGCACACGCGCGCAGGTTTTGCCCTCATGCAGCCCTAGCGGAGCATGGCGGAAGATCAATTCGAGGAATAAAACTGCTGAGAGCCTTACTAGGCTTGGCGCGCCCGGCTGGGATCGAACCAGCAACCCCTGCCTTCGGAGTTTTATCGGCCCGTCATAACGTGTTTGAAATCAATGCCTTGCACGACTCGCAAAAGGTAAAACCAAGGCTACACAAGGTCATTCAGGGCTGCACAAGCTCAGTCAAACTGAAATTCCACTGTAGTGACGCGCGGGGTTCGCGCCACAACTGAACCGCGCAGGAATTCAATGTTCGCCCGCTTCGTCGCATTCAGGCCGCCGCCTCGCCGGATGCGCCGGCCGCGCCTGAACTGCCGTTTCCGCCGGCTTACCTGACTCGTCGGTGGGGGTCGACAATTCACCCAGGAGCTGAAACAGACCCATCGGCTTGACTGGCGTTGAGCAACGCGCGATGAGTTCGTTATGTGCCCGCTGAAGCTGCCACATCTTCTCCAGAATATCGGCCTTTTCCCGCTCCCATGCGGCCATTTCGGCCACTTCGTAAAGTTCGCCGATGAGCATCCCGCCCAGCCAGTACAGCACGAGCTTGGGATTCTGGCGTGCGAATGTACCGCGCTCGACCGCCTTGCCTCCAAGCGTTATGACCTCTGCAGCCGCGTCACGGCCACCACATAAATCCATGATGATCCGTTCTGGGTGGGGCTGCGCCTCGATCCAACCCTCGATCGTGAAATCGACGGCATTCCGGATACCGTGCGCACACGCGTTTCGCATCTGGCCCAGGATTTTGAGGTAGGCAGTTGCATCCGAAAACTCGAGCAAACCCAGCTTCGTCGCGACCGCAATCCTCCCTGTAGGGCCAGACATTGGCATGCGGCGGAAAATAGACTCTAGTTCCGTCCCTATCTTCTTCTCGATCGCATGATTCAATGTCCCCTCTATGAGCGCGTGCAGTTGAATTACGAACGACCCAATCACGCTCTTCGTAGATCGACTTGAAGAAGCCCGCGGGCAAGCCAAGCGCATCGATGAGCGCGGCGATGCTTTTCCCGTAAGCCTCCGCGTCGTTATTCGAATCGACTTCGTTCGCCATGCAGTCCCCCATGTGGTGCGACCGTTCGTCTAGTGACGCGAGCCCCGACTTTTACCCTACGTCGCTCGCGCGACCGTCAGGCGCTCGGGGGCAACCTCTCACTACACAAAGTCGGCGCGGTGTGATTGCTCATTATGGGCGAGGTTCCTGCTGCCAGCGCGAAATGCGCACAGGCATACGGCGCCACATTGCGCCGAGCACGTACAACGCGCCCCGCTTCAGCGGCGCAGCTGCGGGACGCTCAATCGCAACGTGCACAAGCAGTGCGGCCCCGATCGCCGCGACGACTACACCCCAAAACAGTACGACTTGGTCGACGGCCGCACCGACTTCGTTGAACAGCATGTAGCCGACGTTCTGATGGATCAAGTACAGCGGATAGCTGACCGCACCGAACCAAACCCATCGCGAGCTGTTGAGCATCGGCCTGTGGCGCAACGCGAGCGTAAGCATCACAACAAAAAACGAGGTCATCGCGGCCGCTACGACCACCGGATTCAGAGGCTTCCCGAAGTTCTCGCTGAAGTACGGCAGGAGCTGGAATTCGTGATAGAGCGAGAGCGCCCAGGCGGCGCAGACGAGCGCGATGCGCGATCGCGACAGGCCGCGTGCGCGGATGAGAAAGCACGCAGCGCCGGCGATGAAGAATCCAGCATAGTCCGTCACCAGAAAGCCCTTGAGCTTGATGATGGGGAACAGGTTCACAAGCACGGTCGCGACGAGCCAAACGAACAGCCAGCGCTCGGCGCGATGGATCTGGCCGATGATGAGCAGAATGCCGACCAGGCGGTAGAACCGCAGCTCCGCGCCGAGCGACCAGTACGCGCCGTCGATCGGATCGGCGCCGAAGCCACCGCCGAGCGTCGCCAGGTTCACCAGGTATTGCGGCCACGTCGCGGTGAATCGATCGCCGCCGATCGCGAGCGTCACGAAAAAAGTGATCGTGCAGCAGACCCAGAACGCGGGTAGGAGGCGAGATGCGCGTGACGCGATGAAGCGCTTGATGCTTCCGTCGCCCGCCGTCATCAGGATCACAAAGCCGCTGATCATAAAAAACAGGTGCACGCCCAGAAATCCGTACTGCGCGATCGGCTCGAGCGCCGGATAGTGCATGGTCGTCAGGTCGTCGCCGGCGTAGCCTCGAAAGGCATAGTGAAAGAACACAACGGCGATGGCAGCAAGGAAGCGGAGCAGGTCAAGCTCGGGAATTCGGGAAAACTTCACGGTCGAATCTTGTTGGAATTGAGAACGCGTCGGCCCGACGCTCACGCAAACACCGGCCATCCCCATACGCCGCTTGCGCGGCCGGCTGGCACTTGGAGGGCAGGCTCTTACTGCACGAAGCCGGTGCCGCGTGAGCGGCGATTATGGCCGAACCGCCGAAAGCAGGCCACGAAACACAGAGACTGCATAACCAGGGCGCATAAAGGTGCATAGAAGAAACGTCCCGCCGATCGCCGCGCGGCCCGTGCCGGCCGGCCCTGTGCTGCCTGTGCATGCGTGCACAAAATCCACTCGTTTTTGCGGGCAGGTGGGGCAGGGTCACAACTGCGCGCGACGACGCATCGATTCGCATCGTCGCGCATCAAAACGCATGATTTCCGCGCACGGGAAAACGCCCGAAATTCCACACCACAAGGGCCGTCGAGCCTAGTAGCCGGGTGCATTAAAACCACCCTGTCAAGCGAAGCCCGCAGGCGGGGAGGGGACTGCGCGGCGGCCGATGCGGCATAGCCCCGCCCCATACCCCATCCTCACCTCTCCGGCCCCTGCCGGACAGCACGACAACCGCGCGAGGACACCGGCCTTAAGGCGACCGCCCCTCCCGCACACCAAACCAACAAACGGCAATAGCACCTCTATTCGTGCCACCGCCAGACACAAAAAAGGGCTGCGACCGGTTGCCCGGTACACAGCCCTGTCGCATGAATTCGACTAGCGCTAATGCGCGAGGTCGCCAGCGGGTCAAGTGCGAAATCGTCTGGATCGCCATCGTGATTGCCTCATACCCACTCACTCTTCACCAATCGCCCACCAAAATATCTGACTCGTCTCATATCAATCGGCCACCCTCTTCGATACCCTGATTTTGGATTAATCCCCAATCTTCATCGCATTTTTAAATGCCATCAGGAATGCCGCCATAAATGATAAATAAAATTAAGTACGCTACAGCAACAGCACTCGTCGCACTTCTCCCCCTAAACTCGACTGCTGCGGTAGGAAACAGCACTTGTTACCCATTTTCGAAAAAACAAAGGCAATCCCCGGAGAACCGTCTTGCAGACTTACCGCATCCACCGCCAATGTTGGAATGGGCTCCTCGTACTGCACAGCCACCATAACATACATCAATGACTATTGCGGAGACTTGTGTTATTCATCCGTCGCGAAACTCGGTCAATTGGACAGGCCCGCTGGCGCGACTTCCAATGGATTTATCAACAACCAAACCTGCATTGCCAAAGATGCCTGCATTAACAAGTCGACATTACAGAATCAGAAGTGGCTCGATGCTGTGGTCCCCGATTTTGTCGACCCGTTCATTCGAAAGAGTGGACAATGGCCACAAGTCTTGCAAAACTGTAAATTTCTTTCTAGCGGAATCCCTCAATTCATCAGAGAAAAGTGGTGCGAAGGCCATATGGCAAAGTATCACATTGAAAACGATCTTCAAAACTCTCTAAACAAGAATGGATGCGGCACCGAATCCGACTGGAATTCAATTGGAAACGTTATCAACAAATGCGTAAAGGATGCAAACCCTATACCAGGCATGGGAAATGTTGCCAACCAAATTGTGCAATATCTGCGCGACTCCGTACGAGCATCCTGCATTGCGCATCGAACTCAAAACAACCTTCCCATTGAATCCAACTAACACCATGACCAAGACAATAAACATGCTCTCAAAGTTTTTGTTTTCCGCAGCATTCTTTGTGGCAGTCAACCCCTCATTTTCCCAGCCTAACAATGATCAGCCGAACGCTTTACTTGAAATTAGCATTAACGGCGTCGTTCACAAAGGCGAGGTCGAACTCATGGCAGAGGGAATTAACGACGCAGCGACAACACGCCAATTCATCGAGCAGAACAGCATTCGTCTTCCCAAAGGTGGAAGCGTCCAATTAAAAATCACGCTCATTACTAGTGATGGCAAACGGCAAGATGTGACCAATAACGTTTCAAATATGTGGAGCTTGAATCAGACCGGCTGGCTTTTTCAAGTAAAAGCACCTGGACTGCTCGTCCAACAGCCCGGGCCAGCATACGCAAGCAACCAGACTCTCATGAATTCAACATTTGGAGAAATTACGTATGTCTACAAAAATGGAAATGTCATCGCTTACAACAGCGTTTATGTACGAGTGGTTAAGTGATCTGATTTCACATAATTAACTTCCACGCAGCACGCCAACCCATCGGGAATTACGATTTATATTTTATGTCGCCGAAACGGACTAAGCACTGACGGAGTGTACTCCATAATGCCGCACTACCGCTTCGGCTAGTGGGGGGGCGCATCACAACGTCTTTCGTATATGCTTTTTCCATTGCGATTATATCGATGAAGCAACATCGCCCTGAAAAAATAATCGTGCAAAATATGACAAAAGAAGCTGAATGTGCGAACTTCTCAAGTGAACCTGGTAAATCAGATCAGTTCATTGCTCTTTTTTCGGGACTGGTGCTGGCGGAATCTCATAGTCGTCAAACGCCACAACCGCCTCGCCAAGCCAGTCATTCAGCTCGGCGAAGCGGGTCTGCGGCGCTCGAACGTGACCGGGTTGCAGTGGTCGCAGGTCGACATCGTGCGGCGCGTCGCTTGGATTCATCCGGACCAGGCGAAGGCAAAGAAGGCGATCACCGTTCCGCTGTCCGATACGGCCATTGCAGTCCTACTGCGCCAGCGTGCAAAGAAGCGGGCACCCGAGTTCGTCGACAGCGTGTTCGTGTACCAGGGCCGGCCGGTGTATCAGACCGTGACGGCCGCGTGGAGCAAGGCGCTGAACCGCGCCGGCATCCGTGATTTCCGCTGGCACGATCTGCGGCACACCTGGGCGAGCTGGCACGTCCAGCGCGGCACGCCGTTGCAGGTCTTGAGGAGTTGGGTGGGTGGGAAACGCTCGAAATGGTGCAGCGCTATGCACACCTGTCGGCCGCTCACCTGGCGCAGTGGGTACAGCCACATCTGCCTATTGCCCAGGTCATCGAACTGTCGCGCGAAACAGCGTCAGCGCCGCCGGAAACACTGCTGACCGCAGCCGGCTAACTGTAATTTCACTGTACCGGGGGAACACGATGAAGTAGCGAAACCGCTGAAAGCCTGATCAGGCTTTTTGGCGCGCCCGGCTGGGATCGAACCAGCAACCCCTGCCTTCGGAGGGCAGTACTCTATCCATTGAGCTACGGGCGCGTGTGACAGTGAAACGACCCCAATAAACCGGCCGCCCACCATTGGCAAGACGGCAAGGATACCCGGTTTCCCATGAAGCGTCCACCTTGCCCGCAGAATCCCCGTCACGCCCCCATTCGTGCGGGTAAACACGCGCCTTCGCGCCGCTCGCCGTGATGTAAACGTTCCGTCTATAATCGTCCGTGCTTCATTGGACTGCCATTTTGCCGTTGCACCGCGCTCACAATTCCTATTCACGGAGACGAGGCAAGCATGAGCGAAGCACCCCACGAATCTCCCGTCAAAACCCCCGGGCAGCTGATTGCCGTCGTCATCGCATCATTCGCGATTCCGATCGCCCTGATCGTCCTGTTTGCCACCTATGCCAACCACGCCTTCCGCTCGGGCGCCGGCACGGACGCGCTATCGGACGAACAGGTCGCCGCGCGGATCGCGCCGCTCGCGAAGGTCGACGTGAAAGACGCCAACGCGCCCCGCACGTACAAGACCGGCGAGGAAGTCTACAAGGCCGTGTGCGTGACGTGTCACGGCACGGGCGCCGCCGGCGCGCCGAAGTTCGGCAACAAGGACGACTGGGCACCACGCATCTCGCAAGGCTTCGACACGCTGCTCAAGACGGCGCTGTCGGGCAAGGGCGCGATGCCGCCGCGTGGCGGCACGAATCCCGACGACGTCAGCGACTATGAAATCGCGCGCGCAATCGTCTACATGGCGAACAACGACGGCGCGAACTTCCCCGAACCGGCTGCCCCGGCCGCCAATGCGGCGCCGGCGGCGAGCGGCGCGGCGGGTGCGGCAGGCGCGTCGGGCGCCGACGCGTCGAACGCGCAGGCCGCCGCTGCAATGGCCGCAATCGCCGCGATTCCGAAGGCCGGCGAAAAGCCCGCGGCCGCGCCGACCAGCGCCGACGCCGCATCGGCCGGCAAGGCGCTGTATACGCAGGTCTGCCAGGCGTGTCACGCGGCCGGCGTGCTCGGCGCGCCGAAGTTCGGCAGCAAGGAGGACTGGGCACCGCGCCTGAAGGACTCGATGGATACCGTCTACAACTACGCGCTGCACGGCAAGGGCGCAATGCCGCCGAAGGGCGGGTCGAGCGCGTCCGACGCCGACGTGAAGGCGGCCGTCGACTACATGGTCAACGCGTCGAAGTAACGCCTGCCGGCCAGAAAAAACCCCCGCGGCGCATGCGCATCGCGGGGGTTTTCTTTTGCCGGCGCGGCCGGGCCGGCCGCCTCTCGCACGTCACTTCTGCAACAGCGCCTTCAGGCTCGCGAGCCGGTCCTTCGGCGTCATCGGCGCTTCCTCCGGCGTCGGCGGCGGCGCTTCGTCGAGACCCATCTCGGGGATGAAGCGCGACGGTTCGCACACGACCGTCTCGCGCGCCCGCTTGCGCTTCTTGCACCAGTTCAGGTGCAGGCTGCGCTGCGCGCGCGTGATCGCGACGTACATCAGCCGGCGCTCCTCCTCGATCCGCTCGTTGTCGATCGGGCCGTCGTCCTCGCTGCCGCCGCGGTGCGGCATGATGCCTTCCTCGACGCCGACCAGGAACACGTGCGGATACTCGAGCCCCTTCGACGCATGGACGGTCGACAGGCGCACCGCGTCCGGATCCTCTTCCTTGCCTTCGAGCATCGACATCAGTGCGACGGTCTGGATCAGGCCGAGCAGGTTCTTGCCGGTATCGGCGAGCCCGTCGGCGTTGTGGAAGCCGTCGGCCTCGCCGTCGACGGCCTCCGTCTCGGGCTTGGTGCCCTTGCGCTTCAGCCATTCGAGGAATTCGAGCACGTTCTGCCACTTCGACTGCGCCTGCCGCTCGTCGAACGCGTCGTACAGATAGGCCTCGTAGTGAATGGCCTCCATCATGTCGTCGAGCACGACGGTCGCGGGCTCCTTGTCCGCGCGGTCGGTCAGGCGCTGGATGAAGTCGCAGAACATCCGCAGCGGCTCGACCTGGCGCGCGGACAGCCGCGCCTCGATCCCGCCCATGTACACGGCCTCGAACAGCGACACCTTCGCCTGCCCCGCGAACGAGCCGAGCGCTTCCAGCGTCGTGTTGCCGATCCCGCGGCGCGGTGTCGTGACCGCGCGGATGAACGCGGGATCGTCGTCGGCGTTCGCGATCAGGCGCAGGTACGCGCACAGGTCCTTGATCTCGGCCTTGTCGAAGAACGACTGGCCGCCCGACAGCACGTACGGAATCCGCTCACGCCGCAGCACCTGCTCGAAGATCCGCGCCTGGAAGTTGCCGCGATACAGGATCGCGTAGTCGCGGAACTGCGTGCGCCGCTCGAACTTGTGCGCGGACAGCCGGAACACGACCGATTCGGCTTCGTGTTCCTCGTCGTTGCACGGCGTGACGGTGATCGAGTCGCCCATCCCGTGCTCGGACCACAGCTTCTTCTCGAACAGCTTCGGGTTGTTCGCGATCACGTTGTTCGCGGCGGTCAGGATCCGCACCGTCGACCGGTAGTTCTGCTCGAGCTTGATCACGTGCAGCTTCGGGAAATCCTTGCCGAGCTGCGCGAGGTTCTCGAGCGTCGCGCCACGCCAGCCGTAGATCGCCTGGTCGTCGTCGCCCACTGCCGTGAACGCGGCGCGCGGGCCGGCGAGCAGCTTCAGCAGCTCGTACTGGCACGCGTTGGTGTCCTGGTATTCGTCGATCAGCAGGTAGCGCAGCTTGTTCTGCCAGCGGTCGCGCACCTGCTCGTTCTTCGCGAACAGCTCGGCCGGCAGGCGGATCAGGTCGTCGAAGTCGACCGCCTGGTACGCGTGCAGCGTCGCGACGTAGTTGCGGTAGACCAGCGCAGCCTGGTGCTCGTCCTCGTTGGCCGCGATCGTCATCGCCTCGTCGGGCATGATCAGGCCGTTCTTCCACAGCGAGATCGTGCTCTGGATCTTGCGGATCAGGCCCTTGTCGGTGGTGCCGATCTGCTCCTGGATCATCCCGAAGCAGTCGTCCGAATCCATGATCGAAAACTGCGGCTTCAGGCCGACGTGCTCGGCCTCCTGACGCAGGATCTGCACGCCGAGCGAGTGGAACGTGCACACGGTGAGCTGATTGACGGGCACCTTGCGGCCTTCCTTGCCGGGCGTGGTGAGCGTCTTGCCCTCCAGCAGCTTCGACACGCGCTCGCGCATCTCGGCCGCGGCCTTGTTCGTGAACGTGACGGCCGCGATGTGGCGCGGCTCGAAACCTTTCGCTTCGATCAGGTGCGCGATCTTCTGCGTGATCACGCGGGTCTTGCCGCTGCCCGCGCCGGCGAGCACGAGGCAGGGACCGTCGAGGTAGCGCACCGCTTCGTTCTGAGCGGGGTTGAGGCCTGCGGACATGATGACGGATGATGTTGCGGTTGACGGCGGAACGCCGGGAGGATGCCGCGCGCGGCAGGCCTGGATTGCAGGCGGACACGCGGGGCAGGACGCGCATGTTAACACGTCGGCGGCGGCCGGCGGCTGACGATGCCGCCAGGTGGCGACGCGCAACACCGGCGGGCTTCGCGCCCCTTTTCCGGCACCCTTTTCCCGCATCCTTTCCCCACGCGCTTTCCGTGCGCTGCCCGCGTCGGCGGACGCACGCCGAACATCCGAACAGGCAGCAAATCTCCCCTCTGTTTGATCCATCGTCGCGCGGCCCCCGGCGGCAACATACGTGAAACGTCGGCGAGTACGCGCCGCCGCCCCTTCATTCGCCGTCATCGATTTCCGCCGCCATGAATGACACCGTCATCGCCGCTCCCGTCTCCGAGGCCGAGCTGGCCCGCGCCGCCGCGCTTCACGCCGCCGGCTCGCTTCAGGACGCGGAGCAGGCCTACCGCCAGATCCTGCAAACGCATCCCGAACACGCCGATTCGCACCTCCGCCTCGCGACGGTGCTCGAACAGCTCGACCGGCGCGACGCCGCGCTGCGGCACTTCCGGGCCGCGGTGGCGACCGAGCCGTCGCAGCGGCGCTACTGGATCGCGTGCATCGACGCGCTGACGCGCGACAACCAGATGGATGCGGCGCGCGCGCTGGTCGCGCAGGCCCGCACGCACGGCATCGACGCGCTGTCGCTCGAACTCGCGGCGGCCGATGCGCCATCGGCCTCCGCCGACGAGCTGGCGGCCGTGCTCTCCGAATTCATGAATACGCTCGCCGCGCTGCTCGACAAGCGGCAATTCGCGCAGGCCGAAGGCATCGCGACCCAGCTGACCGAATGGATGCCCGACGTCGGGCTCGGCTGGCGGGCGCTGGCCGTCACGCTGGTTCAGCAGGAGCGCCACGCGGAAGCCCTCGCGCCGATGCGCAAGGCCGCCGCGCTGATGCCCGACGACGCCGACACCCGGCAGGACCTCGCCGACCTTGAGGCGCACGTGATGCAATCCGCGCCGGCGCCGCAGCCTGTCGCGCTGCCCCTGGTGCCGAATGCGACGCTCTGCACGACGCTGCCGGGCAGCCGTCAGTTCCGGCATTTCGCGGGCGGCCTGGTCGCCACGGTGCCGGTGCTGATCCCGACCTTCAACAATCCGACCTATACGCGCCGGATGGTGGCCCAGCTGAAGGCGCGCGGCCTGCGCAACATCGTGATCGTCGACAACGCGTCGAGCGCGCCGGACATGCTCGCGTTCCTGGAAAGCGTGCAGGACGACGTGACCGTCGTGCGCCTGGATCGCAACGCGGGCCCGCGCGACCTGTTCCTGTCGGACGCGAACTACGCGCGCCTGCCGGACCTCTTCTGCGTCACCGATCCGGACCTCGAACTGAACGACGCGCTGCCGCCCGAATTCCTGTTCGAGCTGATCGACGCGACCGAAGCGTTCCAGACCGGCAAGGCCGGCTTCGCGCTCGACATCTCGCAACCGGAGCTGATGAAGGAAACGACGCTCTTCTGCGGCGACCGCCAATACACGACGCTCGAATGGGAGGCGAACTTCTGGCGCCACCAGATCGGCAGCACGGCGGGCGGCGACCCGATCTACAACGCGCCGATCGATACGACGTTCGCCGTCTACAACAAACGCTACTTCCGCCGCGACTCGCATCTATGCGGCGTCCGGTTCGCGGGCCGCTACACCTGCAAGCACGTGCCCTGGTACAAGGAGACCGGCCTGACGGACGCGGAGGAGCAGTACTACCGCGAACACCAGAAGTGGTCGAACTACCTGGCCTGACACACGGCGGCGGCGAGCATCGGCGCATCGCCGCGCCATGCGTGCAGCCGCCCTCTTCGCCCGACAACCCTGACACCTCGCGCCATGCTACCCAGAGTCAACCTCGTCAAGACCGACAACGCCGATTACCTGCTGTTCGCGACCCGGGACGCGATTTCGGCGAACCTCTATTACAACGGCTCCTGGGACGCATCGCTGCTGACCATCAGCCAGATGTTCTACGCGAACGAGGAGGCGCCGCTGGTCCTCGACATCGGCGCGAACCTCGGCGCCTATGCGGTGCCGATCGCCAAGAGCATCGCCGCGCAGGGCGGCATGGTCTACGCGTTCGAGCCGCAGCGCATCGTCTATTACCAGCTGTGCGGCAACGTGTTCCTGAACCGGCTCGAGAACGTGCACGCGTTCAACGTCGCGATCGGCAACCAGGACGGCATCATCCCGCTGCCCGCGATCGACTATTCGCGCTCGATCAACATCGGCGGCTTCTCCCTCGACGAGCAGTTCAACCTGCGCCGCAACTCGGTCGAGACCGTCGCGAGCCAGCAGCCGAGCGACGTGCCGATCGCCCGGCTCGACACGCTGAACTTCCCGAAGTCACCGTCGCTGATCAAGATCGACGTCGAAGGCCTCGAACTCGACGTGCTGAAAGGCGGCACGACCTTCCTCGAACGGCACGGCTTTCCGCCGCTGCTGCTCGAGGCCTGGAACCTCGAATGGTTCTCCGAAAAGCGCGCGGCGCTGCTCGACTACCTGAAGACGCTCGGCTACACGTGGTTCGCGATGGGCGACGAGCTCGTCGCACAGCATCCGTCGTTCGCGCGGCAGGTCAGCTTCGAGACGGGCGCCGACGGCGTGATCCGGATGAACCGCACGCGCTGACGGTTCGGCCCCGGCGCGCCGTCACGCGCGCAGGCGCTGCCTGAGCGCGTCGGCGGCCTGTGCGGCCCACGCGGCGCACGCGGCCGCGCCGGGATGAAAGCCGTCCGCCGCCATCAGGTGCGGCTCGAGCGGCAGCGCGACGCGCAGGAACGTGCAGCGCGGGTGCGTCGCGGCCCACTCGGCGAGCGTCGCGTTGAGCCGCTTCGCGCGCAGGCCGAGATACCACGCGAGGGGCTGCGGCAGCGCCGGAAAGCGCTCGATCGGCGGCACTGCCGACAGGATCACGTGCGCGACCCCGAATCGCGCGGCGAGCAGCTCGACGAGCGCCGCCTGCGCGGCACGCCAGCGCGCCGGCGACACGCCGCCCGTCACGTCGTTCACGCCGAGCGACGTCACCGCCACATCGAACGGCTGCGCCGGCTCGGCGGCAAGCCAGTCGACGAGCTCCTCGGCGGTCAGCCCCGTGCGCGCCAGCAATTTCCAGCTTACGCGGTGCGATGCCGCAAGCGCGCGGGCAAGCTGCCCCGACAGCGCGTCGCGCTGCGACGCGACACCGACGCCCGCGGCGGCCGAATCGCCCAGCACCAGCACGCGCAGCGGCGGCCCGTCGCCAGCCGTGCCGTCGCGCGGACCGGCCGCCTCGGCGAGCCGCGGCGTGACGCGGCGCACGCGCCGCCCCTGCATCAGCAGCAACGGGCCCAGGGCGGCGGTGGCAAGCGGATATCCCATGGTTTCGATCCGGTAACGGGGCAAGCAGGCGACGCGGGACGCGCCGGAACGGTCCCCATTGTGTCGGATTCGCACGCCGGCGGGCGCGATCCCGCCATTCGGCCGAGGTCATTCATGCGCATGCGCACCGGCTCCCTGTCCGTTCGGCCAACGCCCGCTCGCGCGCGTGCCGCCGTGCCACAATAGCCGTCCGCGCGGCCGGTGGCCGCAACGCTTTGCCCCCTCGTACGCAGCCAAGGATTGCCATGTCGTCATTGCTCAGGATTGGTTTGATGGGTTTCGGTTTCGCCGGCGCGACGTTCCACGCGCCCGTGATCGCCACGAGCGGCCGCACCGAGATCGCCGCGATCGCGACGGGCCAGCCCGATCGCGCGCGCGCCGCATACCCGGGCGCACGCATCGTCCCCGATCTCGACACGCTGCTCGGCCTCGACGACATCGACTGCGTGGTGATCGCCACGCCGAACGACACGCACTTCACGCTCGCCCGCCAGGTGCTCGAAGCCGGCCGGCACGTCGTCGTCGACAAGCCCGTCACGCTCACGGCCGACGAAGCGCTCGCGCTCGCGCGGCTCGCGAACGCGCGCAGCCGCCTGTTCGCGCCGTTCCACAACCGCCGCTGGGACGGCGACTTCCTCACCGTGCGGCGCATCGTCGAATCCCGTGAACTCGGGCGGCTCACGTATTTCGCGTCGCACTTCGACCGCTTCCGGCCGACCCCGCGCACGCGCTGGCGTGAGGAGCCCGCACGCGGCGGCGGCCTGCTGCTCGACCTCGGCCCGCACCTGATCGACCAGGCGCTCGCGCTGTTCGGGCTGCCGGAAACGGTCAACGCCACGGTCAAGACGCGCCGCGACAACGGCACGGCGCCCGATTTCGTGCACCTGCTGCTCGGCTATCCGGACAAGGACGTCGCGCTGCACGCGAGCGCGCTGTCGGCGATCGAGCCCGCGCGCTTCACGCTGCACGGCACGCGCGGCAGCTACCAGAAGTTCGGGCTCGACACGCAGGAAGACCAGTTGAAGGCCGGCCTGACGCCGGACCACGTCGAGTTCGGCGGCGGCAACCCGCCCGGCGTGCTGCGCGTGCTCGACGGCGAAGTCGAGGTCGAGCGGCCGGTGCCGACGCTCGACGGCCAGTACGCGGAGTTCTACCGTGCGCTCGCCGCGTCGGTCCACGACGGCGCGCCGTTCCCGGTCACGCCGCAGGACGCCGTCGACGTGATGACGATCATCGAGCTCGCCGCGCAAAGCGAGCATGAAGGCCGCCGGGTACCGTTCGTGCGCCGCAACGTCTGACGGCCGCCGGCCGGGTCGGTGCCGTCCCGGCCTCGGCCATCGCGTCGCGCCGCCCCCGGCAGCGACCACGCGTCAGCCGCCGCGACAACACGGTCCCGAACATTCCGTTACAAATGGTGCGGGAACGAAAGTCAGCGGTCGCCCGGTCTGATGCGTTTCTCAAAAAGTCGATCCGACACCAAACCGTCAGGAGAATGTGATGCAACGGTTGATTCGCGCAGCGGCATGCTGCGTCCTGGTTTCCTCGCTCGCGGCCTGTGTCGTGCAGCCGCAGCGGCCGGCCCGACAGGCGCCCCCGCCCCCGCCGCGGCCGAATCCGCAGGTCGTTGCGAACGATCGCCTGCTGGAGGTCCAGGGCCGGATCGACAACCTGCACCGCCGGATCGACGCGCGCGTCAACGGCGGCTACTACCCGCCGCCGTACGGCGCGCAGTTGCACCACCGGCTCGACGTGATCCGCCAGGAAGCGAGCGACATGTCGACCCAGCACAACGGCGGCCTGTCCGGCGACGAGCAGCGCGTGCTGAACCAGGAACTCGACACGGCCGCGCGCGCGATCGGCGAGTAATACCGGCCATGCCGGCGTCCGCCGGTGCCGGCAAAAGCGGCGGCGTCCCTCACGCCGTCGCTTGTCGCGAAGCGACATTATTTTGCTCAAATTGACAATGCCGACCCGCTCGCGTACAGTCGCCCGCACGCGTCGGGAGAGCGTGTGACCGCGTAGCTTGGCAACGCCGGTCGCGCCGCCGAAGGGGCACACCCGCAAACTCTCAGGCAAAAGGACCGACCGCGTCGGGGAATCCCGTCCGCGCTTCGCGCGGGCCGCACTCCCCGCACTCTGGAGAGCGGCAGTAGCCCGCTGCGCGATTGCAGCGCGGGCAGGCTGCCCACCGAAGGGGCGCGCGTTCGCCGGCTTGTGGCCGCGGCGCAATCTCTCAGGTATCGAGGACAGAGGGGCATGTATCGCATCGCTCGCAGGCACACGGCCGCGACGGTCGGCACATGGCCGTTCTGACCCGCGCGCAAGCGCCTTGCCTGAGGCCTCGATGACTGCACTGAATCAAACCCCGCTCAACGCCGCGCACCGCGCGCTCAATGCCCGCATGGTCGACTTCGGCGGCTGGGACATGCCCGTCAACTACGGCTCGCAGATCGAAGAACACGAAGCCGTGCGCACCGACGCCGGCATGTTCGACGTGTCGCACATGTGCGTCGTCGACTTCACCGGCAGCCGCGTGCGCGCGTTCTTCGAACACGCGATCGCCAACAACGTCGGCAAGCTCAAGACCCCCGGCAAGGCGCTCTACTCGTGCCTGCTCAATCCGCAGGGCGGCGTCGTCGACGACCTGATCGTCTATTACTTCACCGAAGACTTCTTCCGCGTCGTCGTCAACGCCGGCACGGCCGAGAAGGACATCGCGTGGTTCAACCAGCTCAACGAACAAGGCGGCTACGGCCTCACCATCGCGCCGCGCCGCGAATTCGCGATCGTCGCCGTTCAGGGCCCGAACGCCCGTGAAAAGGTCTGGACGACGGTGCCCGCCGCGCGTGCCGCGACCAGCGAACTGAAGCCGTTCAACGCCGCGCAGGTCGCCGGCACACCGTTCGGCGATCTCACCGTCGCGCGCACCGGCTACACCGGCGAAGACGGCTTCGAAGTGATCGTCCCGGCCGTGCACGTCGAAGCGCTGTGGGCCGCGCTGCAGCAAAACGGCGTGCGCCCCTGCGGGCTCGGCGCGCGCGACACGCTGCGCCTCGAGGCCGGCATGAACCTGTATGGCCAGGACATGGACGACACCGTGTCCCCGCTCGACGCGGGCCTCGCGTGGACGGTCGACCTGTCGGCGCCGCGCGAGTTCGTCGGCCGCGCCGCGCTCGAGCGCGACGGCTCGCGCGCCGCGTTCGTCGGCCTGATCCTGCAGAAGGAAAACGGCAAGGCGGGCGGCGTGCTGCGCGCGCACCAGAAGGTCGTCACGCCGCACGGCGAAGGCGAGATCACGAGCGGCACGTTCTCGCCGTCGATGCAGGAATCGATCGCGTTCGCGCGCGTGCCGGCGGCCGTCCAGGTCGGCGACATCATTCATGTGCAGATTCGTGACAAGCAACTTCCCGCGCGCGTGGTAAAACTGCCGTTCGTGCGCAACGGCAAGGTCCTCGCTGCGTAACGACCGAGAGGCGACCGGGAGGCCGCCTCCCGGGAAGCCGGGAAATGGCGCCCGGCGCAACCACACCCCGGCGCGCCTCGGCGGCGCGCCAGCATAACGAACACACCCTTTTATCCAGGAGCATCCGATGAGCAACGTCCCGGCCGATCTGAAGTACACCGACGAACACGAGTGGATCCGCACCGAAGCCGACGGCACGCTGACGGTCGGCATCACCGATCACGCGCAGAGCACGCTCGGCGACATCGTCTTCCTCGAACTGCCGCAAGTCGGCAAGTCGGTGAACGCAGGCGACGCCGTCGGCGTCGTCGAATCGGTGAAGGCGGCATCCGACATCTACTCGCCGGTGTCCGGCGAGGTCGTCGCCATCAACGAAGAAGCCGCCGACTCGCCGGAAGAAGTGAACAGCGACGCATACGGCACGTGGCTCTTCAAGATCAAGCTCGCGGCCGGCGCCTCGACCGACAAGCTGATCGACGCCGACGCCTACAGCAAGCTGATCGACTAATTTTCCCTACCCGAACCGCGCGGGACCGGCCAGCCGGCCCGCGCGGGACCAGAGTCACGCCATGAAGCTCGAACACCCGGACCGCCTGATGAACCGCACGCCCCTCTCGCTCGCCGCGCTCGAAACGCACGACGCGTTCGCAGAACGCCACATCGGCCCCGACGCCGCCAGCCAGCAGGCCATGCTCGACACGCTCGGCTTCGCGTCGCGCGCCGCCCTGATCGACGCCGTGATCCCGGCCTCGATCCGCCGCGCCGAAACGCTGCCGCTCGGCCCGTTCGCGCAACCGAAGAGCGAGGCCGAAGCCCTCGCCGCGCTGCGCGCCCTCGCGGACAAGAACCAGGTGTTCCGCTCGTATATCGGTCAGGGTTACCACGACACGCACACGCCGGCCGTGATCCTGCGCAACGTGCTCGAAAACCCGGCGTGGTACACGGCCTACACGCCGTACCAGCCCGAAATTTCCCAGGGTCGCCTCGAGGCGCTCCTGAACTTCCAGCAGATGGTCGCCGACCTCACGGGCCTCGCGATCTCGAACGCGTCGCTGCTCGATGAAGCAACGGCCGCGGCCGAAGCGATGACGCTGCTGCAGCGCACCGGCAAGCCGGCGTCGAACGTGTTCTACGTCGCCGACGACGTGCTGCCGCAAACCCTTGAAGTAATCCGCACGCGCGCGCTGCCGATCGGCATCGAAGTCAAGACGGGCCCGGCGGCCGACGCCGCGCAGGCCAACGCGTTCGGCGTGCTGCTCCAGTATCCGGGCGTGAACGGCGACGTGCGCGACTACCGCGCGCTCACCGAAGCGATCCACGCGGCGGGCGGCCATGTCGTCGTCGCGGCCGACCTGCTTGCGCTGACCGTGCTGACGCCGCCCGGCGAATGGGGCGCGGACGTCGCGGTCGGCAACACGCAGCGCTTCGGCGTGCCGATGGGCTTCGGCGGCCCGCACGCCGCCTACATGGCCGTGCGTGACGAATTCAAGCGCCAGATGCCGGGCCGCCTCGTCGGCGTGACCGTCGACGCGCAGGGCAAGCCCGCGCTGCGTCTCGCGCTGCAGACCCGCGAACAGCACATCCGCCGCGAGAAGGCGACGTCGAACGTGTGTACCGCGCAGGCGCTGCTCGCGATCATGGCGAGCATGTACGCGGTCTACCACGGCCCGCACGGCCTGAAGACGATTGCGCTGCGCGTGAACCGCATCGCGGCGCTGTTCGCCGCCGGCGTGAAGCAGCTCGGCTTCGCGACCGTCAACGACACGTTCTTTGACACGCTGACGATCGACACCGGCGCGCGCACCGCGCAGGTCCATGAATTCGCGAAGGCCAAGCGCATCAACCTGCGCCGCGTGAGCGACACGCAAGTCGGCGTGTCGGTCGACGAAACGACGACCCGCGACGACCTCGCCGATCTCCTCGCCGTGTTCGCGCAAGCCGCGGGCGGCACCGCGCCGGGCGTCGACGCGCTGGACGCGGGCCTCGCCGGCGTCGCCGCGCTGCCGGCCGGCCTCGAACGCACGAGCGCCTACCTGACGCACCACGTCTTCAACCGCCACCATTCCGAAACCGAAATGCTGCGCTACCTGCGCAGCCTGTCGGACAAGGATCTCGCGCTCGACCGCTCGATGATCCCGCTCGGCTCGTGCACGATGAAGCTGAACGCGACGTCGGAAATGCTGCCGGTCACGTGGCCCGAATTCGGCCGGATCCATCCGTTCGCGCCGGCCGAGCAGACCGTCGGCTACCGCGAGATGATCGACCAGCTCGAGCAGATGCTCGTCGCGGCCACCGGCTACGCGGCCGTGTCGCTGCAGCCGAACGCCGGCTCGCAGGGCGAATACGCGGGCCTGCTGATCATCCACGCGTATCACGCGTCGCGCGGCGAAGCGCATCGCGACGTGTGCCTGATCCCGGCATCCGCGCACGGCACGAACCCGGCGTCCGCGCACATGGCCGGCATGAAGGTCGTGGTCGTCGCCTGCGACGCGCAGGGCAACGTCGACATCGCCGACCTGAAGGCGAAGGCCGAGCAGCACGCGAACGACCTCGCGGCGATCATGATCACGTATCCGTCGACGCACGGCGTGTTCGAGCAGAACGTCCGCGAAATCTGCGAGATCGTGCACGCGCACGGCGGCCAGGTGTACGTCGACGGCGCGAACATGAACGCGATGGTCGGCCTGACCGCGCCGGGCCAGTTCGGCGGCGACGTGTCGCACCTGAACCTGCACAAGACCTTCTGCATCCCGCACGGCGGCGGCGGCCCGGGCGTCGGCCCGGTCGCGGTCGGCGCGCACCTCGCGAAGTTCCTGCCGAACCAGCGTTCGACCGGCTACGCGCGCGCGGAAGACGGCATCGGCGCGGTGTCGGCCGCACCGTACGGCTCGGCGTCGATCCTGCCGATCTCGTGGATGTACATCGCGATGATGGGCGCGAAGAACCTGACCGCCGCCACCGAAACCGCGATCCTCAACGCGAACTACATCGCGAAGCGCCTCGCGCCGCACTACCCGGTGCTGTATTCGGGCCCGGGCGGGCTGGTCGCGCACGAGTGCATTCTCGACCTGCGTCCGCTCAAGGAAACCAGCGGCATCAGCGTCGACGACGTCGCGAAGCGCCTGATGGACTACGGCTTCCACGCGCCGACGATGAGCTTCCCGGTGCCGGGCACGCTGATGGTCGAGCCGACCGAATCGGAATCGCAGGAAGAACTCGACCGCTTCATCGCCGCGATGATCGCGATCCGCGACGAGATCCGTGCGGTCGAGGAAGGCCGCGCCGATCGCGAGGACAACCCGCTGCGTCACGCGCCGCACACGGCAGCCGTCGTCACCGCGAACGAATGGCCGCACGCATACTCGCGCGAGCAGGCCGCGTACCCGGTCGCATCGCTCGGCACGAACAAGTACTGGCCGCCCGTCGGCCGTGCGGACAACGCCTACGGCGACCGCAACCTGTTCTGCTCGTGCGTGCCGATGTCGGAATACGCATAACGCCCGCGCGCACCGGAGTCCGGCCGTGACCACACCGCACGCAACCGCCGGTTGCGTGCGGTTTTTGCATTCGCCGCCGGCCCGATCGATTCACGCTTGCCCCCCAATCCGGCTAACATCACACGCGATCCAGCCAATCAAGGAGTTCCGCATGGTGCGTCCGATGTTTCCGGGCCATGGTGCAACGCAGGAGCGGCCGCGCACGCGCCGCTTCGTGCCGCTGCTCGTCGCGTCGCTGTCGTTTGCCGCCGCCGGCCTCGGCACGGCGGGCAGCGCGCGCGCGGCGATGAATTTCTGCGCGGCGCCCGCGTTGCAGGCGAGCGAGACGACGCAGGCCGAGCCGGGCGTGCAGGCGCTGATCCGCAGCGTCGACGCGCGTATCGGCGAGCAGCCGAAGGCGTTGGCGCGCGTGCACACCGAAGGCACGCTGCCGCACGAAGGCATCTACGACCAGAGCGCCGACGCGCTCAAGGACATGGAGCTGATGCGCGACGCCGCGCTCGCGTGGCGCGTGACCAATGCGCCGCGTTACCTGCAGCTCGTCGACCGCTTCCTGTCCGCGTGGGTGTCGACCTACCAGCCGAGCTTCAACCCGATCGACGAGACGCGCTTCGACAGCCTGATCGTCGCGTACGACATGACGGCGAGCGCGCTGCCGGTCAAGACGCGCAACGCGACGGCGGCGTTCATCGCGAAGCTGGGCGCCGGTTACGTCGCGCAGATCGACGCGCAGAAGCGCCCGCTCGCCGGCACCTGGCGCAACAACTGGCAAAGCCACCGGATCAAGCTGGTCGCGCTGTCCGCGTTCACGCTCGGCGACCGCAAGATGATGAACGCCGCGCAGCGGCTGTTCGTCGAGCATCTCGCCGACAACATCGGCCCGGACGGCAAGACCTGGGATTTCGAGGAACGCGACGCGCTGCACTACGCGGTGTACGACCTTCAGCCGCTGGTGACGGCCGCGCTCGCCGCGCGCCGCTTCAACCGCAACTGGCTGCGCGAGCGCGGCGCGAACGGCGCGACGCTCGCGGCCGCGCTCGACTGGCTCGTGCCGTACGCGCTCGGCGAAAAGACGCACGAGGAATTCGTGAATTCGCCGGTGCCGTTCGACGCGAAGCGCCGCGAAGCCGGCTTGCCGGGCTACACGGGGCAGTGGGACCCGAAAAACGCCACTGAACTCTTTCATCTGGCCGCGCGGCTCGACGGGCGTTATGCCCGCGTCGCGCGGCAGCTTTCCCCCAATCCGCCCGCATGGCTCGCCGCGTGCCTGCCATTGCAGGCGCGTTAGCACTATTCTCAAAGCAAGGCAGGAATCGAAATGGCAGTCAGCGTGTTTGACCTCTTCAAGATCGGCATCGGCCCGTCCAGTTCGCATACGGTCGGACCGATGCGCGCGGCGCTGATGTTCGTCCAGGGCCTCGAGCGCGACGGGCTGCTCGACGCGACAGCCAACGTGAAGGTCGAGCTATACGGCTCGCTCGGCGCCACCGGCAAGGGCCACGGCACCGATCGCGGCGTGATTCTCGGCCTGCTCGGCGACGCGCCCGACACCGTCGATCCCGACACGATCGACGCGCGTCTGGAGGACGTCCGCAAGTCGAAGAAGCTCGCGCTGCTCGGCACGCATCCGGTGCCGTTCGTGCTGAAGGAGAACATCGCGTTCTACCGCCAAGCGCTGCCCGAGCACCCGAACGGCATGAAGCTGCGCGCGTCCGACGCGAACGGCGCGGTGCTGGTCGAGCGCACTTACCTGTCGGTCGGCGGTGGCTTCGTCGTGACGGCCGGCGCGCCGAACACGAAGGTGCTGAGCGCGGCCGAGCAGATGACGCATCCGTTCCGCACCGGCGCCGAGCTGCTCGCGCTGGCCGAGTCGACCGGCAAGTCGATCGCGCAGCTGATGTGGGAAAACGAGCGCGCGTGGCACACCGAGGAAGAGACGCGCGACGGGCTGCTGAAGATCTGGGCCGTGATGCAGTCGTGCGTGTCGCGCGGCTGCGGGATCGGCAACCCGGAAGCCGACGGCAACCTGCCCGGCCCGTTCCAGGTCAAGCGCCGCGCGCCGCAGCTGTACCGCACGCTGACGGGCAGCCCGGAGCGTGCGCTGCAGGATCCGCTGTCGATGATCGACTGGATCAACCTGTACGCGATCGCGGTCAACGAGGAAAACGCGGCCGGCGGCCGCGTCGTCACCGCGCCGACCAACGGCGCGGCCGGCATCATCCCCGCCGTGCTGCACTACTACACGCGCTTCACGCCGGGCGCGAACGAGCAGGGCGTGATCGACTTCCTGCTGACGGCCGCCGCGATCGGCATTCTGTACAAGCTCAACGCGTCGATCTCCGGTGCGGAAGTCGGCTGCCAGGGCGAAGTGGGCGTCGCGTGCTCGATGGCGGCCGGCGCGCTCGCGGCCGTGCTCGGCGGCACGCCGCAGCAGGTCGAGAACGCGGCCGAGATCGGGATGGAGCACAACCTCGGCCTCACCTGCGACCCCGTCGGCGGGATGGTGCAGATCCCTTGCATCGAGCGCAACGCGATGGCATCGGTGAAGGCCGTCAACGCGGCGCGCATGGCGCTGCGCGGCGACGGCTCGCATTACGTGTCGCTCGACTCGGTGATCAAGACGATGCGCGAAACGGGCGCCGACATGAAGACGAAGTACAAGGAAACGTCGCGCGGCGGCCTGGCGGTGAATATCGTCGAGTGCTGATGCGGTGACGGCGGGCGGGCGCACGCGCCGAGGCGCGCCACCGCCCCGCTCGTTCCGACACTTTTCGCCGGCCGGCGCACCGGCGCCCCGCCGACAGGCGTAAGCTGTAGCTCCCGCTACCCAGGGAGACGGCAGCCCATGTCGCATTCCAAGGATCTCGAGCCGCGCGCCACTTCCGGCGCGCGACTGCTCGTCGATGCGTTGCTCGCCAATCACGTCGAACGCGTGTTCTGCGTGCCGGGCGAGAGCTTCCTCGCCGTACTCGATGCGCTGGCGGACGACACCGCGCGCATCCAGACGGTCGTCTGTCGCCACGAGGCGGCCGCCGCGAACATGGCGGAGGCGGTCGGCAAGCTGACCGGCCATCCCGGCATCGCGTTCGTCACGCGCGGACCCGGCGCGACCCACGCGTCGATCGGCGTGCACACCGCGTTCCAGGACTCGACGCCGATGATCCTGTTCGTCGGCCAGTGCGCGCGCGAGCACCTCGACCGCGAAGCCTTCCAGGAAATCGACTACCGCCGGATGTTCGGCCAGATGGCGAAATGGGTCGCGCAGATCGACGACCCGCGCCGCATTCCCGAATACCTGAGCCACGCATTTCACGTCGCGACATCCGGCCGGCCCGGACCGGTCGTGCTCGCGCTGCCCGAGGACGTGCTGTCCGAAGCCTGCGCGCCGCAGCCCGTCGTGCCGGCCGCGAAGCGGGTCGCGGCGTCGCCGTCGGCCGCGCAGGTCGACGAGCTGCGCGAACGGCTCGCGCGCGCCGAGCGGCCGTTCGCGATCGTCGGCGGCAGCGGCTGGACGCCCGACGCATGCGCGAACCTGCGCACCTTCGTCGAGCGCTGGCAACTGCCGGTCGCATGCGCATTCCGCTTCCAGGACACCTTCGACAACGCGCACCCGAACTACGCGGGCGACGTCGGTCTCGGGATCAATCCCGCGCTCGGCAAGCGGATCCGCGACGCCGACCTGTTGCTGGTCCTCGGCCCGCGCCTGGGCGAAGCGACGACCGGCGGCTACACGCTGCTCGACATCCCGAAGACGCGCCAGACGCTGATCCACGTGCACCAGGGCGCGGACGAGCTCGGCCGCGTGTATGCGGCCGATCTGCCGATCGTGTCGGGGATGCCGGAGATCGCGGCGCCGCTCGCCGCGCTCGAACCGCCGGCGCACCCCGCGTGGGCCGGCACGGCCGCCGACGCGCACCGTGCATACCGCGAATGGCATGCGCCGCTGCCGATGCCCGGCGACGTCCAGCTCGGCGACGTGATGGTGCAGCTGCGCGAGCGCCTGCCGCACGACGCGATCCTGACCAACGGCGCCGGCAACTATGCGATCTGGCTGCATCGCCACTTCGCGTACCGGCACTTCCGCTCGCAGCTCGCGCCGACCAGCGGCGCGATGGGCTACGGACTGCCCGCCGCGCTCGCCGCGAAGTCGCTGTATCCGTCGCGCGCCGTCGTCGCGCTCGCCGGCGACGGCTGCTTCATGATGGCCGGCAACGAACTCGCGACCGCGATGCAGTACGGGCTGAACATCGTCGCAATCGTCGTCAACAACGGGCATTTCGGCACGATCCGCATGCATCAGGAGCGCAACTATCCGGGCCGCGTGCACGGCACTGGGCTCACGAATCCCGATTTCGCCGCGTATGCGCGCGCGTTCGGCGCGCATGGCGAGACGGTCGAGCGCACCGCCGACTTCGCGCCCGCGCTGGAGCGCGCACTGACCTGCGGGCTGCCGGCGCTGATCGAGATCCGCATCCCGCAGGACGCCAGCACGCCGGCCGCGACGCTCGAGCAGATCCGCGAACAGGGCCGCCGCGCGCGCGGCGCATGACCGTGGAACGGCGCACCGCAGCGGCCGGCCTCGCGCTGTCGCGCGACGACGCGCTCACCCACCCCGGCACGCTGCTCGCACCCGACGGCATGCTCGTCGCGCCGTACGACCTCGAGCACGGCGGCGGCCCCGCGGAGGATCACGTGCCGGCCGCCCCGGCGCTCGGCCTGCTGCACGCCGCGCACCAGCCGTTCCGGCTCGACTACGACCGCACGACGGACGTGCACGTGATCAACGGAATGGGCGTCACGCTCGGCGACTCGGTGATCGGGCTGACCGCGCTCGCCGCGCTGCGCGCGATGCATCCCGGCCTGCGCTTCACGCTGTTCCGACCGGCCCGCGCGCCGCGCTACGTCGACGCGTTGTATGCGCTCGCGGCCGACGTCGTCGCGCCGTCGCGCGCGCTGCCGTGCGCCGCCGATGCGCTGCCCGCGCACGCGCCGTGCGTCGATCTCGGCAATCACCTGTATTGGCCCGCGTTCGCACGGCAGCCGATGATCGACTTCTTCCTGGACGCGCTCGGCGCCGATCCGGCCACGGTGCCGCCCGCCGCGAAGCGCAACCGCTGGCTCGCGCGGCTGCGGCTGCCCGCGCTGCCGGCCGAATGGCGGCGGCCATACGTGCTGTTCTGCCCGACCGCCAGCACCGCGGTGCGCAGCGTGCCGCCTGCGCTGCACGCGACGTTCGTCGAGCGACTCGCGCAGCGTTACGGGCTGCCGGTGGTCGGCTTCGGCCCGGTCGCGCATCCCGCCTACGTCGACGTGAGCCGCGACGCGGCCGACACCGCTCGCTTCATTGCCTGGGTCAAGGGGGCGAGCGTGCTGTTCGCGCCCGATACGTCCGCGCTGCATCTCGCCGACGGCTTCGACGTGCCGACGCTCGGCTGTTTCACGACGATCGGGCCGGCGCTGCGCGTGCGCGACTATCCACGCTGCGTGCCGGTCGCGCTCGACGTGCCGGTCGAATTGCACGGGCTGCATCGCAGCGAGCGACCGGACGATCTCGCGGCGGTCGAAGCCGCATACCGGGCGATCGACTGGGATGCCGTGCCGTGGCCTGCGCCGCGCGACGCGGCGGCTACGTCCGGATAGAAAAACGAAAATCGCCCGAAAAATCGGGCGTGCAGCGGCAGCCATGCGCCGTCGCCCGGCTCATCCGGCCGCCACCGTCACCGCGCGCTCGCGCAGCGTCTCCGACGGCCGCTTGCCGAACAGCCGCCGATAGTCGGTCGCGAACTGGCTCAAGTGCCAGAAGCCCCACGCCTCCGCGACGTCCTGCACCGAGCCGGCCGCTCGCCCGCACAGGTCGCGCCGCGCGCCGTTCAGCCGCAGCGTGCGCAGGTAGGTCGCGGGCGCCATGCCGAGCACGTCCTGGAAGCAGTACTGCAGCGTGCGCCGGCTCACGTGCAGTTGCTCGCACAGCTCGGGCACGCCGACCGGGCGCGTGCGGTGCGCGAGCACGTACTCGCGCGCCTGCTCGACGATCCAGCGCCGTGTCGACGGTGCGCCGCCGACGCCATCGTCCGCGGGCTGCGCGCACGCATCGAACAGCGCGGCCAGCACCTCGGCCTGCAGGTCGTCGCGCTGCGCGTCGGGCAGCGGCCCGCCCACGGCCGCCGCGCCGTCGAGCCGGCGGCCGAGCAGCGCGCACAGGCGCGCGAGCCGCGTATCGCCGACCTGGATCACGCGCTGCGTGAACAGCCGTTCGTCGAGCGCGCGGTGTTCGACTTCCTCCGCGTAGCGGCGCAGCACGTCGCCGCGCACGACCACCCCGTAGATCGAGAACTGCGCGGGCGTCAGCAATTCGAATTCGACGTTGCCGGGCCGGAACGCGAGCGCACCGGGCCCGATGCGGCACGCATCGACGCGCGCGGTGCCGTCGCTGACCAGCGGGATGCCGAACCAGTACGCGTCGCCGCGCACCTCGCATGCCTGGCGCAGCAGGTGGCTGGTCGATTCGCGAAACAGCTTCATCGTGTCGAGCGGCAGCTCGGTCAGCGTGCCGACGAAGCGGCCGGCCGCGAGCTGGTCGTAAGTCTGCCGCCAGCCGATCAGGTTGCGCGCCTGCTCGTCGGCGTCGTGCGCGACGCTGACCACGGCCTGGCCGGCGAGCGCGTCGTCACCCTGCGCGCTGCACCGCGTGTCCTCGGCCGTCGGCTCGGCCATGCACTCCACTCGTTGACCCATCGTGTTCTCCTCACCTGCCCGGAACTGCGTCCAACACGCAAGTCCCGTGCCGAACCGCGCGGTCCGGCGACAAGCCCGTCATTGCACGCCGTGCGGCCGCCGCGCGCCATGAGGGCGCACCCGGAGGCGGCACGCCACGCACCGCGCGGGTGCGGCATGCGCGCCGCGCGCAGCCCGGCGACGCGCTACGCGCCCGGCCGCAACCGCACGACCCGCGTGCCGCAATTGCCGTACGCCTGCGCGACCGCCAGCTCGACGATCGGGCTGCCGGCCGGCCAGGGCGCGGCATCCGCCGCCGGCAGATCGGCGCGCAACGTCGCGCGGCCGTTGATCCGATAGCGGATGCCGCGCACGAAATCGATGAACAACAGCCCGATGCCGCTGCCGTCGCACGCGCGCGCATCGATCCGGTCGCCGTCGCCGTGCGTCGGCAGCGCGAAGCGCAGCGTCTTCGTGTCGATCACGCGCACGACCGGCCACAGGTCGCCGTTCGCGTCGCGCATGCCCTGCACGATGTCGCAGGTCACGTGCGCCGGGCCGCCGCATGTCGTGCCGACGAACATGAACGGCTGCGATTCGACGAACTGGCGCACGCCGATGCTCAGCCGCGTCGTGACGACGTCGCTCATCCGCTCGGCTTCGTCGGCCACGCCGAACCGGTGCTGCGCGTCGAGCTCGCCCGCGTGGAACACCGGGTGACGCGGATAGGATCGGGGCGGTTCTGCCATGCTGGTTTCCGTCGGGGCCATCGATGGATGCGCGATGCAGGCGCGAACGCGCGACGGCCGGTGCCGCGCAGCCGACGCCGCGTATCGAATGACGAAAGGCGAAAACGGCGAAGTGCCGGACGATCGCCCGACCGTCGAACGTTGCACGGCGATCCGCTGTCGGACACGCCGCCGTCCGGCACCGGGCAGCGTTGCGCCGCCGCCCGGCCCGCACTTCGCCTCCCTGCGCCGGCGATCAGAAGAACCCGAGCGCCTCGGCCTGGTAGCTGACCAGCAGGCACTTCGTCTGCTGATAGTTCGACAGCGCCATCTTGTGCGTCTCGCGGCCGATACCCGACTGCTTGTAGCCGCCGAACGCCGCATGCGCGGGGTACAGGTGGTAGCAGTTGGTCCACACGCGGCCGGCCTCGATCTCGCGGCCCATGCGGTACGCGCGCGTGCCGTTGCGCGTCCACACGCCCGCGCCGAGCCCGTAGAACGTATCGTTCGCGAGTTCGATCGCTTCCTGCTCGTCCTTGAACGTCATCACCGACGCGACCGGCCCGAAGATCTCTTCCTGGAACACGCGCATCTTGTTGTTGCCGAGCAGCATCGTCGGCTTCACGTAGTAGCCCGTGCCGAGGTCGGCGGCCGGTGCCGTGCGCTCGCCGCCGGTCAGGCATTGCGCGCCTTCGTCGCGGCCGATGTCGATGTACGACAGGATTTTGTCGAGCTGCTGCTGCGACGCCTGCGCGCCGATCATCGTCTGCAGGTCGAGCGGGTGGCCGGCCTTGATGCGCTCGACGCGCGCGACGGCCTTCTCGATGAAGCGTTCGTAGATCGATTCCTGGATCAAGATCCGCGACGGGCACGTGCACACCTCGCCCTGGTTCAGCGCGAACATCGCAAGCCCTTCGAGCGCCTTGTCGAGGAACGCGTCGTCCTGGTCGAGCACGTCGGCGAAGAAGATGTTCGGGCTCTTGCCGCCCAGTTCGACCGTCGACGGGATCAGGCTCTCGGCCGCGGTGCGCAGGATGTGCTTGCCGACCGGCGTCGAGCCGGTGAACGCGATCTTCGCGATGCGCTTGCTGGTCGCGAGCGCCTCGCCCGCTTCCTTGCCGAAGCCGTTGACGATGTTGATCGTGCCGGCCGGGAACAGGTCGCCGATCAGCTCCATCAGCACCAGCACCGACGCGGGCGTCTGCTCGGCCGGCTTCATCACGACGCAGCAGCCGGCCGCAAGCGCCGGCGCGAGCTTCCATGCGGCCATCAGCAGCGGAAAGTTCCACGGGATGATCTGGCCGACGACGCCGAGCGGCTCGTGGAAGTGGTACGCGACGGTGTTGTCGTCGATCTCGGAAATGCCGCCTTCCTGCGCGCGGATGCAGCCCGCGAAATAGCGGAAGTGGTCGATCGCGAGCGGCAGGTCGGCCGCCATCGTCTCGCGCAGCGGCTTGCCGTTGTCGATCGTCTCGGCCACCGCGAGCAGCTTCAGGTTCTTTTCCATCCGGTCGGCGGCGGCGAGCAGCAGGTTCGCGCGCTCGGCGACCGACGTCTTGCCCCACTTGCGGCGCGCGGCGTGCGCGGCATCGAGCGCGACCTCGATGTCGTCGGCGCCGGAGCGCGGCACGCGGCAGAACGGCTTGCCGTTGATCGGCGACACGTTCTCGAAATACTCGCCCTTCACCGGCGCAACCCACTTGCCGCCGATGTAGTTGTCGTACTGCTGACGATACGGATATTCGACGTCGAGGCCCAGTTGTTTCAGGTCAAACGGGTTCATACATGTCTCCTGTTCATCGTGCTTGTGTGAATGCAGCGCCGGTTGGATCGCGCTGCACGGTTTACGCAACATGCGTGCCAAACCGGCCGAACACGGAACAGGAGCGGTGCGTCCGGCCGCCCGCCGCGGGCGGTGCCGGCGCACGGAAAACGAGTGTGCCGAATCTGAACACCGCGACGGCACAGGCGGCGCGGCGGGTGTTCTGATTTTCCACAGCGCGCACGCGCACGCGTCGCCGCGCGCCCCGCGCGCAGCGTGGCATGTCGCTTGCGTGCGGAACGCGGATCCGCACGCACCGGCCACGCGCCGACCGAACCATGAACGACCCGCGCCCCCTCGGCGACGATGCCGTCGCGTTCATCCACGAACAGGCTTTCCTGATCGTCGCGACCGCGAACGCGGCGGGCGACGGCGACTGCTCGTATCGCGGCCGGCAGCCGCGCGCGGACGGCTCTTTCGCCCCGCTCGTCGACCTGCCCGATCGCCGTACGCTCGTGCTGCCCGATTTCGCGGGCAACAACCTGTTCAACACGATCGGCAACCTGCTCGTGAATCCGGCGATCGCGCTGCTGTTCGTCGATTTCGTCCGGCAGACGACGTGGCTCGTGCAAGGGCGCGCGGCGATCGATGAAGATGCCGGCAGTCGCGCACACCTGTGGCCCGATGCGCTGCGCTATCTGGTCGTCGAGGTGGAAAGCGCGCATGCACGGGCCGATGCGGGATTGCCGCCGCTCGTGCTGGCATGATGCGCGGCGCCATTTCGTCGTCGGCACGAGGCGGGCATGCAGTGCCAGGTGCGGTGCTGCGGATGCTTGTGCAAGCGTGATGGACGCGTGCCCGGTGGGCGATGCAACGCTCCACGCTCATTCGCGCGCGGGGCCGATCGTCGGTTCACGGATCCGCGTGACCGCAACATGCACGGACACGCTGCCCGCGATCGTCGACCCGCGCGCGCCCGGCGACGCCCCGCTCACCGCCCGCTTGCCTCCGCGCAAGCCGGTTCGGTTCGGCCGCGCGCCGGCGCGTCGGGATGCGCATGTTCACCGTCGTCGGCGCGTGCTTCCGTCACCCCGGGCCGGGCACCGAGAAACGCGAACACCACCACCGCACACAGCACCGTGACGACCGCGAGCCCGATCAGCAGCCGGTCGAACGCGTGCGTATAGCTCGCGAGCAGCGCCGTACGCCCGACGCCCGGCAACACGGCCGCCGCGCCGGCGAGATCGCCGGTGGCGAGCCGCGCGGCCGCGCGCAACGCCGCGTCGGACGCGCCCGCCGCCTGCCGCAAATCGGCGTGCGCGAGCGTCGCCAGCACCGCGCCGGCGATCGCGAGCGCGATCCCCTCGCCCGCCACGCGCGTCGTGCTGAAAATTCCGGTCGCCATCCCCGCGCGCTCCTTCGGCACGACGCTGACCGACAGCCCGTCCATCAGCCCCCACGGCATGCCGGCCCCGACGCCGATCGCGAGCATCGGCGCGATCGCCGCCGGCCCCGCGCCGCCGCGCAGCGCGACGTCCAGCCATACGAGGCCCGCCGCCGCGAGCAGGAGCCCGAGACCCGAGATCACGCCAGCGGACAGCCAGCGCGTGAGCGTCGCCGCGACGAGCGGCACGACGAGCATCGGCGCGGAGATCGCGAGCATCAGCCAGCCCGTATCGATTTCGCTGAAGCCGTCGATGCCGATGAAGCGCAACGGCAGCACGACGAGCAGCACGATATAGCAGCAGCAGGTCGACACCGGCAGCACCTGCACGCCGACGAAGCGCGGAATCCGGAACAGCGACAGGTCGAGCATCGGCCGCGCGACGCGCGTCTCGATCGCGACGAACGCGCACGCGCCCAGCGCCGCGGCCGCCAGCAGCGCGACGACGAGCGGATGTGTCCAGCCGCGCGCGGGCGCCTCGATCACGCCGAACGTGAACAGCGTGAGCGCGGCGGTGAACGCGGCCGTGCCGGGCCAGTCGAGCCCGGTCGCGTGCGGATCGCGCGACTCGTGCATGCGCGGCAACCCGAACGCGAGCGACAACGCGCCTGCCACCGCGCCCGTGACGAAGATCGCGCGCCAGCCGAAGTGCGCGATCAGGCCGCCGGCGAGCACGGGCCCGAACGCGAGCCCGATCCCGAACGTCGTGCCGAGCAGGCTGAACGCGCGCGTGCGTGCCGCGCCGTCGAATTCCTGCGCGAGCGCGGCCGTGCCGCCCGCGAGCGCTGCGGCCGCCGCGAGCCCCTGCGCGGCGCGCAGCAGGTCGACCGCAAGCATCGACGGCGCGAACGCGAGCGCCACCGACATCAGCGTGAAGCCGCCGACGCCGATCGCGAACACGCGCTTGCGGCCGAACTGGTCGGCCAGCGCGCCCGCCGCCATCAGGAAACTGCCGAACGCGAGCATGAACGCGTTGGTGATCCAGTTCATCGCGACCGTGCCACCGTGCAGGTCGCGGCCGATCGCGGGTGTCGCGACCGCGCCGCCCGAAAACGACAGCGGCAGCGCGACCGCCGCCATGCAGACGGCGGCCAGCACCCACGCGCGCCGGCGCGCCGACGTGGCTGTAGCGGCTGAAAACGGGTGATCCATCATCGCTCCTCGAAAAGCCGGCGCGGATGCGCCTCAAGCGCAATCAAGGATAATTTCGATTCAATTGTCGAAAAACAACGTGAAGCTCCGCATATAGCGGACTAAAATTCTTCAATTCACCGCTTCGCGCCCGCCTACATCGATGGAAAACCTGAACGGCATCGCCGCCTTCGTCCGCACCGCCGAAGCGCTCAGCTTCGTCGCGGCCGGCCGCGCGCTCGGCATCTCGGCCTCCGCCGTCGGCAAGACGATCGCGCGGCTTGAGCAGTCGCTCGGCGTGCGCCTGTTCAACCGCACGACGCGGCGCGTCACGCTGACCGACGAAGGACGCCATTTCTACGAACGCTGCCAGCGGATCCTCGAGGATTTTCGTGATGCGGAGGCGACCGTGACGGCCTCCGCGCAGCGCCCGCGCGGCAAGCTGCGCGTGAGCCTGCCGGTGATCGGCTACCGGTTCCTGCTGCCGGTGCTGCCCGAATTCAGGCAGCGCTATCCGGACGTCGAGCTCGACCTGGATTTCAACGACCGGATGGTAGACGTCGTCGAAGGCGGCTTCGACGCGGTGATCCGCAGCGGCCCGCTGTCGGATTCGAGCCTGATGTCGCGGCGGCTCGGCCCGTTCGCGTTCGTGCTGTGCGCGACGCCCGCGTATCTCGCGCGGGCCGGCACGCCGCGGGCGCCGCACGATCTCGAAACGCACGATTGCGTGCGCTACTGTTTCCCGACCACCGGCAAGCTGCAGGACTGGGCGCTCTCCGCCGACGACGGCACGCCGCTGAAGCTGCGCACCGCGATGACCTGCAACAACATGGAAGCGCTGCGCGGCGCGGTGATGGCGGGGCTCGGCATCGGCTACATGCCCGACTTCCTCGCGCGCGACGCGCTGGACACCGGCGCGCTCGTCACCGTGCTCGACGACTACCGGATCGCGCCGGGGCAGTTCTCGATCGTGTGGCCGTCGAGCCGGCAGTTGTCGCCGAAGCTGCGCGTGTTCGTCGATTTCCTGTGCGAGCGGTTGTTCAAGTAGACGGGGCGCCCCGTCACACCGCGCCGATCCGCTCCGCTTCCGCCTGCGGCAACAACGCGTCGCTGTCGTCCTTCAGGCCGACGCCCGTCAGCTTGAGCCTGCGCGCATGCGTCATCAGGTAATGCAGCTTGTGCGCGGCGGCGGCATGCGGCAGCCCTTCGGGGCGCACGTTCGAGATGCAGTTGCGCAGCGCGTCGTGGCAGCCGACCTTCGGCGCCCAGGTCAGGTACACGCCGAGGCTGTCCGGCGAACTGAGCCCCGGCCGTTCGCCGATCAGCATCGCGACGACCTGCGCGCGCAGCAGCTCGCCGATCTCGTCGCCGAGCGCGACGCGCGCCTGCGTCGCGACCACCACCGGGCCGACCCGCCAGCCGTCCGCGTCGAGCCGCGGCCGCATCGCCTGCAGCAACGGCAGCGCCTGCTTCGCGGCCGCGAAGGCCGACAGCCCGTCGCCCACCACGAACACGACGTCCGGCGCATCGTCGAGCGCCGCGCCGTAGCCGGCCAGCAGCGCGCGGCCGTCGTCGGACAGCTTGCGGCCAAGATCGGGCCGGCGCAGGTAATGCTGGCGATCGGGCGCCGCGCTCTGCACGCCGAGCGTCGCGAAGCCGGCCGCGTCGATCTCGCGACGCAGCGCGTCCGCGTCGAGCGGCTGGTGCACGGCGTCGCGCGCCTGCGCGTGCGACAGGTTGAACGCGAGCAGCGGCGCGGTCGGCAGGCTGCTGCCCGCGCGGCCGAGCGCGATCCGCGCGTTCGTGAACGACTTCAGCTGCGCCCACGGATTCTTTTCGACGGCGTCGCTCATGCCGAAATCCCCATCCAGTCGTTCGCGCCCGCGAGCAGCGGCACGCGCGCGTTCGCGGCGCGCAGCGCGCCGTGCGCGTCGGCGATCTCCATCGTCTCCAGCCATTCCTCGAACTCGGGCGCGCGGCGCAGGCCGAGCACCTCGCGCACGTAGAGCTGGTCATGAAACGACGTGCTCTGGTAGTTCAGCATCACGTCGTCCGCGCCCGGAATCCCCATGATGAAGTTGATGCCGGCGGCGCCCAGCAGCGTCAGCAGCGTGTCCATGTCGTCCTGGTCGGCTTCCGCGTGATTCGTGTAGCAGATGTCGCAGCCCATCGGCACGCCGAGCAGCTTGCCGCAGAAGTGATCCTCGAGCCCCGCCCGAATGATCTGCTTGCCGTCGTACAGGTATTCCGGCCCGATGAAGCCGACCACCGTGTTCACGAGGAACGGATCGAACTTGCGCGCGACCGCATACGCGCGCACCTCGCAGGTCTGCTGGTCGACGCCGAAATGCGCGTTCGCCGACAGCGCGCTGCCCTGGCCCGTCTCGAAATACATCAGGTTGTTGCCGACGGTGCCGCGCCCGAGCGACAACGCAGCCTCGTGCGCCTCGCCGAGCAGCGCGAGCGAGATCCCGAAGCTCGCGTTCGCCTTCTCGGTGCCCGCGATCGACTGGAACACCAGGTCGACCGGCGCACCCTTCTCGATCGCCGCGATCGTGTTGGTCACGTGGGTGAGCACGCACGACTGCGTCGGCACGCCGTAGCGCTCGCGGAACCCGTCGATCATCGCGAGCAGCTTCACGATCGCCGCGAGACTGTCGGTCGCCGGGTTGATGCCGATCATCGCGTCGCCGCAGCCGTACATCAGCCCGTCGAGCATCGACGCGGCGATGCCCTTCACGTCGTCGGTCGGATGGTTCGGCTGCAGCCGCACCGACATCCGGCCCGGCAGCCCGACCGTGTTGCGAAAGCGCGTGACGACGCGGCGCTTGCGCGCGGCCGCGATCAGGTCCTGGTTGCGCATCAGCTTCGACACGGCCGCGACCATCTCGGGCGTGAGGCCCGGCGCGATCCGTTCGAGCGCGGCGCCGTCGGCCGCGGGCGACAGCAGCCAGTTGCGGAAGTCGCCGACGGTGAGGTGCGAGATTTCCGCGAACGCGGCCGCGTCGTGATCGTCGAGGATCAGGCGCGTGACCTCGTCGTGTTCGTACGGAATCACCGCCTCGTTCAGGAACGCCTTCAGCGGCACGCCCGCGAGCGCGATCTTCGCGGCGACGCGCTCCTCCTCGCTCGCCGCCGCGACGCCGGCGAGCTGGTCGCC
The DNA here is from genome assembly GCF_902833195.1 of Burkholderia sp. BCC1638. NCBI lineage: Bacteria > Pseudomonadati > Pseudomonadota > Betaproteobacteria > Burkholderiales > Burkholderiaceae > Burkholderia > Burkholderia sp. BCC1638. Next base: position 142,455 of record NZ_CADFEC010000013.1, read on the forward strand.
GGAGCGCAGCGGGCTCGCTTTCGCGAGCAGCGTCTTCAGGTCCGCGAAGCGGTACGTACGCGGGCCGATCGTCTCCGTGTAGGACATCGTTCGAATCTCCTTGCCAGTCCTTGCCTTGCGAAACGCCGACGGCGCGCCCGTTCGACGGGGCGCGCCGGATGCCGTCACCAGCGGCCATTCGGGTTCGTCATCGTCATTCCTCCAGCAGCACGTCGGCCGGCGCGCTCGCGCGCTGCGAACGGGTCGCAAGGAAGTACGCGTAGCCGAGCGCGAGGAACGCGACGAACACCATCGCCACCAGCCCGTTGAAGTACACCATCGTCGCAAGGCAAATCAGGGCCGCAACGATCGCGAATGCCGGGAAGAACGGGTACAGCGGCGCGCGGAACGGCCGCGCCATGTTCGGCTGCGAACGGCGCAGCTTGAACAGCGACGCCATGCTTACGATATACATCACGATCGCACCGAACACCGACATCGTCACGATGTTGGCGGTGAGCGTCTGGCCGCCGAACTGGATCAGCTCGTCGCTGTAGATCGCCGCGATGCCGACCACGCCGCCCGCGAGAATCGCGCGATGCGGGGTCTTGAAGCGCGGATGCACCTTGCCGAGCCATTCCGGCAGGTAGCCTTCGCGGGCCAGCGCGAAGATCTGGCGCGAATAGCCGAGGATGATCCCGTGGAACGACGCGACGAGCCCGAACAGCCCGAGCCACACAAGCATGTGCATCCAGCCGCTGTTCGCGCCGACGATGTACTTCATCGCCTGCGGCAGCGGGTCGTTGATGTTCGCGAGCTTGGTCCAGTCGCCCGCGCCGCCGGCGAACACCATCACGCCGATGGCCAGCGCGACGAGCGTCAGGATGCCGGCCACGTAGGCGATCGGGATCGAGCGCTTCGGGTTCTTCGCCTCCTCGGCGGCCATCGCGACGCCTTCGATCGCGAGGAAGAACCAGATCGCGAACGGGATCGCCGCGAACATGCCGTGGAATGCGCCGACGCTGAAATGATCGGCGCCCGACCAGCCGCCCTTCATGAAGTTGCTCCACGCGAAGCCCGGCGACACGACGCCCATGAACACCAGCAGCTCGAAGATCGCGAACAGCGTGACGACCAGCTCGAACGTCGCGGCGATCTGCACGCCGACGATGTTCAGCGCCATGAACACGAGATACGCGCCCATCGCCGCATGTTTCGGTTCGAGCCCCGGAAACTGCACGTGCAGGTACGCGCCGATCGCGAGCGCGATTGCGGGGGGCGCGAACACGAATTCGACGAGCGTCGCCGCGCCGGCGAGATAGCCGCCCGCCGGGCCGAACGCACGGCGCGCATACGCGAACGGGCCGCCCGCGTGCGGGATCGACGTCGTCAGCTCGGTGAAACTGAAGATGAAGGTGGTGTACATCGCCGCGACGAACAGCGCGGTGACGACGAAACCCAGCGTGCCCGCACTCGCCCAGCCGTAGCTCCAGCCGAAATATTCGCCTGAAATCACGAGGCCGACCGCGATGCCCCACAGTTGCCAGGTCCCGAGCGTCTGCTGCAGCGCGGGCTGGCCGGACGACTTGGCGCCGGCGACGGGCCGGCCATTCGACTCTGCTTTCATCGGATTCTCCTGAAAGGCGCCGGCCTGCCAGGCCCGCGCGACTGAGAATCGATGCTAGAGAGTCATTAAACGACGTGTTATCGAAATTCGGCAAAGATGACGGCTGACGTTTCGCTGACGGCAACGCCGGCCGCGCGTCGCGGTCGTCCCGCGCGCGGCCGTCCGGCCGCACGAGGCGGCCGGACGGCCGACGCTTACTGGCCCGACGGGCCGCCGCCGCGCTGGTTGAACCAGCGGTCGAGCAGCTTGCCGGCGGCTTCGCGGCCGCCGAGGCCGAACGACAGCGCGACCGCCACCGCGATCGCGCCGAGCACGAGGCCGAACGCGAGCTGCACGATCTCGTTGGCGATACCCATCGCGCGCAGCCCCATCGCGAACACCAGGCCGAGGATCGCGAATTGCGCGATCCGCGCGAACAGCACGCTGTGCTCGCGGTCGGCCTGCTCGATCACGCGGCGCGCGAGGCCCGCGAGCCACACGCCGATCACGAGGATCACACCGCCCATCAGCACGTGGCCGCCGAATTCGATGAACAGCGTGACGACGTCGCGCACCTGCGTGAAGCCGAGCCGGTTCGCGGCCTCGACCGACGCGAACAGCATCGCGAAGAACACGATCAGCCGCGCGACCAGCACCGACGGCTGCAGGATCCCCGAAAACACGCGCTCGACGCCGAGCACGGCCGGCAGCCCGTCGACGCCGGCGGCCTCCAGCAGCTTCTGCGCGAGCGACGCGACGAAGCGCGCGAAGTAGAACGTGACGAGCACGATCACGATCGCGGCGACGATGTCCGGCACCGCGCCGAGGAACTGGTTCAGCATGTTGGTGGCCGGGATCGAGATCGCGTCGATCTTCAGCGCGTCGAGCGCGGAGATCAGCGTCGGCACGAACACGAACACGTAGACGATGGTGCCGATCAGGCTCGACACGCGCACCGGCGTCGGGCTGTCGAGGCCTTGCGTGAGGCGATCGGCGCCGGCGGCGACGAGCAGGTTCGTCACGAGACCGCGCAGCACGCGCGCGACGATCCAGCCGACGAAGCCGATCACCGCGGCCGCGAACAGGTTCGGCACGATCGCAAGCAGCTTGTCGACCATCCCCTGCACCGGCGACAGCAGGCCGGACAGCGCGAACGACGCGAGAATCGCCGGCAGGAACATCAGGATCACGAGCCAGAACAGCACGTCGCCGAGATAGCCGCTCATCGGCTGCATGCCCGCGCTTTCGGACAGCTTGTCGTCGACCTTGCTCGCCTTCAGCGCGCGGTTCGCGAGGCTGCGCAGCAGCGATGCGATCAGCCACGCGATCAGCGTCAGCGCCGCGCCGCCGATCAGGTTCGGCAGGTAGTTGACGATGTGCGTGACGAGCAGCGAGAACGGATTGGAGACCGCGTAGAGGTTGAGCACGTTGAAGATGCCCACCGCGGTGACGAGCAGCACGAGCCAGAACAGCCCGCCGGCGATGATCCGCTCGACGCACGCGCCCTGGCCGGTGCTTTCGTTGATCCGCTGATCGACCTTCAGCGCGTTGAGCAGCCGGAGCGCGCCGGCCCGCACCGCCACGGCGATCAGCCAGCCGATCACCAGGATGCCGATCGCGCCGGCGATCTTGGGCAGGTATCCGCCTAGCGTGGTCTGCAGCGACGTGATGAAGCTGGAAGCATCCATTTCTTCTTCTCCCGAAAAACGTGGCGTTGCGATTGAACATCGACGAACTACCTGCGTACTTCGAAAACCGTGCGTTGCCGTCCGAGCAACTTACCCGAGAAAAATGACGCGATCACCCGATTTCACCGTCTTTAACTTTAGACATAGATCGACGGGAACGAGACCCAATTTCGCCGAAATAAAAAGGGCCGGAATTATTTGCCCTACGCATTTCCGCAAGATTTATCAATCGGCGGCGTGCTACCGTGACGTCGACTCTTGCCCGGGATGCACGCATGACCGTCGACACGAAAGCCGAAACGCCCGCGTGGGCCCGCTATGCGGCACGCGTCGCGCGCGTTCACGACTACATCCTCGCGCACCTCGACGACACGCTCGACCTGAACCGGCTCGCCGAAATCGCGTGCCTGTCGCCGTATCACTGGCAGCGCGTATATCGCGCGCTGTACGGCGAGTCGATCGTGCTGACGGTGCGGCGGATGCGGATCGTGCGCGCGTCCGAGGATCTCGTGTGCACGGCGCTGCCGCTCGACGCGATCGCGCGGCGCGCCGGCTACGGCTCGACGCACGCGTTCGCCCGCGCATTTCGCGATGCTTACGGCGTGCCGCCCGTGCAGCACCGGCTCGCCGGGGTCCACCGGCCGATTTATCCGTTACAGCGAGGAGAGGAAGACATGTTCAAGCAGGAAGTCGAGATCCGGCGGCTGCCGGAACTGCGCGGTTATGCGGTGCCGCATACGGGCGCGTACCTGAAGGTCGGCGACGCGTTCGGGCAGATCGGCGCGTGGGCCGGGCGGCACGGGCTGATCGGCCCCGGCGCGAGGATGATCGGGATCTTCTACGACGATCCGGATACGACGCCCGAGGCGCAGTTGCGCGCGAAAGCGTGTTTCGTGCCGGCCGACGGCGCGCCGGACGTCGAGCCGACGCCGCCCGTGGAGCGCATCGCGGTTGCCGGCGGCGAGTACGCGGTGTTGCTGCACACGGGGCCGTATGCGGACCTGAAGACGGCCTACCAGTGGCTGTACGGCGACTGGCTGCGGCACTCGGGCCGTGAAGCCGCCGATGCGCCGCCGTTCGAGCTGTATCTGAATACGCCGATGGATGCGGCGCCGGCCGACCTGCGCACCGAGATTCATTTGCCGCTGCGTTGAGCGGTGTTGCGTGGCGCCGGGGGCGCCGAGCCCGCGCGCCATGCCGTCTTGGGGATCGGCCGTCACGCCGGCAATGCGGCCGGCGACCGAGCCTTAGCCGGCCTGCGTCCCGCAGCCGGGGCAAAAGCGCGCGTCGGCGGCCAGCGCCGCGTGGCATCGGCTGCACGCCTTGCCGCGCTGCGATACGCCGCACTGCGCGCAGAATCGCGCATCCGCGGCGTTGATCGCGCCGCAGCCTGCGCACGCGAGCTGGCGCAGCGGCACGTTGCCGCCCGGGCCGCCCTGCGCGTCCGCCGACGGCTGCCAGCCCCATCCGTGCCGGTCGCGGCCGCCGTGACCGTCGCGTTGCTGCCCGCCGTGATGCCCGCCGCTACCGTGGCCACCTCCGCTGTGGCGACCTCCGTGGCCGCCCAGGATCCGCTTCAGAAAGCTCATCGCCCGCTCCTCATCGCTTCGACGTCGCGCCGTCGAACACGCCCGTCTTCGACAGCAGCCGCAGCCCGTTGCCGACGACGATCAGGCTCGCGCCCGCATCGGCGAACACGGCCATCCACATCGTGCCGAGCCCCGCGACCGTGAGGCCGAGGAACACGATCTTCACGCCGAGCGCGAAGCCGATGTTCTGCACCAGCACGCGGTGCGTCGCGCGCGATAGCCGCACGAACGCGGGGATCTTGCGCAGGTCGTCGTCCATCAGCGCGACGTCGGCCGTCTCGATCGCCGTGTCGGTGCCCATCGCGCCCATCGCGAAGCCGATGTCGGCGCGCGCGAGCGCCGGTGCGTCGTTGATGCCGTCGCCGACCATCCCGACCGCGCCCGCACCGCCCGCCGACAGTTCCTCGACCGCCGCGAGCTTGTCCTCGGGCAACTGGTTGCCGCGCGCATCGTCGATGCCGGCCTGCCGCGCGATCGCCTGCGCGGTGTGCGGGTTGTCGCCGGTCAGCATCGCGGTGCGGATGCCGAGCGCGTGCAGGTCGGCGATCGCCGCGCGGCTGGTGTCCTTGATCGTGTCGGCCACCGCGAAGATGCCGAGCACGCGCGTGTCGTCGACCAGCATCACGACGCTCTTGCCCTGTCGCTCGAGCGCGTCGAGCTTCGCCTCCAGCGCCGGCGAGCAGCGTTCGAGCTCCTCGACGAGGCGGTGGTTGCCGAGCCAGTAGCGCGTGCCGTCGATCGTGCCGCGCACGCCGCGCCCGACGAGCGCTTCGAAGTCCTCTACATCGGCGAACACTGCCGTCTGAGCGTCGCGGGCCGCGGCTGCGATCGCCTGCGACACGGGGTGATCGGAGCGCGCCGCGAGGCTCGCGCCGAGGTGACGCACGCGCGCCGCGTCGACGTCCGTCGCATTCAGGTCGAAATCGGTCTGCACCGGCTTGCCGTGCGTGATCGTGCCGGTCTTGTCGAGCGCCAGCCACGCGAGCTTGCGGCCTTCTTCCAGATATACGCCACCCTTCACGAGAATCCCGCGCCGTGCCGCGGCCGCGAGCCCCGACACGATCGTCACCGGCGTCGAAATCACCAGCGCGCACGGGCACGCGATCACGAGCAGCACCAGCGCACGGTAGATCCAGTCGTGCCACGCGCCGCCCATGACGAGCGGCGGCGCCACCGCGACCAGCAGCGCGACCGCGAACACGATCGGCGTATAGACGCGCGCGAACTGGTCGACGAAGCGCTGCGTCGGCGCCTTCGCGCCCTGCGCTTCCTCGACCGCGTGGATGATCCGCGCGAGCGTCGAGTTGGCGGCCACCGCCGTCACGCGATAGTCGAACGAACCCGCTTCGTTGATCGTGCCCGCATACACCGCGTCGCCGGACGTCTTGTCGACCGGCAGGCTCTCACCGGTGATCGGCGCCTGGTTCACCGTCGAGCGGCCCGCGACCACTTCGCCGTCCAGCCCGATCCGCTCGCCCGGCTTCACGCGCACGATCGCGCCGAGCGCGACCTGCGCGGCCTCGATCGTGCGCCACGTGCCGTCGGCGTCCTGCACGGTCGCGGTGTCGGGCGCGAGCTGCATCAGGCCCTGGATCGCGTTGCGCGCGCGATCGAGCGACTTCGCCTCGATCAGCTCGGCGATCGTGAACAGCACCATCACCATCGCGGCTTCCGGCCACTGGCCGATCGCCATCGCGCCCGTCACCGCGATGCTCATCAGCGCGTTGATGTTCAGGTTGCCGTTGCGGATCGCGATCCAGCCTTTCTTGTAAGTGGTCAGCCCGCATGCGAGCACCGCCGCGAGCGCCAGCACCGCCGACAGCCACACCGGCAGACCGGCCCAGCTCACGGCCTCGGACGCGATCGCGGCGACGCCGGCCAGCGCGAGCGGCCACCACGGCTTCGCGGGCGGCGGCGCGACGGGTGCTGCCGGTGCGTCGGCCGACGCGGCTTCCGGCGTCATCCCGAGCGTGCGGATCGCGCTTTCGATCGCCGGCTGCGCACCGGGCACGTGTTCGACGGTCAGCATCCGCTGCATCAGGTTGAATTCGAGCGCCGAGACCTGCTGCATTCCGCCGAGCTTCTTGCGAATCAGCGTTTCCTCGGTCGGGCAGTCCATCTGCATGATCCGGAACGCGGAGCGGACGTGACCCGTCGCGGTCGCCCGCGCGACCGGCAGCGGCGCGAGCGTCAGCGCGGCCGGCGCGCAGCAGGCGCCGGCCGCGTGGTCGTGGTCGTGGTCGTGGTCGTGGTCGTGGTCGTGGTCGTGGTCGTGGTCGTGGTCGTGGTCGTGGTCGTGGTCGTGGTCGTGGTCGTGGTCGTGGTCGTGGTCGTGGTCGTGGTCGTGACCGGCATGGTCATGCGCCGCGTGGGCGTGCGCATGGTAGTCGTGATCGTGCGCCGTCCCGTGTGCGGATGCGTGATCGTGCTCATGATCGTGGCCGCATGCATGCGGTTGCGCGCGGTGCGCCGCCGCGTCGCCATGCGCGTGCTCGCCGGCCGCCGGCGCCGCGTCGGCAACGGTCGCCGCCTGCGTGTCGCGCGCGTCGGCGCAGCACGCATCGGCGCCGCCGGCATGGCGGTGTCGTGGGTCGGGGGTACGCTGGGCGTCGGTCATGACAACCTCCTCTATGGCTTGACGGTGTAGAGTTAACACCCTGAAGCCACTACAAGGTCAACCCTTACAACGGAGAAAGCCATGAAGATCGGCGAACTGGCCAAGGCGGCCCGCTGCACGCCCGAAACGATCCGCTTCTACGAGAAGGAGGGGTTGATGCCGGACGCCGAGCGCACCGATTCGAACTACCGCAACTACACCGACGTGCACGTCGAGCGGCTGCGCTTCATCCGCAACTGCCGCGCGCTCGACATGGCACACGACGAAATCCGCGCGCTGCTGCAGCTCACCGACACGCCGGCCGACCCGTGCAATTCGGTCAACGCGCTGCTCGACGAGCACATCGGCCACGTCGACGCGCGCCTCGCCGAACTGACGCATCTGCGCGATCAGCTCACCGAATTGCGCCGCCAGTGCGTCGGCGAACATTCGGTCGAGGACTGCGGCATCGTTCACGGTCTCACGACGATGGAAACCGTCGCGCCGGCCGCCAAGCGCTCACACCTCGGCTGAAACCCTTGTGGAATATGATAGTCTAGTCGATACTAGTTATATTCTCACTAGACATAATCGAACTATTCATGGCAACAAGCCGCCCGTCTCCGCTCGCGCTCGCGGTCCTCGCGACGCTCACCGAAACGCCGATGCATCCATACGGAATGCTCCAGCAGTTGAAGGCGCGCGGCTATGACGAAGTCGTCAACGTGCGGCAGCGCACGAGCCTCTACCAGACGATCGACCGGCTGCTGCGCGACGGGCTGATCGCCGTGCACGACACCGAGCGCGACGGCGCGTTTCCCGAACGCACGCTGTACACGCTGACCGAAGCCGGGCATACGGCCGGGCAGGCGTGGCTGCATGCGCTGCTCGCGGAGCCCGCGCGCGAGTTTCCGGCATTCGGCGCCGGCCTCGCATTCCTGCCGCTGCTCGACGCCGACGATGCACGCCAGCAACTCGAGCGCCGCATCGCCGCGCTCGACACCGAACGCGAACGTCTCGAGTCGCTGCGCAACGCCGCGCAGAACGACCAGGTGCCGCGCCTGTTCCTGTTGCAGAACGAACATGCGCTCGTGCTGCTCAACGCGGAGCTCGACTGGGCGCGCAGCGTCGTCGAACACCTGAAGATCGGCGCGCTGCGCTGGGTCGACGGCTGACGCGCCCGCCCCGGCTCGCACCGATCGATTAGAGCACCTTGCCGGGATTGAGCACGCCTCCGGGATCGAGCGCGGCCTTCAGGCGCCGCATCAAGCCGATTTCCGCTTCGCTGCGCGTGTGCGCGAGATAGGCGCGCTTGAGCATGCCGATGCCGTGCTCCGCCGACACCGAGCCGCCCATGTCCCGAACGACCGCGTAGACGCAGCGATCGATCGCCTCGGCGTCCGCATCGCGCATGCCGGCGAGCGATACGCCGATATGCACGTTGCCGTCGCCGACGTGGCCGAAGAACAGGCACACGATGTCGGGCCACACCGCACGCAACGCCGCCTCGCAGCGCTCGGCGAACCGGCCGAGCTCGCCCGTCGGCAGGCTCACGTCGAAGTTCACCAGATGCGGCAGCGCATCGATCGCAAGGCCTTCACGCAACGTCCACAGGTCGCGCGCCTGCCGCTCGGACGTCGCGAGCGCCGCATCGTCGACCAGCCCCGCCTCGATCGCATCCGCCAGGCCGGTTTCCAGCGCCTGGCGCGCATCGCCGCCCGGTGCACTCGTCGCGCATTCGATCAGCACCGCGAAGCCGCCGTCGCCCGCGAACGGCGCGACGACGCCGGGCGTGTGGCCCGCGACGTAGTCGTAGAAGGCCGGCCACATCGCTTCGAAACTGACGATCTCGGGCAGTGCGCGCAGGCGGTTCCACAACCCGACGACGGCGTCGTAGCCATGCACGCGGCAGAGCGCGGTGGCCGGCGCGGCGAGCTTCGGATGCAGCCGCAGCACGGCGCGCGTGACGACGCCGAGCGTGCCTTCGCTGCCGATGAACAACTGCTTCAGGTCGTAGCCCGCGTTGTTCTTCAGCATCCGATTCATCGACGACACGACGGTGCCGTCGGCGAGCACGGCCTCGAGTCCGAGCACCTGCTCGCGCATCATGCCGTAGCGGATCGCGCGCGTGCCGCCCGCGTTGGTCGCGAGCATGCCGCCGATCTGGCACGAACCGCGCGCGCCAAGATCGACGCCGAAGGTGAAGCCCGCTGCGTCCGCGGCCTCCTGCACCGTCTGCAGCGGCGTCCCGGCGCGCACCGTCATCGTGCCCGCCGCCGCGTCGATTGCCTCGACGCCCGCGAAACGCTCCATCGACAGCACGATCTCGCCGCCCAGCGCGACCGCGCCGCGCGCGAGCCCGGTGAGGCCGCCCTGCGGCACGACCGGCTGCCCGAGCCGCGTGCACAGCGCGAGCGTGCGCGACACGTCGTCGACGCTGCGCGGCCGCACCAGCGCGCGAGGCCGCACACCGGCCGGCTCGTTGTACGCGGTGAAGTAGCGCGGATCGATCTCGGCCGCCCGCGTGACCAGCGTGTCGCCCAGTGCGGCGACGAGCGCCGCCTCGAGCGTGTCGTCCGCCGGCGCCGCCGCGCCGTCGCCGCCAGGCTCTCCGCCCGTATCCAGGCTCTGCATCGTGCGCGTCCGCTTACTTGGTGGAGATGTCGATATCGCCGAAGTACTTCTGGCCGAGCGACTTCACCGTGCCGTCCGCCTTCAGCTTGTCGATCGCGGAATCGAGTTTCGCCTTCAGCGCGTCGTCACCCTTGCGCAGGCCGAACGCGATCCCGCTGCCGAGAATCCGGTCGTCGCGCACCGGCTGGCCGACGAACGCGAAACCCTTGCCGTCCGGGCGCGACAGGAAGCCGCGCTGGCCGGCCGGCGCGAGCACCAGCGTTGCGTCGAGACGGCCCGCCACGAGATCCGCATACACCTGGTTCTGATCCTGGTACGCGACGATCGACACGCCGGCCGGCTCCCAGTGCGCCTTCGCGTAGGTTTCCTGGATCGATGCCTGCAGCACGCCGACGCGCTTGCCCTTCAGCGATTCCGCCGTCGGCAGCAGGCCGCTGCCGGTGCGCGCGATCAGCTGCGTCGGCACGCGGTAGATGATCGTCGTGAAGTCGATCGCCTGGCGCCGCTGTTCGGTCGCGTTCATCGCCGAATTGATCGCGTCGAACTTGCGGCCCTTCAGCGCGGGAATCAGCCCGTCGAACGACGTCTCGACCCACTTGCACGACAGCTTCGCGGTCTGGCAGACGGCGTTGCCGACGTCGATGTCGAAGCCCTGCAGGTCGCCGTTCGGCGCCTTCGACTCGAACGGCGGGTATTGCGCCTCGAGGCCGAAACGCAGCGTCTGCCCGTCGGCGAGCGCCGCGCCGGAACCGAGCGCGCACGCGAGTGCGAACGCGAGCTTGAGAGTGTGTGTATGCTTCATCGTGATCTCCTGGCTTGTCGGCCGGCGCCGTGCGTTCGCACGTGCTCCGGTTCCGGCGGTGACTTTCCGTGCGACGTACACGTCGCCTGCTTGGGGTGCGGGCCGTGCCCGCGATTACAGCGAACGCAACCGCCGCGCGCCTTCGATCAGCGTCGCGTCGTCCTTCGAGAAACTGAGCCGGATCACGCCCGCGTCGGTGCCGTCGGTGTAGAACGCCGACAGCGGAATCGTCGCGACGCGCGCATCGCGGATCAGGCGCAACACGAAGTCGCTGTCGCGTTCGTCCGAGAAGTGTCGGAAGCGCGCGAGCATGAAGAACGAGCCTTCGCTCGGCAGCAGCTCGAAGCGCGAACCGGCCAGCTCGCGCGCGAGCAGGTCGCGCTTGGCCTGGTAGAACGCCGACAGGCCGAGATAGCTTTCCGGCCGCGCGAGGATTTCCGCGAACGCGACCTGCATCGGCGTATCGGCCGAGAACACCATGAACTGGTGCACCTTGCGGATCTCGTCCATCAGTTCGGCCGGCGCGATGCAATGGCCGACCCGCCAGCCCGTCACGTGGAACGACTTGCCGAACGACGACACGATCACGCTGCGCTCGGCGAGCTCACGGTGACGCGCGACGCTCTGATGCTGCGCGCCGTCGAACACCACGTGCTCGTAAACCTCGTCCGACAGGACCACGATGTCGGTATTGCGCGTGAGCTGCGCGAGCCGTTCGAGATCGTCGGCGGAGAACACCGTCGCGGTCGGGTTGTGCGGCGTGTTGACGATGATCATTCGCGTGCGCGGCGTGATCGCCGCGGCGACTTCGTCCCAGTTCACGCGGAAATGCTCGGGCGACAGCTTGATCGCGACCGGCGTCGCGCCCTGCAACCGCACGATCGGCGCATAGCTGTCGAACGACGGCTCGAAATAGATCACTTCGTCGCCCGGATGCACGAGCGCGCTGATCGCCGCGTAGAGCCCTTCGCTCGCGCTCGCGATTACCGTGATCTCGGTGCCCGGGTCGTAGCGCGTGCCGTACAGCGCCTCCGTCTTCTCCGCGAGGCGTTCGCGCAGCGACGCGACGCCGGCCATCGGCGCGTACTGGTTGTGGCCGTCGCGCATCGCGCGCGCGACACCCTCGACGAGTGCCGGATCGGGCGCGAAATTCGGTGCGCCCTGCGACAGGTTCAGCGCATCGTGCTGCGCGGCGAGCTGGCCGATCACCGTGAAGATCGTCGTCCCGACGTCCGGCAGTTTCGAGCGGGGCGTGGTGGCGCTTCGCATGACTCCTCCTTCAGATGTCCTTCGCACCGGCCCGCGCGACGCGCGCGGCCCGGCTCATGACGCATGATTTAGCCCGAGTCAATAAGGGCGGACAATCGAAAGTTCGTCATGGCGGCCATGCATTTTTCTCATGATCGACCATACGCAAGGCTCAATGCCAAGGCCGTGTGGTCGGCAATGCATGCGCATCCGGCATTTCCCTTAGGCCCTGGTCGCGCTCGCGACGGGCTCGCGACGGGCTCGCGACGGATGCTCGGCCGCACGGCCGCGCCGCGCGTCACGCGCCCGCGGCCGCCAGATAAGCGCCCAGCACCGCCTGCAACTCGCCGCGCAACGCGGCGAAGTCGAGCGCCGGCCCGAGCGTGAGCAGCGCCTGCGACACGCCGCCGTAGCAGACGGCATGCGCCATCCGCGCGATCCCGTCGAGCCGCGCGGCCGGCGGCGGATCGCTGCACTGCGCAAGCGCGTCGTGCCACAGCGCGACATACGCGTCGTAATGGCGGCGGTATGCGGCGAGCGGCGACACCTGCCGCTCCAGCGCGAAGAACGCGCTCCACGGCGCGGCGTCGGCGGCGATCGCATCGACCTGCAGATCGACGAGCGCGGCCGCGAGCGCGGCGCGCGGCACGCCGCGCAGCCCGTGCGCCGCTTCGCGCAGCCGGTCGGCCAGCGCCAGCACGCGCCGGTGGATGCACAGCGCGGCGAGGCTCTGCTTGTCGCCGAAGTATTCGTAGAAGGTGCCGACGCTCACGCCCGCGACGGCCGCGATTTCGCGGATCGTCGCCTTCGCGTAACCGCGCTCGAGCAAAAGCTGAACGAAGGCCTGCTGAAGCGCCTCGGACGTGGCCTGCGCACGCGACTGGCGCGGCCGGCGGCGCAACGCGGGCGCGGGTTGCGCCGCCGGCTGGCCGGGCGGCGCCGGAACCTGAACATGTCGCGGCGGCATATTTGCTACTCTGAAATTCAGCGGAAACGCGTTTGACCGGCAGACCGCGAAGCACGAGACCGGAGACAGCCCGATGACCGAATCGACCCATGCCGTCACGAACCAGTTCGACGAACTGGTCGACTATAACCTCTTCGCCACCGACGTCGCGCTGCGCGAGGCCATCGCCCGCGCGGGCGCCGGCTGGGCCGTGCCGCGGCTCGACGCGTACGGCGCGCGGCTCGGCAGCGCCGACACCGCGCAGCTCGCCGACGAAGCGAACCGCCACACGCCGGAACTGAACGCGTTCGACCGCCGCGGCCGGCGCATCGACCGCGTCGACTTCCATCCGGCGTGGCACACGCTGCTCGGCATGTATCGCAACGAGGGCTTCGTGTCGCTCGCGTTCCGCGATACGCGCCCGGGCCGCTGGGCCGCGACCGCGGCCGGCTTCTACCTGCACGGCCAGATCGAGGCCGGCACGCTGTGCCCGGCGACGATGACGCAGGCCGCGATTCCGGTGCTGCAGAAGGAACCCGCGCTGTGGGACCTGTTGCGCGACAAGCTGTACAGCGACGACTACGATCCGCGCGACGTGCCGGTCGCCGACAAGCGCTCGATCTGGTTCGGCATGGGCATGACCGAGAAACAGGGCGGCTCCGACGTACGCGCGAACACGACGCTGGCGAGCGCCGTCGGCGCGGGCGGGCGCGGCGGCGAATACCGGCTGCGCGGCCACAAGTGGTTTTTCTCCGCGCCGATGTGCGACGCGCACCTGGTCGTCGCGCGCACCGAAGCGGGCAGCCCGTCGTGTTTCTACGTGCCGCGCTGGCGGCCCGACGGGACGAAGAACGCGGTCGAGATCCAGCGGCTGAAGAACAAGGTCGGCAACCGCAGCAACTCGAGCAGCGAAATCGAGTTGAACGACGCATGGGGCATCATGCTCGGCGACGAAGGCCGCGGCATCCCGACCATCATCGAGATGGCCACGCACACGCGGCTGAACTGCGTGCTCGGCAGCGCGGCGATGCTGCGCCAGGGCGTCGTGCAGGCGATCGCGTACACGCGCCAGCGCCACGCGTTCGGCCGCGCGCTCGCCGAGCAGCCGCTGATGCGCACCGTGCTCGCCGATCTCGCGCTCGAAAGCGAGGCCGCGCTCGCGCTCGCGATGCGTCTCGCCGATGCGTTCGAGCGCGACGACTCGCCGCGCGAACGCGCGTGGAAGCGGATCGTCACGCCCGCCGCGAAATTCTGGGTCTGCAAGCGCGCGGTCGAGCTGACCGGCGAGGTGATGGAAGTGTTCGGCGGCAACGGCTACGTCGACGACGGCCCGATCGCGCGGCTGTTCCGCGAAGCGCCGGTCAACTCGATCTGGGAAGGCTCCGGCAACGTGATGTGCCTGGACGTGCTGCGCGCGGTGTCGCGCGAGCCCGACGCGGCCGCGGCGCTCTTCGCCGAGCTGACCGACCTCGGCGCGGGCGAACCGCGCATCCGCGCGGCGCTCGATGCGCTGCGCGCGATGCTCGCGGCACCGGCCGATACGCTTGAGGCATCGGCCCGCGTGTTCGCGCAGCGGCTCGCGCTCGTCGCGCAGGCCTGCCTGCTGCGGCGCGACGCGCCCGCGGCCGTCGCCGACGCGTTCATCGCGACGCGGCTTGCCGCGCCCGACTGGGGCCGCATCGCGGGCGGCTTCGATCCGCACGCGCTCGACGTCGCCGCGCTGCTGCAGCGCGCGTACCCGGCCTGACGGGCGCCGAACCCGCCGCCGACGCCAAAGAAAAAGCCACCGGACCCGACGGCCCGGTGGCTTCTTCACATGATGCCCCGCGCGGCGCCCTTCGACGCCGCCGGCGACTCACGCCATGCTTACTTGCCGCCGATGCTCTTCAGCGGCTTCCACTCGCCCTTCTCGACCTTGTACATCGTGATGCCGCCGTTCTTCAGGTCGCCCTTCGCGTCGTACGCGACGTGCGACGACGTGACGCCGGCCATGTCGGTCTTCGCGAGCACCGGCAGGTACTTCGCCGGATCGGTCGAATCGGCCTTCTTCATCGCGTTGAGCATCGCCATCGCGCCGTCGTACGCGTACGGCGAGTACGTCTGCACGTCTTCGCCGAAGCGCTTCTTGTACTTGTCGGCGTAGGTCTTGCCGCCCGGCATTTCCTCGAGCGGCAGGCCTGCCAGCGATGCGATCGTGCCGTCGGCCGCGTTGCCCGCGATCTTCAGGAAGGTCGGCGTCTTCACCATTTCGCCGCTCATCAGCGGTGCGGTGATGCCGAGCGTCTTCATCTGCTTGACCATCGGCGCTGCCTGCGAATCCGCGCCGCCGTAGTAGACGAGGTCCGGCTTCGCCGCCTTCAGCTTGGTCAGGATCGCCTTGAAGTCGACGGCCTTGTCGTTCGTGAATTCGCGGTCGACGATCGTCGCGCCGCCGGCCTTCGCGGCCTTCTCGAACTGGTCGGCGAGACCCTGGCCGTAGGCCGTGCGGTCGTCGACGATCGCGATCTTCTTCATGCCGAGATCCTTCGACGCGAAGGTGCCCGCCACCGAGCCCTGCTGCGTGTCGGACGTCATCATGCGGAAGGTCGTCTTGTAACCCTGCTGCGTGTATTCCGGCGCCGTCGCCATCGCGATTTCCGGAATGCCGGCGTTCGCGTAGATGCGCGAGGCCGGAATCGTCGTGCCCGAGTTGAAGTGGCCGAGCATGCCCTTGATGCCGTCGTCGACGAGCTTCTGCGCAACCGTCGTGCCGGTGCGCGGGTCAGCCTGGTCGTCCTGCGTCTCGAGCACGAACTTCACTGCCTTGCCGCCGATCTTCGGGTTCGTCGCGTTGAAGTCTTCCAGCGCGAGCGCGATCCCGTTCTGCATATCCTTGCCGTAGTGAGCCTGGGCGCCCGTCATCGGCCCTGCGTAACCGATCTTCACGTCGTCCGCATGGGCCGTCCCCGCAAGCGACATGACGGCGACGAACGTCGCGCCTGCCAGCTTTTTCATCGTGTGTTGCATAGCATCTCCTTGGTACCAGGGTAAATGGAGCGGCTTCGGGATCGCCTTGCCGCTTCCTTTGTTTGATCCGAACGGCAAGGATGGTCAGCCGATCGTCATCAAATTCGCATTGCCGCCCGCCGCGGCCGTGTTCACGCTCACCGAGCGCTCGGTCAGCAGGCGCTCGAGCGCGTAGTCTTCCGCGTCGCCGTTCTCGAACGCGCCCGCCGACACGCCCTGCACCGACACGATCGGGCCCGGCCGCTGCGCGACGTCCTTCACGAGCGTCTGCAGTTCGTCGCTGTCGCCTTCGAACAGCACCGCGTCGAACGGCGCGTCGGCCTGCTTGCGCACGGCGGCATGCGCCTTCAGCGCAGCCGGCAGCGCGGCGACCAGCGCCTCGCCCGCCGCGCCGACGAACAGCGCGCGGTTGCCCGTCGCCAGCACCGCCGCGAACTGCGCGCGCGCGCCGCCCGGCGTGGCCGCGACACACAGCACCGTGCCGCGCGGGCCGAGTGTATACGTGTTTCGCTCGCCCGTCGGCCCGGTCAGCACCGCGGTCGCACCGGCCGGCACCTGCGCCAGATAGCCGTCGCAACGTGCGGCCAGCGCCGGCTCGCGCTGCTCGATCAGCCAGTCGCGCAGCGCGGTGAGCGCCGCCGCCGGGTTGCTGCGCTGTTCGCCGTCAACCGCGCCGTCCGCAATCAGCGTCTGCGCGAGCGAACGCGGCAGGCCCGACGGACGCGTCGCGAGCAGGCGCTGCAGGTACAGCGCGCCGCCGGCCTTCGGGCCCGTGCCCGACAGCCCTTCGCCGCCGAACGGCTGCACGCCGACCACCGCGCCGATCACGTTGCGGTTCACGTAGATGTTGCCGACGTGCGCGTTCGAGATCACGTGTGCGATCGTCTCGTCGATCCGCGTGTGGATGCCGAGCGTCAGGCCGTAACCCGTCGCGCGGATCTGCTCGAGCAGCTTGTCGAGCTGGCTGCGGCGATAGCGCACGACGTGCAGCACCGGGCCGAACACTTCACGCTTCAACTCGTCGATGCTGCCGATCTCGATCAGCGTCGGCGGCACGAACGTGCCGTGCGCGCAGGCTTCCGGCGACGAGAGCTGCGTGACCGCGTGGCCCTTCTCCTTCATTGCCGCGACGTGCGTGTCGATCGTCTGCTTCGCTTCGCCGTCGATCACCGGGCCGACGTCGGTCGACAGACGGTCCGGGTTACCGAGCGCGAGTTCGTGCATCGCGCCCTTGAGCATCGTCAACGTGCGGTCCGCGACGTCGTCCTGCAGACACAGAACGCGCAGCGCCGAACACCGTTGACCGGCCGAGTCGAACGACGACTGCATCACGTCGGCGACGACCTGCTCCGCGAGCGCCGACGAGTCGACGATCATCGCGTTCTGGCCGCCCGTTTCCGCGATCAGCGGAATCGGCTTGCCGTCCGGGTCGAGGCGCGCGGACAGCGTCTTGTTGATCAGGCGCGCGACTTCGGTCGAGCCGGTGAACATCACCGCGCGCGTGCGCGGATCGGCGACCAGCGCCGCGCCGACGGTCTCGCCGGTGCCCGGCAGCAGCTGCACCGCGCCGGCCGGCACGCCGGCCTCGCGCAGCAGGCGCACGGCCTGGGCGGCGATCAGCGGCGTCTGTTCGGCCGGCTTCGCGAGCACCGTGTTGCCGGCCGCAAGCGCGGCGGCCACCTGGCCCATGAAGATTGCGAGCGGGAAGTTCCACGGGCTGATACAGACCACGGGGCCGAGCGGACGGTGCGTGTCGTTCGAGAATTCGTCGCGGATCTGCGCCGCGTAGTAGCGCAGGAAGTCGACGGCTTCGCGAATTTCGGCGATCGCGTTCGGCAGCGACTTGCCGGCTTCGCGCACGATCAGGCCCATCAGCGTGTGCATCTGCGCTTCGAGCAGGTCGGCCGCGCGCACCAGGCAGTCGGCGCGCGCATCGACCGGCGTCGCCTGCCAGATCGGCGCGGCAGCCACGGCATGCGCGAGCGCCGCGCTCACGTGTTCGGCCGTCGCTTCGCTGACGGTGCCGACCAGGTCGCGCTGATCGGCCGGGTTGCGCACGTCGCGCGCCGGGGCGTCGGCGAGCGCGTCGTCGGCGAGCATCGGCGCCGCGCGCCACGGATGGTGCGCGCTCGCGAGCAGCGCGGACGACAGCGACGCGAGACGATGTTCGTTCGACAGGTCGAGGCCCATCGAGTTGGGACGCTCGTCGCCGTACAGGTTGCGCGGCAGCGGGATCTTCGCGTGCGGCGCGCCGAGCGGCACGACCTTCGACGCCTCGTCGACCGGATCGGCGACCAGTTCCTTCACCGACACGGTTTTATCCGCGATGCGGTTCACGAACGACGTGTTCGCGCCGTTCTCCAGCAGGCGGCGCACGAGGTACGCGAGCAGCGTTTCATGCGTGCCGACCGGCGCGTACACGCGGCACGGACGGTTCAGCTTGTCGCGGCCCGTGACTTCCTCGTACAGCGGCTCGCCCATCCCGTGCAGGCACTGGAATTCGTACTGGCCGGGGTAATAGTTCTGGCCGGCCAGATGATAGATCGCGGCCAGCGTGTACGCGTTGTGCGTCGCGAACTGCGGGTAGACGGCGTCGGGCGCCGCGAGCAGCTTCTTCGCGCACGCGAGGTACGACACGTCCGTGTAGATCTTGCGCGTGTAGACCGGATAGCCTTCGAGGCCGTCGACCTGCGCACGCTTGATTTCGGTATCCCAGTACGCGCCCTTGACGAGACGGATCATCAGGCGGTGACGGCTGCGGCGCGCGAGGTCGATCAGGTAGTCGATCACGAACGGGCAGCGCTTCTGATAGCCCTGCACGACGAAGCCGATGCCGTTCCAGCCCGCGAGTTCCGGGTCGAAGCACAGCGCTTCCAGCAGGTCGAGCGACAGTTCGAGACGGTCGGCTTCTTCCGCGTCGATGTTCAGGCCGATGTCGTAGCGGCGCGCGAGCAGCGCGAGCGCGCGCACGCGCGGCAGCAGCTCGCTCATCGTGCGGTCCTGCTGCGAGCGCGAGTAGCGCGCGTGCAGCGCCGACAGCTTGATCGAGATGCCCGGACCTTCGTAGATGCCGCGGCCGCCGGCCGCCTTGCCGATCGCGTGAATCGCCTGCTCGTACGATGCGTAGTAGCGTTGCGCGTCCTCTTCGGTCGTCGCCGCTTCGCCGAGCATGTCGTACGAGTAGCGGAAGCCGCGCGCTTCGTACTTGCGGCTGTTCGCGAGCGCTTCGGAAATCGTCTCGCCGGTGACGAACTGCTCGCCCATCAGGCGCATCGCCATGTCGACGCCCTTGCGGATCAGCGGCTCGCCGCCGCGGCCGATCAGGCGCGTGAGCGCCGACGACAGGCCCGCTTCGCTGTTGGTCGTCACGAGCTTGCCGGTGATCATCAGGCCCCAGGTCGCCGCGTTCACGAACAGCGACGGCGCGTGGCCGACGTGCGAGCGCCAGTCGCCCTTGCTGATCTTGTCGCGGATCAACGCATCGCGGGTTGCGCGATCGGGAATGCGCAGCAGCGCTTCGGCCAGGCACATCAGCGCGACGCCTTCCTGGCTCGACAGCGAGAACTCGTGGATCAGCCCCTCGACGCCGCCGCCCGAGCTCTTCTCGCGCAGCGCCTCGACGAGCGTCGTCGCGAGCGCCTGCACGTCGGCCTGCAGATTCGCGGGCAGGCGCGCCTGGCCCAGCAGGAACGGCACGCATTCCGGCTCGGGGCGGCGATACGCGGCCGTGATCGCCGCGCGCAGCACCGATTGCGGCTGCACGTTCTGGGCGAACTCGAGGAACGGATGCGGCGAGTTGTCGTCGTCGCCGTCCGTCGCCTGGCCGTCGGCAAGCTCCGTCACGCCGCTGCTGCCCGACAGTTCGGGCGGCAGCTGGCCGTGCTCGATCCGCTCGAGATACGCGAAGATCGCCTGCTTGATCAGCCAGTGGGGAGTGCGCTCGAGACGCGCTGCCGCGTCTTTCAGGCGCGAGCGGAGAAGGTCGTCGACTTTGACGCCGAGAGTCGTGCTTGCCATGGTGGGTTCGTGCGCCGGTGCGAGCCCGGCAATGTGGTGTGAGAGGATGCGCGAAATCCTACGGCACGCAATAAAAAGGTGCAACCGAATTGATGGATTGGTTGCACCCACAAGTTACTCAATATAATCAGCCACTTATGAGGTTGCAACCTAGGGGTTGCCCGTGGTCGGCGGATCGGTGTTTTCCCTGATCGGGTCAAGTTGGCGCACGTGGGCAACCCGCGGCGTGCACCACCAAGGGGAAAAGCGGGTTGCACTGTGCGTGGCGGCGGGTCATGCAGGCGGGCGTGGGACGGGTCAGGAGTAGGATCGCGCGGTCGGTGGGTCGGCGGATCCGGCCGGCTCGGTATCGGCATGCGGCACGGCGGCCGCGCGCGCTCCGCTCAGATATCGAGCGGATCGACCTCGACGCTCCACCGCAGCACGCCCTTCAGCGCACGCAGTTCCGGCTGCCATGCGCGCAGCGCGTGCTGCAGTGCCGCCCGCGACGCGCTTTCGAGCAGCAACTGTGCGCGGTGAACGTTCGCGACCTTGACGATCGTCATCGGCACCGCGTCGTAGACGGTCACGCGATCGGCGCCCGGCAGCCCCGGCAATGCGGCCGCGGCCTGCAGCAGGAACGCGAGCGCCGCGTCGAGCGTGCGTCCTTCGGCGCGCAGCAGCGCCTGGTAGACGAACGGCGGCAGGTGCGCGTCGCGGCGCTCGCCGAGCGTCGAATTCGCGAAGCCGACGTAATCCTGCCGGCCGAGCGCGTGATACAGCGCGTGACGCGGATAGCGCGTCTGCACGAGCACCTCGCCGGGCAGTCCGGCGCGCCCCGCGCGGCCGCTCACCTGCATCAGCTGCGCGAACAGCCGCTCGCTCGCGCGGAAGTCGTGCGAGAACAGCGCGGTGTCGGCATTGAGCACGCCGACGAGCGATACGCGCTGGAAGTCGTGCCCCTTCGCGATCATCTGCGTGCCGACCAGGATGTCGACTTCACCGGCGTGCACGTCCGAGAACAGCGCCTGCGCACTGCCCTTGCGTCGCGTGCTGTCCGCGTCGATCCGCAGTATCCGTGCGCCCGGCACAGCCTCGGCGAGCGCCTCCTCGATACGCTGCGTGCCGCGCCCGAGCGGCGCGATATCGACGTTCCCGCATTCCGGGCACGACCGCGGAATGCGCGCTTCCCAGCCGCAGTGATGACAGCGCAGTGCATGTTCGGGCTTGTGCAGCACGACGTAGGCGCTGCAGCGCGGGCAACCGGCGACCCAGCCGCATGCGTCGCACGCGAGCTGCGGCGCGTAACCGCGCCGGTTCAGGAACACGAGGCTCTGTTCGCCGCGCTCGAGCCGTGCCTTCAACGCCGCGACGAGCGGCCCCGACAGCCCGCCCATCGACGCGCGCCCGCGCCGCCGCTCCTCTTCGAGATCGATCAGCCGCACGGTCGGCAGCGTCGCGTCGGCCACCGCGCGGCGCGACAGCGTGAGTCGCGTGTAGCGGCCCTGATCGGCCTGCCACCAGCTCTCGAGCGACGGCGTCGCCGAACCGAGCACGACCGGAATGCCGAGATGCTTCGCGCGCCACACGGCAAGATCGCGCGCCGAATAGCGCAGCCCTTCCTGCTGCTTGTACGCGGGTTCGTGCTCCTCGTCGACGACGATCAGTGCGAGCGTCGGCAGCGACGCAAGCACCGCAAGCCGCGTGCCGAGCACGATCCGCGCGCGGCCCGTGTGTGCGGCGAGCCAGTTGCGCGCCCGCTCGCCCTCGGCGAGCCCGCTGTGCAGCGTGACGATCGCGTCGTCGGCGAGCGTGCCCGCGAAGCGTGCGCGAAACGCGGCCTCGAATTGCGGCGTCAGGTTGATTTCGGGCACGAGCACGAGCGCCTGCGCGTCGGGCCGCGCATCGAGCAGCGCGGCGAGCGCATGCAGATAGACCTCGGTCTTGCCGCTCCCGGTCACGCCATGCAGCAGGAACGGCGCGAAACCGTGCGCAGCGCGGATCGCATCGAGCGCCTCCGCCTGCTGGTCGGTGAGCGCCGGCGGCACAGTTCGTCCACTGGTTGTCGACAGGTTATCCACAGCTTTGGGCACAGGCGCGTCGGCCCAGCCGATTTCCTCGACGGCGACCCAGCCGCGCGCCGCCCAGTCGTCGAGCGTGGCGGCCGCCTTCGGATGCAACGCACGCGCATCGGGCAACGTCATCGAATCGGTGTCGGCGAGTGCCTGCGCGAGCCGCCGCAGCGCGGCCCCGCGCGCCGGCAGTGCGTCGGGCAGCGCCGCGCAGCCGGCTTCGGTCAGCCGGTAGCGCACCTCGGGTGCCAGCAGCCGGCCCCAGCGCTCCGCGTCGCGCAGCGCCTGCGGCAACGCCGGCAGCGCAACTTCGCCGCGACCGCGCTGGTAGTAATCGGCCGCGAACGACACCAGCGCGAGCCAATCCGGCGCGAGCGGCGGCAGCTCGGTACAAATCGCGTCGATCGCCCGCAACCGGGACGGCGGCACGTCGGTGTGAGTCGTCACTTCGCAGACGAGACCGACAACCTGCCGCTTGCCGAACGGCACCTGCACCAAGGTACCGGGCTCGGGCGCCGGCTGGACGTCGCAGCGGTAGTCGAACAGGGTGGCGAGCGGATGGTCGAGGGCGACCCTGAGGTAAGTGCCGTCCATCACCGCGCTCCGGCGACAATGCGAGGCGCACCGACGAATTGCACCCGGGCTCGCGCCACGGTGGCGAACTTAAAGTAAAACTTCAGATTCGGCGCTAAGTTTTGGATTCGCATTAGGAATCGCCGTATACCCTGACCAGCCTGTGGATAACTTTGTTGAGAACTCGCCGTTCAACAGCCGCGAAGCGCGCGGGGCCGTGCTTTCCGCTGTTTTCGGCCGCCCTCGACCGCGCCCCGCGGAGCCTTATTCCATAAGGCTGCTATTCAAATTACGAAACCATAGCGAGACAATTCGACCGATACAGAGCTCTACCGCGCTGCAACGTGGAAAATGTGTATAAGTCAAGTCTTGACAAGCCTTGAATCGGCAACCGTGGCGGGGTTGCGCCCTGTTTAGCACCGACAGCGAAACGCCGTCACCCCGCAGTGCAGCATGACACCACTTGCGCTCAGCCCGCCGCTCCGCTACGGATCTTACGGCTGTGGGTGTGCACTTCGTCGACGAGTTCGGCGACGTGGTCGGGCGAGGTGAACTGCGAAATGCCGTGGCCGAGGTTGAATACGTGACCCGGATGATTGCCGTAGCTGTCGAGCACCGCTCGCGCCTGCTCGCGCACCACGGCCGGCGGCGCAAACAGGATCGTCGGGTCGAGGTTGCCCTGTAGCGCGACGCGCCCGGCGACGCGTTCGCGCGCGGCGCCGAGATTGACGGTCCAGTCGAGGCCGACCGCGTCGACGCCGGTCGCCGCGATTTCCTCGAGCCACAGCCCGCCGCCCTTCGTGAACGTGATCACCGGCACGCGCTCGCCGTCGTGCTCACGCTTCAGCTGCGCGACCACGCGACGGATGTAGTCCAGCGAGAAGCGCTGGTATGCGCCGTCCGCCAGCGCGCCGCCCCACGTATCGAAAATCATCACGGCCTGCGCGCCGGCTTCGATCTGCGCGTTCAGGTAAGCGGCCACAGCCTGCGCGTTCACGTCGAGGATCCGGTGCATCAGGTCGGGGCGCGAATACGCCATCGACTTCACCGTGCGGAAATCGTCCGACCCGCCGCCTTCGACCATGTAGCACGCGAGCGTCCACGGGCTGCCCGAGAAGCCGATCAGCGGCACGCGCTGGCGGCCCTGGCCGTCGGTCAGCGCGCGGCGGATCTCGCGCACGGCGCCCGTCACGTAGCCGAGCGTCTCCTCGATGTCCGGCACCGCGAGCTTCGCGACGTCGGCCTCGGTGCGCACCGGATGCGCGAACTTCGGCCCTTCGCCGACCTGGAAGTCGAGGCCGAGACCCATCGCGTCGGGGATCGTCAGGATGTCCGAGAACAGGATCGCGGCGTCGAGCGGGAAGCGCTCGAGCGGCTGAAGCGTCACTTCGGTCGCGTAGTCGGGATTCTTCGCGAGGCCGAGGAAGCTGCCGGCGCGCGCGCGCGTCGCGTTGTATTCGGGCAGATAGCGGCCAGCCTGACGCATCAGCCAGATCGGCGTGTAGTCGGTCGGCTCGCGCAGAAGCGCACGCAGGAAGGTGTCGTTGAGCAGGGTATGGGCCACGGTAGGAGCGACGATGCGAAGGCAAAGCGGCATTTTACCGGAGCGCGGCCGCACGGCCGCGTATGCCGATGCGATGGCGGCCATATGACGCGCGCGATGGCTCCGTTATGATCGGACGCTGATATCGAACCGAACGAAGGAGGAGACCGATGAAGACATTCGCCACGCTGGCCACGCTCACCGCTGCCATGCTTTGCTGCGCCGCCGCGCACGCGCAGGGTACGACCACGACGATGGCCCCGACCGCCGCAGCCGTCGGCTCGCGGCTCGACGACGTGGTCGCACGCGGCACGCTGCGCGTGTGCACGACGGGCGACTACAAGCCGTATTCGTACCACCGGACGGACGGCCGTTTCGAGGGCATCGACATCGACATGGCCGAGTCGCTCGCGAAATCGCTCGGCGTGAAGGCCGACTTCGTGAAGACGAGCTGGTCGAACCTCACCAACGACTTCGTCGCGAAGTGCGATATCGCGGTGGGCGGCGTGTCGACGACACTCGAGCGCCAGAAGCGCGTGTTCTTCACGCAGCCATACGTGGTCGACGGCAAGACGCCGATCGTGCGCTGCGCGGACGCCGACAAGTACCAGACCGTCGCGCAGATCGACCGGCCCGAGACCCGCGTGATCGTGAACCCGGGCGGCACCAACGAGCGCTTCGCGAAGCAGTTCTTCACGCATGCGAACCTGAGCGTCTATCCGGACAACGTGACGATCTTCAAGCAGATCCTCACGGGCAAGGCGGACGTCATGGTGACGGATGCATCCGAGACGCTGCTGCAGCAAAAGCTGAATCCGGGCCTGTGCTCCGTGCATCCGGACAAGCCGTTCCAGTTCGGCGAAAAGGCGTACATGGTGCCGCGCGGCGACGTCGTGTTCCAGCAGTACGTCGACCAGTGGCTGCACCTGACGCTGTCGTCCGGCGAATACCAGGCGATCTCCGACAAGTGGCTGAAGTGAGCATGAGCGCTCGCGGAACAAGCGGCCGATAACCGGCAGAGACCCCGTTATTGCCGCCGGCCGGGCGCACCGCCGTTACACATCGGCGTGGCGCCCGGCCGGCGTGAAATCGCGAATGGCCCACTATCGCGTGCCCCAATCACGTTTCAAAATCTTTCCGACGAATGATTCGTCAGATGCGGTATCTGCCGCGCGATGCGCATTCCGGCGTGTAAATCGGCAATTCACCGACGCCGATACGCATGAAAAACGCATTACGCGCACCCGATGAAAACTCTGCGGAAAAGATGGGTAAATATGACCTTTTTCAGGACCCCGAAAACAGCAAAAAATCCCGGAAAGCCTTATCTGGCGGGCGTTACAACCTGAAACACTTTGTTACCGCGAGGGGTCATTAATTCGCCCACAATGGCCTCAACGGTTTCAACACGGATGCGGTCTCGTGTGCCAAGTGTGAGCGGACGCGAAGCGCTGCGAGCCAGTCGGTCACGTACCGAAGCCCTTCCGAGGGGCATCCCTGTTGGAGTCGTTTCCGGCCCCCGCCGGATTCGGTTTCATCTTTGGTCTCCTCGCGCTAACCCCGTAGCGTGTGGTTTTTAGCGGGCTAATAAGCCCGCTTTTTTTCGTCCATCGAAAACGCAACGGCCCGCAGGCCGTCGAGTTTGTCCCGCCGCCGGGCCGCTCGGTCTTTTCAAGCGGTCTTCTGCACGTCGAGCTTCAGTTCGTCGATCATCCGTTCGCGCATCACGAACTTCTGCACCTTGCCCGTCACCGTCATCGGCAGCTCGTCAACGAAGCGGATGTAGCGCGGAATCTTGTAGTGCGCGATCTGGCCGCTGCAGAATGCGCGCACGTCATCCTCGGTCATCTGCTCGTCCGCGCGCAGCACGATCCACGCGCACAGCTCCTCGCCGTATTTCGCGTCGGGCACGCCGAACACCTGCGCGCTCTGAATCTTCGGATGCCTGAACAGGAATTCCTCGATCTCGCGCGGATACACGTTCTCGCCGCCGCGAATCACCATGTCCTTCAGCCGGCCGACGATGTTGCAGTAGCCGTCGGCGTCGAGCGTCGCGAGGTCGCCCGTATGCATCCAGCCGTCGACCAGCACCTCGCGTGTCTTCGCGTCGTCGTCCCAGTAGCCGAGCATCACCGAATAGCCCTTCGTGCACAGCTCGCCGGTCGCGCCGACCGGCACGATCTCGCCGTTCGGGTCGACGATCTTCACCTCCAGGTGCGGCTGAATGCGGCCGACCGTCGTCGTGCGCTTCTCGAGCGGATCATCGGTCGAGCTCTGGAATGATACGGGGCTCGTCTCCGTCATCCCGTATGCGATCGTGATTTCGGACAAATGCATCTGCGACACGACGCGCTTCATCGTCTCGATCGGGCATGGCGAGCCGGCCATGATCCCGGTGCGCAGCGTCGACAGGTCGAACTTCGCGAACTCCGGATGATCGAGCTCGGCGATGAACATCGTCGGCACGCCGTGCAGCGCGGTGCAGCGCTCGTCGGCGACGGCCGCGAGCGTCGCGACCGGATCGAACGCCTCGCCGGGGAACACCATCGCCGCGCCCTTCGACACGCACGCGAGCACGGCCAGCACCATCCCGAAGCAGTGATACAGCGGCACCGGGATGCAGAGCGAATCCTGCTCGGTGAAGCGCATCGCCATCGCGATCGAGCGTGCGTTGTTGACGACGTTGCGGTGGGTGAGCGTCGCGCCCTTCGGGCTGCCGGTCGTGCCGCTGGTGAACTGGATGTTGATCGGATCGGTGGCCGCGAGCGTCGCGCCGATCGCGTCGAGCCGCGCGACATCGAGCGTGTCCCGGCCGCGCGCCATCACGTCCGCGAAGCGGAACATGCCGGCCGGCGCGACCTCGCCCATCGACACGACCGTGCGCAGGCTCGGCACGCGCGCCGCATGCAGGTCGCCCGGCGTCGCGCTCGCGAGTTCCGGCGCGATGGTCTGCAGCATCTCGACGTACGCCGATGTCTTGAAGCGCTCGGCCGCGATCACGGCCTTGCAGCCGACCTTGTTCAGCGCGTATTCGAGTTCCGCGAGCCGGTAGGCCGGGTTGATGTTGACGAGGACCGCGCCGATACGCGCGGTCGCGAACTGCGTGAGCAGCCATTCGCTGCGGTTCGGCGACCAGATGCCGACGCAATCGCCCTTCACGATCCCGAGCGCGGCGAGGCCCGCCGCGAGCACGTCGACCTCGTGCGCGAACGCATGCCAGGTCCAGCGCACCTGCTGTTCGCGGAACACGACGGCCGGGCGATCGGGAAAGCGGCCCGCCGTGTCGAGCAGGAAGCGGCTGATCGTCGCGTCGGATAGCGGCACGTCGGTCGCGCCGCGCACGTACGACAGTCCGTTTTCGGGCGCGATCAGCGCCCCCTTGCCAAGGTCTGCTGCCATCGATGTCTCCGTCCGTTTTTGTCTGATCGGCCCGGCGCGCGGCTGACGCGCGCGCCGGCTCCGCCGCGATCGCGGCGAACTGCCTCTGCCCGGATGATGCCGCGCTCTGCTGACGACACTCTGACATCAAATCGCGGCGGGCGGATGAAATAGCACGACCGGACGATACGATCCGGCCGGCAAAAAAACAGATGAAAACGACGGACGAAAAAAAAGCAGCCCGAAGGCTGCTTTCTTTCGCGGGATACGCGCGCGGCTCAGTGCCGGCTGCGAATCTTCGCCAGACGCTGGATCGCTTCGAGCTGCGCCATCGCGGTCGCGAGCTCGGATTGCGCCTTTGCGAGGTCGAGGTCCGACTTCGCGTTCTGCAGCGTTTCCTCGGCACGCTTGCGCGCTTCCTCGGCTTTCGCCGCGTCGAGGTCCTTGCCGCGGATCGCGGTATCGGCGAGCACCGTCACGGCGCCCGGCTGCACTTCGAGAATGCCGCCCGCGACGAACACGAATTCGTCGTTGCCGCCCTCGACTTCGATGCGCACCGCACCCGGACGAATCCGCGTGATCAGCGGCGTGTGACCCGGCAGAATACCCAGCTCACCCGTTTCGCCCGGCAGCGCGACGAATTTCGCCTCGCCCGAGAAGATCTGCTCTTCCGCGCTGACGACGTCTACTTTGATGGTTGCCATATCGACTCCTGGTTGAGCGTATTACGTGGGCGCCCGTCCGTGAAAAGATGCCATCGAGACATCTTTCACGAACGCACGGGCGCCCGCTGCGTTACACCCGACCTTTACTGGATCTTCTTGGCCTTTTCGAAGGCTTCGTCGATCGTGCCGACCATGTAGAACGCCTGTTCCGGCAGGTGGTCGCACTCGCCGTCGACGATCATCTTGAAGCCACGGATCGTTTCCTTCAGCGGCACGTACTTGCCCGGCGAGCCCGTGAACACTTCAGCGACGTGGAACGGCTGCGACAGGAAACGCTGGATCTTACGAGCGCGCGCGACCGACAGCTTGTCTTCCGGCGACAGTTCGTCCATGCCCAGAATCGCGATGATGTCGCGCAGTTCCTTGTAGCGCTGCAGCGTCTGCTGAACGCGACGGGTGATCGAGTAGTGCTCTTCACCGATCACGTTCGGGTCGATCTGGCGCGACGTCGAGTCGAGCGGGTCGACCGCCGGGTAGATACCCAGCGAAGCGATGTCACGCGACAGAACGACGGTTGCGTCCAAGTGGCCGAAGGTGGTTGCCGGCGACGGGTCGGTCAAGTCGTCCGCAGGGACGTACACGGCCTGAACCGACGTAATCGAGCCCTTCTTGGTCGACGTGATGCGCTCTTGCAGCTTGCCCATTTCTTCAGCCAGCGTCGGCTGATAGCCCACTGCCGACGGCATACGGCCGAGCAGTGCCGACACTTCGGTACCGGCCAGCGTGAAACGGTAGATGTTGTCGACGAAGAACAGCACGTCGAGGCCTTCGTCACGGAAGTGCTCGGCCATCGTCAGGCCGGTCAGCGCGACGCGCAGACGGTTGCCCGGCGGCTCGTTCATCTGGCCATACACCAGCGCGACCTTGTCGAGAACGTTCGAGTCCTTCATTTCGTGGTAGAAGTCGTTCCCTTCACGGGTACGCTCGCCCACGCCCGCGAACACGGAGTAACCGCCGTGTTCCTTCGCGATGTTGTTGATGAGCTCCATCATGTTGACGGTCTTGCCCACGCCGGCACCACCGAACAGGCCAACCTTGCCGCCCTTCGCGAACGGGCAGATCAGGTCGATGACCTTGATACCCGTTTCGAGCAGTTCGGTCGACGGCGACAGTTCGTCGAACGCCGGAGCCTTCTGGTGAATCGAACGCGTCGTTGCGCTTTCGATCGGGCCCGCTTCATCGATCGGACGGCCGAGGACGTCCATGATACGACCGAGGGTCGGCTTGCCGACCGGCACCGAAATCGGCTTGCTCGTGTTCTTCACGGTCAGGCCGCGGCGCAGGCCGTCGGATGCACCCAGACAAATGGTACGGACCACGCCGTCGCCCAGCTGCTGCTGGACTTCGAGCGTCAGTTCCGAGCCATCGAGAATGAGCGCGTCGTAGATCTTCGGCATGCTGTCGCGCGGGAATTCCACGTCGATAACGGCGCCGATGCACTGTACGATCTTGCCTTCTACCAAAGCAGCAGTACTCATCGCTTTTCCTTTAAATACCTGATTCTTTACTCGCGCAAAGGCGCAGTTGTCGTCCCGGGCGCGCGCTTAAACAGCGGCTGCGCCGCCGACGATCTCCGACAGTTCTTTCGTAATCGCGGCCTGGCGGCTCTTGTTGTACACGAGCTGCAGTTCGCTGATCACCGTCTTCGCGTTGTCGGACGCGGCCTTCATCGCGACCATCCGCGCCGATTGCTCGGACGCCATGTTCTCCGCGACGGCCTGGTACACCAGCGCCTCGACGTAACGCACGAGCAGTTCGTCAACGACTGCCTGCGCGTCCGGCTCGTAGATGTAGTCCCACGACGTGGCCGGCGTACCGTCATCGGCTTCGAAGTGTTCCGACGACAGCGGCAGCAGCTGCTCGATCACGGCTTCCTGCTTCATCGTGTTGACGAAGCGCGTGTAAGCGATATAAACCGCCGACAGCTTGCCTTCCGAGTACAGATCGAGCTGCGTCTTCACGGCGCCGATCAGCTTGTCCAGATGCGGGGTGTCGCCGAGGTGCACGACCTGCGACATCACCTTCGCGCCGAAGCGGTTCAGGAACCCGAGGCCCTTGCCGCCGATCGCGGTGGCTTCGACCTTCTGGCCCTTCTCTTCCAGCTCCTTGAACTTCTGCACCGTCGCACGCAGCACGTTGGTGTTCAGACCGCCGCAAAGACCCTTGTCCGTCGTGACAAGGATGATGCCGGCCGTCTTCGCGCCGTCGTTTGCCACCATGAACGGGTGGCGGTACTCCGGGTTCGCGCGGCTCATGTGCGCGGCGATGGCACGGACCTTGTCTGCATACGGACGAGCGGCGCGCATGCGTTCCTGCGCGCGACGCATCTTCGATGCGGCCACCATCTCCATCGCCTTCGTGATCTTGCGCGTGTTCTGCACGCTCTTGATCTTGCCGCGAATTTCCTTCATTCCAGCCATAGCTTGCTCCTTGACCGAAGCGGCGCGGGCGCATCAGCACCCGCGCGGCCTCAGTGTGTCACTCGCGGATCAATAGGCACCGGACTTCTTGAAGGATTCGATCGCCGAGCGCAGTGCGCCTTCGTCGTCCTTCGAGAGATCCTTGGTGTCCTCGATGCGCTTGATGAGGTCAGCGTGGCTGGTCTTCAGGTTGTCGCGCAGGCCCTTCTCGAACGACAGCACTTGCTTGACGTCGAGATCGTCGAGGTAGCCGTTGTTCGCGGCGTACAGCGACACGGCCAGTTCCCACACCTGCAGCGGCTGGTACTGCGGCTGCTTCAGCAGTTCCGTCACGCGGCGGCCGCGCTCGAGCTGCTTGCGGGTCGCTTCGTCGAGGTCCGATGCGAACTGCGCGAATGCGGCCAGTTCACGGTACTGCGCGAGGTCGGTACGGATACCGCCCGACAGCTTCTTCACGACCTTCGTCTGAGCAGCGCCACCGACTCGCGACACCGACACGCCGGCGTTGATTGCCGGGCGGATGCCTGCGTTGAACAGGTCGGTTTCCAGGAAGATCTGGCCGTCGGTAATCGAGATCACGTTCGTCGGAACGAACGCGGTCACGTCGCCAGCCTGCGTTTCGATGACCGGCAGTGCCGTCAGCGAGCCGCTCTTACCCTTCACTTCGCCGTTCGTGAACTTCTCGACGTACTCTTCCGACACGCGAGCAGCACGCTCGAGCAGACGCGAGTGCAGATAGAACACGTCACCCGGATATGCTTCACGGCCCGGCGGGCGGCGCAGCAGCAGCGAGATCTGACGGTATGCCCAAGCCTGCTTGGTCAAGTCGTCATAGATGATCAGCGCGTCTTGGCCGCGGTCGCGGAAGTATTCGCCCATCGTGCAGCCGGCGTACGGTGCGAGGTACTGCATCGCTGCCGAATCCGAAGCCGAAGCGGCGACGACGATCGTGTATTCCATCGCGCCCGTTTCTTCGAGCTTGCGAACCACGTTCATGATCGACGAAGCCTTCTGGCCGATCGCGACGTAGATACAGATCAGGTCCTTGCCCTTCTGGTTGATGATCGCGTCGAGCGCCACCGCGGTCTTGCCGCACTGACGGTCGCCGATGATCAGCTCACGCTGGCCACGGCCGATCGGCACCATCGCGTCGATCGACTTGATGCCCGTCTGCACCGGCTGCGACACCGACTTACGCCAGATCACGCCCGGGGCGATCTTTTCGATCGCGTCGGTCAGCTTCGCGTTGACCGGGCCCTTGCCGTCGATCGGGTTGCCGAGTGCGTCGACCACGCGGCCGACGAGTTCCGGACCAACCGGGACTTCCAGAATGCGGCCCGTCGTCTTGACGATGTCGCCTTCCGAGATGTGTTCGTATTCGCCGAGAATCACCGCGCCGACCGAGTCGCGCTCGAGGTTCAGCGCGAGGCCGAACGTGTTGCCCGGAAACTCGAGCATTTCGCCCTGCATCACGTCCGACAGGCCGTGGATGCGCACGATACCGTCGGTCACGGAGATCACGGTGCCCTGGTTGCGAACGTCTGCGCTCGCTTCAAGGCCCTGGATCCGGCTCTTGATCAGCTCGCTGATCTCAGAGGGATTGAGTTGCATTATTCGCTCCTGATAGTCAATTCTGTTGCGTGCCGGCGTGGCGCTCAGGCGGTCAAGGCAGCCTGCATCGATGCGAGGCGCGCGCGAACCGAGGTGTCGAGCACTTCGTCGCCGACCGTCACGCGCACGCCGCCGATCAGCGACGAATCGACTTCGACCGTCGGCTTCAGCTTGCGCTTGAACTTGCGTTCGAGGCCAGAGACGAGGCTTTCGAGATCCGCGCCGTTCAGCGGGAACGCGCTCACGATCTCGGCGTCGGCTGCACCTTCGCGTTCGTTCTTGAGCGCCTCGAACTGCTCGGCGATTTCCGGCAGCAGCGCGATGCGATGATTGTCGACCAGCATCTGCACGAAGTTCTTCGCTTCGGCGCCAGCCGCGACCGGCGACTTCACCGCAGCAAGCAGCAGCTCGGCCACTTGCGTGCGCGTCACCTTCGGGCTCGACGCGACCGACAGCACTTCCGGCAGACGCGCAACCTGGGCCAGCTCTTGCACGAGCGTGGACCAGGCGGCGATGTCACCTCCCTCGGCCACGCGGAACAGCGCTTCTGCGTAAGGGCGGGCGATGGTTGCAAGTTCGGCCATGATCAGAGCTCGGCTTTCAGTTGATTCAGCAGTTGGGCGTGGGCCGTTTGATCGACTTCGCGCTTCAGGATCTGCTCGGCGCCCTTCACGGCCAGCGCGGCGACTTCGCCACGCAGCGCTTCGCGCGCCTTCACGATTTGCTGTTCTGCTTCCGCTTTCGCCTGGGCGACGATGCGGGCGGCTTCAGCCTGGGCGTTGGCCTTGATTTCCTCGGCGACCGCCTGGGCACGCTTTTCAGCGTCGGCGATGCGCTGCTGGCCGTCGTTGCGGGCCTGCGCGAGTTCCTGGTCCACGCGCTTGTGCGCTGCGTCGAGTTCCGCCTTGCCCTTCTCCGCGGCGGCGAGGCCGTCGGCGATCTTCTTCGAACGTTCGTCGAGGGCGTTGATCAACGGCGGCCACACGAACTTCATCGTGAACCACGCGAGGACCAGGAACACGACCATTTGCGCAAACAGAGTTGCGTTGAGATTCACGGTGTTTCCTTATCTGCTATTCCGGAAAAATGAAACGGTAAGGCGCTCATCGAGTTGCATTCGATCAGCGCCCCAAGTCTCCGTTCCGCCCTGCGCCGGCTTACGCCGGGCGCATATTTCCGAGGAACCTTAGCCTGCGAGCTTCGACAGGAGCGGGTTCGCGAACGCGAACAGCATTGCGACACCAACGCCGATCAGGAATGCAGCGTCGATCAGGCCGGCCAGCAGGAACATCTTCGTTTGCAGCGGGTTGATGAGTTCCGGCTGACGTGCGCAGGCTTCGATGTACTTGCCACCC
Source organism: Burkholderia sp. BCC1638 (assembly GCF_902833195.1). NCBI lineage: Bacteria > Pseudomonadati > Pseudomonadota > Betaproteobacteria > Burkholderiales > Burkholderiaceae > Burkholderia > Burkholderia sp. BCC1638. Next base: position 176,222 of record NZ_CADFEC010000013.1, read on the forward strand.
ATCAGCGCGATACCGATACAGGCGCCGATTGCACCCAGGCCGATGATGATGCCGATACCGATGGCGGTCAGACCCTGGATGTTGGCGATGTAAGCTTGCATGATCACTCCTTTGTGAAAAGACTTGGAACTGAGATTTAAAAAACTAAAACGGAAACTCTTTTTTGCACGCCGCGCTTAGTGCTTGTCGTGCGCCTGGCCGAGATACACCAGCGTCAGCATCATGAAAATGAATGCCTGCAACAGAACAATCAGGATGTGGAAGATTGCCCAGACGCTACCCGCGATCACGTGACCAATGAAGCCGAGGAACGTTGCGTCGCCACCGAAGCTCCACATGCTGCCGAGCAGGGCGATCAACAGGAACAACAGCTCACCCGCGTACATGTTGCCGAACAGCCGCATGCCGAGGGAAACGGTCTTTGCGAGATATTCGACGATGTTCAGCGCGAGGTTCGGGATCCACAGCAGCGGGTGGGCGCCGAACGGGGCCGACAGCAGCTCATGCGCAAAGCCGCCCGCGCCCTTGATCTTGATGCTGTAGTAGATCATCAGGACGAACACGCCGAGCGCGATGCCGAGCGTGCCGTTCAGGTCGGCCGTCGGGACGATGCGATGGTGGGAAATCACGTCCGACAGACCGAGCAGGCCGATGACGCGGCCCGGCAGGTCGACGGGGAGGAAGTCGAGGGAGTTCATCAGCGCGACCCACACGAACACCGTGAGGGCGAGCGGAGCGATGAAGGTGCGGTTGCCGTGGACGATGGCCTTCGATTGATCCTCGACCATTTCGACGAGCATCTCGATCGCACACTGGAAACGGCCCGGCACGCCCGAGGTCGCCTTGCGGGCGGCCAGACGCAGCAGGACGATCGTCACAATGCCGCACACGATCGACCAGAACAGCGTGTCGAGGTTCCAGACGTGGATGTCGAAAATCGACGTCTGATGCGAGGTGGAGAAATTCTGCAAGTGGTGCGCAATGTACTCGGACGGATCCGGACCGCGCGTGCCTTCGCTAGCTGCCATATCGTTAATGCCACCCAAATTGTCGAAAATCGTTTTGCCCCGTTCCGCAATACGCTATTGCGGGAACGGGCCGGTGCGGTTCGTTGTCGAAACCGCACGCTGCTTGTTGCTTACCGCCAGGCCAGCGCGATCCAGTACGTCTTCAGCACGACGAGGTAGGTGACGAGGAGTGCCGGCCAGTGCACGCCGGCATAGCCGTACGCCACTGCGGCGAACATCCCGATCGTCACGCCGAGCTTCAGGGCTTCGCCCATCACCCAGCTCATCACGGTGGCCGAACCACCTGCCTTCAGTCGTGCCACGAACAACGCGCTTGGCACCCAGCCGATCGCCCCGCCCAGAAACGCGGATTGCGCAGCGGCGCCCGGCGACTTTGAAAACAGCCACCACGCCAGCGTTGCAACCAGGGACAAGACCACCTGCGCGATCACCACCTTGTAGGGGGTCACGCGCGACGGCTTGCTCACGTTCGGACCGAACAGCCTCTCGGCTTCCGTCCGCGTGAGCGGAACGATGTTGTTATCTTGCAGCTCGGCATCCCAGTCGTCGCCATCGGACTCGCGCCGCTCGCCGGCCGCTGAAGCGGTGCGTTGCGCTCGGTGATCATCGTGCCTGTCGTTCGGCGCCTGACCCGCCATCGCAATCTTCCGCAAAATCCTTGAACCCGGCCCCAAGCTTTCCGAAAGCTTTCAGGGGTGCCTAGCTAACAAATCCGGGCGATTGTAAGCGATAGTTGCAGGTGATTCAAGGCTTTAGACGCGACAAAAACCAGCGTAAAACGACGCCTCATCATGTGAAAAACGCGCGCGTCGATGACGTACGATGACAGTTGTAAGGTCGGTTTTTCGCACCGGCATTTCTCGCCCAAAAAAATGCGGGTGCAACGAAATGACGTGACAGCGACGTGCGGTGCATGCGCCACCGGCGCGGCGCGATCGCAGCAGGAATTCTGCTGTGACACGAACACGGGAAACCATCCGACGCGGCGATGGGCAATAGAGGAAACACTGTGACCACCGCGTCGAGCGCGATGCGCGAAATGCGCTCGAACCGAGCGCGCCGGTGCCCGCAATCAGTTGTTGCGCCGCCACAGTCGTTGGACTGTGGTGGCGCAACACTTATCAACAGGCCCGACCTTGCAACGACAAGGAACGCTGTGCACCCTCCCCGCCAGGCTTGCGGCATGCGTGCGCCGCACTGATCCGCATCGCTCAGCCGTGAACGAGCAACCACGCACCCAGCGCCGCGCTCACGAGCGCGAACGGAATCGACACAAGGTGAAACGGCAGCCACATGCGCGGCTCCTTCGCGAGACGCACCGCGATCAGGTTCGCGAGCGAACCGATCGCGAAACCGAAGCCACCGACCGATACGCCGAACGCGAGCGCCCGCCAGTCGCGCGTGAATTCCGACAGCAGGATCGCCGCCGGCACATTGCTGATTCCCTGTGACACGACCGCACCCGCCGCGAACACACGCAGCGGCGAATCGAGATGGGTTCGCGCGATCGCGTCGTGGACGACCGGCAGCGCGGCCGCGCTGCGCAGTACAACGAACATCAGCACGAAGATCAGCAGCAGCAGCCAGTCGATCTTCAGGACTGCGTCACGTCTCGCCACCAGCAGCGCGATCACGACGCCGATCAGGCCCGGCACGGGATTGTGCGCATCGGCGAGCAGCACGAACGCACCGAACAGCACCGCCGCAAGCAACGCATGCATGCGCTGCACGGGAACGGCCTGGACGTCTCCCGACAGATCGAGCGGCTTCGCGCGAAACGCGCACGCCGTCAGCACGAGCAGCAGCGCCATCAACGCCAGTGCGAGCGGCCCGAGCGTGACGACGAAGCGGCCGAACGACACGCCGCTCAATTGCCACAGGAAAAGGTTCTGGGGATTGCCGAGCGGGGTCGCGACGGACCCCGCGTTGACGGCCAGCGCAACCACGATCACGAGCCGCCGGAACGGCAACGGCGTCAACGTGCGCAGCGATACCATCAGCGGCACGACGACGAACAACGCGACATCGTTGGTGAGCCACATCGCGAGCGCCGCCGCGAACACGACGAGCAGCATCGCGAGCCCGCGCTCGGAATGCACGTGATGCACGATGCGATGCGCGAGCCACATCAGGCACCCGGACAGCTCGAGCGCCTTGGTCAGCATCAGCAGACCCGCGAGCGTCGCGACGGTCTGCCAGTCGACGAGACCGACCAGTGCGCCAACTGGTTGCGGACGCAACCATTGCAGAACAATCAGCGCAAGCGCTAGCACCGTCAGTACGGGTTCCTGCAAAAGCCAGCCAAGCCACCGGCGCGGCGCCGGCGCGCCCGTGTTTTCCATCGATCGTGCCTCGTTATTCTTCGGTCGCGACGTTGCCGCGCAGACGCGCAAGAATGCCCTCGAGCGCGTCGAGGTTGCCGAAGTCGATCATCACCTGCCCTCGCCCGCGGCGGCCGAGCTTGATCTTCACCGTCGACGCGAGCAGGTCGGACAACTCCTCCTCGAGACGACGCGTGTCGCGGCCGCCATCGTCCTTCGCGCGCACCTTCACCGCCGGCGCTTCCTTCGTCGTATGCGCGACCAGCTTCTCGGTCTCGCGCACCGACATGCGTTTGTTGACCACCTGGTGCGCGAGCGTGATCTGCGTCGCGGCATCGACTGCAAGCAGCGCACGCGCGTGGCCCATGTCGAGGTCACCGGCCAGCAACATCGTCTGCACCGGTGCCGCGAGGTTCAGCAGGCGCAGCAGGTTCGATACCGCGCTGCGCGAGCGGCCGACCGATTCGGCCGCCTGTTCGTGCGTGAAACCGAACTCATCGAGCAGGCGCTGGATACCGTGCGCCTCTTCCAGCGGATTCAGATCCTCGCGCTGGATGTTCTCGATCAGCGCCATCGCGGCGGCAGCCTGATCGGACACGTCCTTCACGAGCACCGGCACTTCGTCGAGGCCAGCCAGGCGTGCCGCGCGGAAACGCCGCTCGCCCGCGATGATTTCGTATTTGTCAGATGAAATAGGTCGTACCAGGATCGGCTGCATCACGCCTTGCGCGCGAATGCTGGCCGCCAGCTCCTGCAGGCTGCCTTCGTCCATCCGCGTCCGCGGCTGGTACTTGCCGGCCTGCAGCTTGCCGAGCGCGAGCGTGTTCGGTGCCCCTTCGATCTTCACCGCTTCGGTGATGTCCGCACTGCCGCCGAGCAGCGCTTCGAGGCCACGTCCCAAGCCCTTCTTCTTTGGTACCGCGTTCATGTCTTTCTTCCTCGCTTCGCTCATGTCCGGATCACGACACCTCGAACGCGCGCACGCGATCGATCATCTCGGCACCGAACTGGAGATACGCCTGCGCACCGCGAGAGTTACGGTCGAATACGACGCCCGGCAACCCGTAACTCGGCGCTTCCGCCAAGCGCACGTTGCGCGGAATCACCGCGTCGAACACCTTGTCGCCGAAGTGCGCTTTCAGTTGATCGGAAACTTGCTGCTGCAGCGTAATGCGCGGATCGAACATCACGCGCAGCAAGCCGATGATCTTCAGGTCGCGGTTCATGTTCGCGTGAACCTGCTTGATCGTATTGACGAGGTCCGACAGCCCCTCCAGCGCGAAGTATTCGCACTGCATCGGGATCACGACGCCATGCGCCGCGCACAATCCGTTCAGCGTCAGCAGCGACAGCGTCGGCGGGCAATCGATCAACACGAAGTCGTAGTCGTCGGCCACGTGTTCGAGCGCGGCCTTCAACCGTCGCTCGCGGTTATCGATGCTGATCAGTTCGATCTCGGCACCGGACAGTTCACGGTTGGCCGGCAGCACGTCGTATGTGACACCTTCCGGACGCACGCGCGCGTCCGTCACCGATACGCCGTCGACCAGCACTTCGTACACGGTCGACTCGCAGGCGGCCTTGTCGATCCCGCTGCCCATCGTCGCGTTGCCCTGCGGGTCGAGATCGATCAGCAGGACTCGTTGCTCCTGCGCTGCAAGGCTTGCGGCGAGATTGACCGATGTCGTCGTCTTGCCGACGCCCCCCTTCTGGTTCGCAACGCAGAAGATCTTTGCCATCGTTGGTGTGTTCCCTTTACCTTCAAACAAACGGCGCGCTACCGCGCACCTTCAATTCGCCTCGTCGACGGTGACCTCGATCAGATGCCGTTCGGCATCGAGCATCGGTACCGCCAGCCGTATCGCCTGCTTTACGCGACTGCCTTCCGGCAACCGTGCAATTTCGTCGTCCGGGTGGACACCCTTCATTGCCCAGATCGATCCGCCGGGCGCGACGAGATGTCGAGCAAGTTTAACGAAGTCGGATAGATCCGCGAAGGCGCGGGATACGATCATGTCGAATTTTTCCGGCACTTCGACGCCAGGCTGCAGCGATTCGACACGCCCGGTGACGACAGACAAGTTCGCGAGCTTCAGCTCGGCGCGCATCTGCGTCTGGAATGCAGACTTCTTCTGCACGATATCGTTCAGCGTGACCTGCCAGTCCGGCTGGACGATCGCCAGCACGATACCGGGCAATCCGCCGCCCGAACCCACGTCGAGCACGCGCGCCGATGCACGGTCGCGCAGATGCGGAACGATGGAGAGCGAATCGAGAATGTGCTGGATCAGCATCTGCTTCGGGTCGCGGATCGCGGTCAGGTTGTAGACCGCGTTCCACTTGCCGAGCAGCGCGACATAGTCGAGCAGCTGGTTGCGTTGTGCATCCGTCAACGTGATGTCGAGCGCGGCCGTGCCGTCGACGAGCATCTGTTCAAGTACGTCCCGATTAACCGCCGGCGCGCGACGCGCCGTCATTGTTGCGTCGGGACGGTGCCGTCCCCCTGTTCCGTCACTTCCGCGGCGGCGCCGTTACGACGGCCGAGGCCGCGGCGCTTCAGGTGCACCATCAGCAGGGAGATCGCAGCCGGCGTGACGCCCGAAATCCGCGATGCCTGGCCGATCGTTTCCGGGCGGAACTCGTTCAGCTTCTGGCTCACTTCGAACGACAGGCCGCGCACCTCGCGGTAGTCGATACCGTCCGGCAGGCGTGTGTTCTCGTTCGCATCGTTGCGCTCGATCTCGCTGGCCTGCCGCTCGATATAGCCCTGATATTTGATGCCAATCTCGACCTGTTCCTTGATCTGCTCGAGCAGCACCGGATCGTCGGCCAGCGGCTCTGCAGGCGCGCATTCACCACCCTTCAGGCCGCACACACCGTCGTAGCTGATACCGGGGCGGCGCAGCAGTTCGGCGAGGCTGTACTCGTGATCGATCGCCTTGCCGAGCAACGCAGTCGCCTCTTCAGGCGGCAGCGTCTTCGGCGTGACCCACGTCGACTTCAGTCGTTCGGTTTCACGTGAAACAGCGTCGCGCTTCCGACTGAACGCATCCCAGCGCACGTCGTCGACGAGGCCCAGCTCGCGGCCGATCTCGGTCAGGCGCATGTCCGCATTGTCTTCACGCAGGCTCAGACGATATTCGGCACGACTCGTGAACATCCGGTACGGCTCCGCCACGCCACGCGTGACGAGGTCGTCGACCAGCACGCCAAGATAGGCCTGATCGCGACGCGGGCACCATGCGTCCTTCTCCTGCACGTAGCGGCCTGCATTCAGGCCGGCCAGCAGCCCTTGTGCGGCCGCTTCTTCGTAGCCGGTCGTGCCGTTGATCTGGCCCGCAAAGAACAGCCCATTGATCGCCTTCGTCTCGAGCGACGCCTTCAGCGCGCGCGGGTCGAAGTAGTCGTATTCGATCGCGTAGCCGGGGCGCAGGATGTGCGCGTTCTCAAGGCCGCGCATCGAGTGCACGAGCTCAAGCTGCACGTCGAACGGCAGGCTCGTCGAAATCCCGTTTGGATAGAACTCGTTGGTCGTCAGCCCTTCCGGCTCAAGGAAGATCTGGTGCGATTCCTTCGATGCGAATCGGTGGATCTTGTCCTCGATCGACGGGCAGTAACGCGGGCCGACACCTTCGATCACGCCTGTATACATAGGCGAACGGTCGAGGCCGCCGCGAATGATGTCGTGGGTGCGCTCGTTCGTGTGCGTCACCCAGCACGGCAGCTGCTGTGGATGCTGCTCCGCACGGCCCAGAAACGAGAATACGGGGATCGGATCGAGGTCGCCCGGCTGCTCGTCCAGCTTCGAAAAGTCGATCGAGCGGCCATCGATACGCGGCGGCGTACCGGTCTTCAGGCGGCCCTGCGGCAGCTTCAGCTCCTTCAGGCGAGCCGACAGCGACACGGCCGCCGGATCGCCTGCGCGACCGCCCGTATAGTTGTTCAGGCCGACGTGAATCTTGCCGTCGAGGAACGTACCGGCCGTCAGCACGACCGCACGTGCGCGGAAGCGGATGCCGATCTGCGTCACGGCGCCGACCACGCGGTCGCCTTCGACCATCAGGTCGTCGACAGCCTGCTGGAACAGCCACAGGTTCGGCTGGTTCTCGAGCCGATGGCGGATTGCAGCCTTGTACAGGATGCGGTCGGCCTGCGCACGCGTCGCGCGCACGGCCGGGCCCTTAGACGAATTGAGGATCCGGAACTGAATACCGCTCTCGTCCGTCGCGGCGGCCATCGCGCCGCCGAGCGCATCGACTTCCTTGACCAGATGGCCCTTGCCAATGCCGCCGATCGACGGATTGCAGCTCATCTGGCCGAGCGTTTCGATGTTATGGGTCAGCAGCAGCGTCTTCGCACCCATACGGGCCGATGCCAACGCGGCTTCCGTGCCGGCGTGCCCGCCACCGACGACGATGACATCAAATTCTGTGGGAAAAAGCATGGTGGATTCCGTGCGCAGGACTGCGCACGAACCTATCTGAGAAATGTATGGGGCGAATTATAGCGGGTTCGCTTTTCACCCGAAGACCGTCCGAATGGTAGGGCCGGTTCATTTGGTCGTTTTTTTCGCCCGACCGTGCAAGCTGTGCCGTGCGGCCTGCTTCGGCGGCGCTGCCGCGCCCTCAGCGCACATCGTCAGGCTGTGCAAAATCGCGAACCCGGCAGTGGTTTGCGAAACCCGCCGTCGCTGCGCCATCACAGCATGTCGGATCGACCTTCCTACGCTTATCCCCTGTGCCATTTGGCCCCGTGTCGATAGAACACCGTCGCGCGTACAGCGCTCACTACCCTGTCAGCCCGACGATGAGGCCCCGCTCGTCACAGGGCTTCCGCTAGTCGCTCCGGCACTTATCCCCACGCCTCTTCCAGAAAACAAAAGCGGCGTGTTTCACGTGAAACACGCCGCCCGTTTCCCGCCAACCGCCTCACCGATCAAGCCGTTTTTTTCACCAACCCCAGGTATGTTTCGATCACGCGCGGATTTTGCGCCAGCTCGGCCGCCGGCCCTTCCAACGCAAACTCCCCAGTCTCCAGTACATAGCCGTAGTCCGAGATCTGCAGCGCGGCCCGAGCATTCTGCTCGATCAGCAGCGTCGCGACGCCTGTGCCGCGTAACGCGCTGATGATATGAAAAATCTCCTTCACGATCAGCGGCGCCAAGCCGAGGCTGGGCTCGTCGAGCATCAGCAAGTCGGGCTTTCCCATCAGCGCGCGGCCCACCGCGAGCATCTGCCGCTCACCACCCGACAGCGTACCGGCCGCCTGCTTGCGCCGCTCCTTGAGCCGCGGAAACAGCGCAAACACATGATCGAGCTGGTCGAGGAAGTTCGACTCGCCTGCGAGCTTGCGGCGATACGCGCCCAGCACAAGGTTATCCTCGACCGTCATCGTGCTGAACAGCTCGCGCTTTTCCGGCACCAGGCACATTCCCCGTGCGACACGCTGCTCAACCGGCAGTGCACCTACGTCCTTGCCGCGGTACACCACTGCCCCTGACGCATGCCCGGTCACCGGCAACGCGCCCATGATTGCGTTCAGCAGCGTCGACTTGCCGGCCCCGTTCGGGCCAATCACGCTGACGATCTGCCCGGCGCCGACCTTGATCGCCGCGCCGTGCAGCGCCTCGACCTTCCCGTAACGCACCGCCAGGCCGCGCACGTCGAGAATCGGCATCGTCGTATCCGTCATCACTCCACCCCGCCCAGATATGCTTCGAGCACCGCCGGATCCTGCTGCACGTCCTGTGGCAGCCCTTCCGCGATCCGCGTGCCGAATTCCATCACCACCAGCCGATCGGTGAGGTTCATCACGAAATCCATGTCATGTTCCACGAGCAACACGCTCATCCCCTCCGCCTTCAGGCGCCGCAGCAAGTGGGCGAGTTGCTGCTTCTCCTGGTAGCGCAGCCCGGCGGCCGGCTCGTCGAGCAGCAGCAGCGTCGGATCGCAGCACAGCGCGCGCGCGATTTCGAGAATCCGCTGCTGGCCGAGCGCGAGGCTGCCCGCTTCGTCGTACATGTGCCTCTCCAGCCCGACGCGGCGGATCTGGCGTGCCGCCTCGGCCAGCAGCTGCGCTTCCTCGTGCGCATTGAGCCGCGCGATGCTGCGCCACACGCCCGTATGGCCGCGCAGGTGCGCGCCGATCGCGACGTTCTCGAGCACCGTCATCGTCGGCAGCAGCTTCACGTGCTGGAACGTACGACCGATCCCCCGCCGGACGATCTGGCGCGACGTGAGCCCGTCGATCCGCTCGCCGCGGAACGTGATCGTGCCGGCGGTCGGCTGCAGCACGCCGGTCACGAGGTTGAACGTGGTCGACTTGCCGGCGCCATTCGGGCCGATCAGGCCGATGATCTGCCCCGCTTTCACGTCGAAGCTGACGTCGTTGACGGCCACCAGGCCGCCGAACTGCTTGCGCGCGTTATCGACGACGAGCAGCGGCTCGCCCGCCGCCGGCTTCGCGCGCTGCGGCAACGGATCGGCATGGTCGGGCGCATGTGCGCGCGGCCCGCGCGGAAACAGCTTCGCGACGAACGGCCACACGCCCTGGCGTGCGTACTGCAGCAGCAGCACCATCAGCACGCCGAACACGATGATCTCGAAGTTGCCTTCCGAGCCGAGCAGCTTCGGCAACAGCGTCTGCAGATAGTCCTGCAGCACCGTGAGGATCGCCGCCCCGAGCACCGCGCCCCACACGTGCGACACGCCGCCGACCACGGCCATGAACAGGAATTCGATCCCGTGGTTCAGGCCGAACGGGGTCGGGTTCACCGCGCGCTGCAGGTGCGCATACAGGAAGCCCGACACCGCCGCGAGCACGGCGGCGTAGACGAAGATCACGACGCGCATCCACGCGGTGTTCACGCCCATCGCCTCGGCCATCACGCCGCCGCCGCGCAATGCGCGGATCGCGCGGCCTGGCCGGCTGTTGAGCAGGTTCTGCACCGACACGATCGCGGCCAGCACGACGGCCCAGATCAGGAAGTACAGGCTTCGGCCGCTTCCCAGCTCGATGCCGAACAGGTTCAGTGCCGGAATCCCGTTGATCCCGTCGTACTTGCCGAGCAGTTCGAGGTTGCCGAACAGGTAGAACAGCGCGAGGCCCCACGCGATCGTGCCGAGCGGCAGGAAGTGCCCAGACAGGCGCATCGTGACCGCACCGAGCACGAGCGCGACGAGCGCCGTCAGCACGACGCCGACGATCAGCGCGAGCCACGGCGACACGCCGTAGCGCGTCGTCAGGAATGCGGTCGCATACGCGCCGATGCCGACGAATGCGGCCTGCCCGAAGCTCGTCATCCCGCCGACGCCCGTCAGCAGCACGAGTCCGATCGCGACGATCGCGTAGAGGCCGATGTAGTTCAGCAGCGTGATCCAGTATTCGGGCACCTGCAGCGCGCCGGGCAGCACCGGCAGCGCGAACAGCGCCACGAGGAACACCCAGAAGGTCTTGTTGCGTACCATTGTCTTCATCGCGTCACTCCTCTTCCTCTTCCGTGTGCGGCGTCGCGAAACTGCGCCACAGCAGCACCGGGATGATCAGCGTGAACACGATCACTTCCTTGTACGCGCTCGCCCAGAACGACGAATACGATTCGAGCACGCCGACCAGCAGCGAGCCGGCGGCCGCGAGCGGATAGCTGACCAGCCCGCCGATGATCGCGCCGACGAAACCCTTCAGGCCGATCAGGAAGCCGGAGTCGTAATAGATCGTCGTCAGCGGACCGACGAGGATGCCGGACAGCACACCGAGCCCGGCCGCCAGCGTGAACGCGAGCCGCCCTGCTTCGGTCGTGCCGATGCCGACGAGCCGCGCGCCGAGCCGGTTCACCGACGTCGCACGCAGCGCCTTGCCGGCGATCGTGCGGCCGAAATACACGTAGAGCGCACCGATCAGCACCAGCGCGGTCACGACCACGAGGATGCTCTGCACCGACACCGTCATGCTGCCGACCGACAGCGACGCATCCGCGAAGCCGTTGGTGCGCGAACCTTCCGCCCCGAACATCACGAGCCCGAGGCCGACCATCGCGAAATGGACGGCGACGGATACGATCAGCAGCAGCAGCGTCGTGCCTTCGGCGATCGGCTGATAAACGAGCCGGTAGACGAACGGCCCCATCGGCACGACGATCGCGAGCGTCAGCGCGATCTGCGCAAGCATCGGCATCGGCTGCGCGGCGAAGCTGCGCGTGATCGCGAACACCGCGAGCGGCAGCAGCACGTAGCGGCTAGCGAGCGTCGCGAGCGTGCGGCCGAGCTGATGGCGGCGTTCGCGATGGCGGATCAGGCCGCCGACTTCCAGCAGGAAGCACGCGATGCCCATCACGAACAGCAGCCAGCAGGTGGCGGGAAATTTCTGCGCCTGCAGCGCTGCAAGCGTGAGCGCACCGTAGGCGACGAATTCGCCCTGGGGAATGAAGATCACCCGCGTGACGGAAAACACCAGCACGAGCGCCAGCGACAGCAATGCATAAATGGCGCCGGTCGTGATGCCGTCTTGCGCGAGGATCGCCGCAATCGAGAGATCCATACGTTTCGTGTATCGAGAATGCTGCGGAGAAGCGAAAGACGGGAATGGCCGCGGCGCACGAACGGCAAGATCGGCGCGTCGGGCGCCACGCGGCTGGCCCCGGTGATTCCATGCGGCACGGGAGCGGCCCGTCAGGCCCGCTCCGCTGCCGACGGCGCGCACGGCGCCGTTCGCGCCGCGCCCGCCAGTTTCACGTGGTGCTTATTCGGCCTGCAGCTTCCACTTGCCGTCGACGATCTGCACCATCACACGCGCACGCGTGTCGAAGCCGTTGTGATCGGTCGGCGTCGTGTTGATCACGCCGTGCGACACGGGCAGGTCCTTCACGCTCTCGAGCGACGTGCGCAGCGCCTCGCGGAACGCCTCGGTGCCCGGCTGCCCCTTCTTCAGCGCGTCGGGAATCGCACGCTGCAGCAACAGCCCCGCATCCCATGCGTGGCCGCCGAAGGTCGACAGCGAACCGGCGCCGTATGCCTTCTCGTACGCGGCCTTGTAGCCGAGCGCCGGCTTCTTCACCGGGTTCGAATCGGGCAGCTGGTCGGTCACGAGCACCGGGCCGGCCGGCAGGATCTCGCCTTCGCAATCCTTGCCGCACACGCGCAGGAAGTCGTTGTTCGCGACGCCGTGCGTCTGATACACCTTGCCCTTGTAGCCACGCTCCTTCAGCGTCTTGGCGGGCAGCGCGGCCGGCGTGCCGGACCCGGCGATCAGCATCGCGTCGGGATTCGAGCCCATCAGCTTCAGCACCTGCCCCATCACCGACGCGTCGGTGCGGTTGTAACGCTCGTTCGACACGAGCTTCAGCCCGTTCTTCTCGGCCGCTGCGCTGAACGTCTTGTACCAGCTGTCGCCGTACGCATCGGCGAAGCCGATGAAGCCGACCGTCTTCACGCCGTGCTTCGCCATGTAGCCGGCGATCGCATCGGCCATCAGCTGGTCGTTCTGCGGCACCTTGAACATCCATGCGCGCTTCGCGTCCATCGGCGAGATGATCTGCGCGCTCGCCGCGAGCGAGATCGTCGGCGTCTTCCCCTGCGATACCGGGTCGAGCATCGCGAGCGAGTTCGGCGTGACGGACGAACCGATGATCGCGTCGACGTGATCCTCGTCGATCAGCTTGCGCACGTTCTGCACCGCGCGGCTCGTGTCGGACGCATCGTCGAGCACGATGTACTGGACGCTCTTGCCCGCGATTTCCTTCGGCAGCAGCGCGATCGTGTTCTTTTCCGGAATCCCGAGCGATGCGGCCGGCCCGGTGGCCGACAGCGTCACACCGATCTTCACCTGCGCCGACGCCGTGGCCGCCGCGCACACAAGGCCCGCGGCAAGCAAAACCTCCATCCATCGATTCATCTTCATTTATGTTGTCTCCAAACGCTGCTCGAAAAATCCGCGGGTCGCTCGGGCGGCTCCCGGTCCTCAAACAAGTTAATAATTTAACTATCTCGCCGTACCGCGCCTACGCTCGTTTTCCCGTGACACGCCGGCACCGCCATCAAGCCCCGGCGAGACCGCGCGCGCACGCGCCGCGGCGCGTGCCGACACGGTCGTGCGACCGCCACGATGCGCGGCGGCAATGTCGTCAGGATGAACAAAACGGAGAAATGCGACGTTGCGCGAGACGCGATCGATGCGGACGCAACGATCGTCGGAAGGTCGGCCGGCCTGGCCGGGTTCGGCTCCACGAGCTCGCGGCGCAGAATCGAAAAATCGGCCGTTCATGCGAACGCGAACGACACGTCGGATGCGAACGCAACGACCGCGGAGACCGTCGTGCCGGCAAATCGCACCGGAACGCGCATGCCGGCCGCAGGACGGCTCGTGAACGCCGGGGCATACCCGTGCACCGCCGACCCCGAACGAGCGGCGCCAGCCGCCCCTCGCACCCCGATCCATCGTCCCGCGCTTCTCATCCAACCGCACTCCCTCTTCTGCATTTTGCTTGTAGGAGAACTGCCGACCGTTTTCCCGACCGCTCGGTCGGCGAAAGCTGAGTGTAACGGACGCTTTTTGCGCACGCCAACCGGGTAAGCCCGGACGGCAATGCACGCGGCTGCGCGCCGGCGGCGATCGACCAGCAGGAATGGATGAAAACGGGGAGACGGGATGAGGCGCGAGCGAGGTGGGGCAGAATGCGGCGCCACTGCCCTGCACCAGCAATGGAAATTCGCGCACCAAATGAAAAAGCGCTGTTGGATTCCGTCCAACAGCGCTTTGGGGTCCGGGCACTTTGTGCCTCGATTGTCTCCTCGTTCTCCACCTGCAAATTCGTTTCGCGGTGCATCAGAACTGAAACGAAGATTAAAGGACCTTTCACCCTGCGACAACTTAGCATTTACCCCTATGGTGCATCGCCGCACGAAAATGGGGCACCAGTCTCGCCGCGCGGCACCGGCACGAGGCCGCCGAAACGCCCTTCCCGGCCGCGCCGGATGGTGCTTCGCATCAACGCGCCGCGCCGGCCGCCGCGCTGCAATCAGGACGGCCTGAGCGTCTTGACCCGCGCGACCATCTCGCCGACGATCCCGCGCCTGAACGCAAGCACGCATGCGATGAAGATCAGCCCCGTGACGATCGTCGTCGATTCGCCGAGCGAGTGGAACCAGCCGATGCCGGTCGCCGACGCGAGCCATTCGCCGATGTCGCCGAGCCGGTCCTCCAGCGCGACGATCAGCGCCGCGCCGAGCAACGGCCCGAACAGCGTGCCCATCCCGCCGACGAGCGTCATCAGCACGACGAGGCCCGACATCGTCCAGTACGCGTCGGACAGCGTCTCGAAACCGAGCACCAGCACCTTCAGCGAACCGGCCAGCCCCGCGAGCCCGGCCGACAGGATGAACGCGAGCAGCTTGAAGCGGTCGGTGTCGTAGCCGAGCGAGATCGCGCGCGCCTCGTTCTCCTTGATCGCAACGAGCACCTGGCCGAACGGCGAGTGCACGATCCGCACGATGAACGCGCACGCCGCGACGATCACCGCGAGCACGACGTAGTAGAGGGCGACGTCGTTCGACAGGTCGACGAGCCCGAACAGGTGCCCGCGCGGCACGCCCTGCAGGCCGTCCTCGCCGTGCGTGAACGGCGCCTGCAGATAGATGAAGTAGACCATCTGCGCGAACGCGAGCGTGATCATCGCGAAGTAGATGCCCTGCCGGCGAATCGCGAACAGGCCGACCACGAGCCCCAGCAGCGTCGCGGCGAACGTGCCCACGAGCACGCCGAGCTCGGGCGTGAAGCCGAGCGTCTGGATCGCATAACCGGTCGCATAGCCGGCGGTCGCGAGGAACATCGCGTGGCCGAACGACAGCAGCCCCGTATAGCCGATCAGCAGATTGAACGCGGCCGCGAACAACGCGAACGTGAGCACCTTCATCACGAACACCGGATACGCACCGATGAACGGCGCGGCGAGCAGTGCCGCGAGCAGCACGCCGTAGAGCACTTTTCTCTGCATCATTTTTCCTTGCCGAACAGGCCCGCCGGACGAATCAGCAGCACGATCGCCATGATCACGAACACGACCGTGGCCGATGCTTCCGGATAGAACACGCGCGTGAAGCCCTCGATCACGCCGAGCAGCAGCCCGGTGATGATCGAGCCGAGGATCGAGCCCATCCCCCCGATCACGACCACCGCGAACACGGTGATGATCATCGGCTGGCCCATCAGCGGCGACACCTGGATCACCGGCGCCGCGAGCACGCCCGCGAACGCCGCGAGCGCGACGCCGAAGCCGTAGGTGAGCGTGATCATCATCGGCACGTTCACCCCGAACGCCTCGACGAGCTTCGGGTTCTCGGTGCCGGCGCGCAGATAGGCGCCCAGGCGCGTCTTCTCGATCACGAACCAGGTCGCGAGACACACCGCGAGCGACGCGACGACCACCCACGCGCGGTAGTTCGGCAGGAACATGAAGCCGAGATTGGTCGCGCCGGACAGCTGCGACGGCACGTCGTACGGCTGGCCGGACGACCCGTAGAGCGAGCGGAACACGCCTTCGACGACGAGCGTGAGGCCGAACGTGAGCAGCAGCCCGTACAGGTGATCGAGCTTGTACAGCCAGCGCAGCATCGAGCGCTCGATCAGGATCCCGAACGCACCGACGATCAGCGGCGCGAGCACGAGCATCGCCCAGTACGGCAACGCGAAGTACGACAGCCCCATCCACGCGAGCATCGCGCCCAGCATGAACAGCGCGCCGTGCGCGAAGTTGATCACGTTGAGCAGCCCGAAGATCACCGCGAGGCCGAGGCTCAGGATCGCGTAGAACGAGCCGTTGACGAGCCCGAGCAGCAACTGGCTCAGCATCGCCGGCAACGGAATGCCAAAGATTTCCATCGACTTAGCCGTCAGTATGAGTTTCGTTGCGTGCGCAACGTTCAAGCCGTCGCGCGCACGGGCGGCGCAGCGGGCACATCGCTGCGCCCGCCGCCGCGCGGCGCTACGTCGCGCTTACTTCCACAGCGCGCAGCGCGATTCCTGCTTGGTGCCGAATGCCTGATCGCCCGGAATCGTCGCGAGCACCTTGTAGTAATCCCACGGCTCCTTCGATTCCGACGGCTTCTTCACTTCCATCAGGTACATGTCGTGAATCATGCTGCCGTCCTGGCGAATGAAGCCCTTCGCGTAGAAGTCGTTGATCTTCATCTTCTTCAGCTCGGCCATCACCTTGTCGGAGTCGGTCGTGCCGGCCGCCTGCACGGCCTTCAGGTAGGTCGTCACCGACGAATAGTCGGCCGCCTGCAGGCTCGACGGCATCTTCTTCATCTTGCCGAAGTAGCGCTGCGCCCACTGGCGCGACGCCGCGTCGCGGTTCCAGTACCAGCTGTCGGTCAGCACCAGGCCCTGCGTCGTCTCGAGGCCAAGGCTGTGCACGTCGTTGATGAACATCAGCAGCCCGGCGAGCTTCATCGTCTTCGTGATGCCGAATTCCTTCGCGGCCTTGATCGAGTTGATCGTGTCGCCGCCCGCGTTCGCGAGGCCGAGGATCTGCGCCTTCGACGACTGCGCCTGCAGCAGGAACGACGAGAAATCCGACGCGGACAGCGGATGCCGCACCGCGCCAAGCACCTGGCCGCCGTTCGCCTTCACGACGTCCGACGTGTTCTTCTCGAGCGCCTTGCCGAACGCGTAGTCGGCGGTCAGGAAGAACCAGCTCTTGCCGCCCTGCTTCACCACCGCCGAGCCGGTGCCCTTCGCGAGCGCCATCGTGTCGTACGCATAGTGCACCGTGTACGGTGTGCACTCCTCGTTCGTCAGCGTGTCCGCGCCCGCACCGATGTTGATGTAGACCTTCTTCTTCTCCGCGGCGAGCTTGGCCATCGCCAGCGCCGTCCCCGAATTCGTGCCGCCGACGAGCAGGTCGAGCCCGCCGCGGTCCATCCACTCGCGCGCCTTCGACGCGGCGATGTCCGCCTTGTTCTGGTGATCGGCATAGACGACCTCGATCGGCTTGCCGAGCACCTTGCCGCCGAAATCGGCGACGGCCATGCGGATCGCCTCGAGGCCGCCCTGCCCGTCGATGTCCGCGTAAAGCCCCGACATGTCGGTGACGAAACCGATCTTCACGCTATCCGCGGCGTGTGCGGCGCCGGCTGTGAACGCTGCGGTCGCGACCGCGAGACACGCGTGTGCGAGGGTCTTCATTTTCATTGACGTCTCCTGTTCTTCTGATGCGTTGTGGTTGTTCGAAGGCCGCCACGGCTAGCGGCAAGGGAAACGGGGCGGCGTCACACCCCGAGCAGGTCGTGAAGGATCGGCATCTTGCCTTCCAGTTCGGATGAGCGGAAATGCTCGACGATGCGGCCATGTTCCATCACGTAGAAGCGGTCGGCGAGCGGCGCGGCGAAGCGGAAATTCTGTTCGACCATCACGACCGTATAGCCGCGCGCCTTCAGCGCGACGATCATTCGCGCGAGCGCCTGCACGATCACCGGCGCGAGGCCTTCGGAAATCTCGTCGAGCAGCAGCAGGTTCGCGCCGGTGCGCAGGATCCGCGCCACCGCGAGCATCTGCTGCTCGCCGCCGGACAGCCGCGTGCCCTGGCTCTGCCGGCGCGACGCGAGGTTCGGGAACATCGCGTAGATCTCGTCGAGCGACATCGCGTGCTCGCGCGGCCCGATCGGCGGCGGCAGCATCAGGTTCTCCTCGCACGACAGGCTCGAGAAGATTCCGCGCTCCTCCGGGCAATAGCCGACGCCGAAATGCGCGATGCGATGCGTCGCGAGGCCGATCGTCTCGTTGCCCGCAACCTTGATCGAGCCGCTGCGCCGGCCGGTGAGGCCCATGATCGCGCGCAGCGTCGTGGTGCGGCCCGCGCCGTTGCGGCCGAGCAGCGTGACGACCTCGCCGCGATGAACGCTCAGGTCGACACCGTGCAATATGTGGGATTCCCCGTACCAGGCCTCGAGGCCCGTGATTTCCAGCGCGGGCGTGCCGCTTTCGACGCCGCTCAATTCGCGTTCCTCCCGTTCGCTGTGCTTCATGCGTGCGCCCCCGCGAGCGCCGCATCGGCGCTGCCCATGTAGGCCTCGATCACCAGCGGATTCTTCGACACCTCCGCATACGACCCTTCGGCCAGCACCTCGCCGCGCTGTAGGACGGTGATCGTGTCGGAGATGCCCGCGATCACGTTCATGTTGTGCTCGACCATCAGGATCGTGCGGCCGCTCGCGACCTTCTTGATCAGCGCGGTCACGCGGTCGACGTCCTCGTGACCCATCCCTTGCGTGGGCTCGTCGAGCAGCATCAGTTCGGGTTCCATCGCGAGGGTCGTCGCGATCTCGAGCGCGCGCTTGCGGCCGTACGCGAGCTCGACCGTCGGCACGTGCGCGAAATCGGTGAGGCCGACCTGCGTGAGCAGGTCCATCGCGCGATCGTCGAGGCGCCGCAACGTGCGCTCGCTGCGCCAGAAGTGGAATTCGGTGCCGAGCGCGCGCTGCAGGCCGATGCGCACGTTCTGCAATGCGGTCAGGTGCGGGAATACCGCCGAGATCTGGAAGGAACGGATGATGCCGCGACGTGCGACCTGGGCGGGCCGCTCGTCGGTGATGTCGATCCCGTTGAAGACGATCTGGCCGGCCGTCGGCGTCAGGAACTTGGTGAGCAGGTTGAAGCAGGTGGTCTTGCCCGCGCCGTTCGGTCCGATCAACGCATGGATCGCACCGCGGCGCACACGCAGGTTGACACCGTTCACGGCGGTGAAGCCCCTGAATTCCTTCGTCAGTCCGCGTGTTTCGAGAATCGTGTCGCCGAGAATCATGTTCCCTTCCGTACGAAGTCAGGCGAAGCACCGGGAAGATTCGCGCAAGCGACCGCGAACAGAACCGCGGATCAGCGGGCTGCCCCCGGGGCGCCGTATTACGCCTCGAGGGTGGTCTCCCGCGCCGACGCGTATGCACACTGCGCAACATTGTCGCGCCGTTGGTGCAGTGCAATCATCGGGATTTGCACTTATAGGGCTGGCCGCCATACAGGACGCGGCTGAGCGCGGATTTCGACGCGTTTTTTTTGACACGCGCATCATCGACGGTCGCGCTCGCACGACGCGTGCCTGCGCGAACGCGGGCACGTTACGCTGCGCGTCATGTCGTCGCGCAACAAGAAGACTGCGAGCAATGCGCGGCGTGCGTGTCGTCGATCCGTTGCGATCCGCACGCGCCAGCTTGTTTCGCATAGCGAATCAGCGGGCACCCGGATGACGGCCCGCTGTCGCGCGTGTCAGCGTGGCGTCATGCTGCCGTCACCGCCGCTTCCGTTCGCACCTGTGTCGCGTCGTGCGCAGCACGTCGATCGGCGCGGATCATGTCGCTCGCGCGCTCGGCGATCATCAGCGTCGGCGAATTCGTGTTGCCCGACGTGATGAACGGCATCACCGATGCATCGACGATCCGCAGCCCCGCGATGCCGCGCACGCGCAGCCGGCTGTCGACGACGGCGCGCGCGTCGTCCGCACGCCCCATCCGGCACGTACCGACCGGATGGAAGATCGTCGTGCCGACCGCACCCGCCGCTTCGATCAGTTCGGCTTCGGTCTGGTACCGCGTGCCGGGCAGGATCTCCTCGGGGCGGTAGCGCGCGAGCGCCGGCGCGGACGCGATCCGGCGCGTGAGGCGCAGCGCATTCGCCGCGACATGACGATCGTGGTCGGTCGACAGATAGTTCGGTGCGATCGACGGCGCCGCGCCCGCATCGGGGCTCGCGATATGCACGCTGCCGCGCGAGCTCGGCCGCAGATGGCAGACGGACGCCGTGAAGGCGTTGAAGCCGTGCAGCGGCTCGCCGAAACGCTCCAGCGACAGCGGTTGCACGTGGTATTCGAGATCGGGGCGCGTAAGCGCGGGATCGTCCGGATCAGACTTCGCGAACGCGCCGAGTTGCGACGGCGCCATCGACATCGGCCCGCGCTGCAGCAGCGCATATTCGGCGCCGATCATCAGCTTGCCCCACCAGTGCGCGGACAGCGTGTTCAGCGTGCGTACGCCTTCGACGCGAAATGCCATCCGCAACTGCAGGTGATCCTGCAGGTTCTCGCCGACACCCGGCAGATCCTGCACGACGTCGATGCCGAGCGCCTGCAGCCGCGCGCCCGCGCCGATGCCCGACAGTTCGAGCAACTGCGGCGAATTCACCGCGCCGGCGGTGAGCAGCACTTCGGCGCGTGCACGCGCGACGTAGTCGGTGCCGCCGCCGCGATACTCGACGCCGACCGCACGCCGCCCGTCGAAGATCACGCGCTGCGCTTGCGCGCCGGTGATCACGGTGAGGTTCGGGCGGGTCATCGCGGGCCGCAGGAACGCCTTCGACGTATTCCAGCGCACGCCGCGCTTCTGGTTCACTTCGAAATAGCCGACCCCGGTGTTGTCGCCGCGGTTGAAATCGTCGGTCGCCGGGATGCCCGTCTGCTGCGCGGCCTGCGCGAACGATTCGAGGATCTCCCAGCGCAGCCGCTGCTTCTCAACGCGCCAGTAGCCGCCCGCGCCGTGCGCCTCGCTCGCGCCCGCGTGGTGGTCCTCGCTGCGCTTGAAGATGGGCAGCACGCTGTCCCACGACCAGCCGGCGTCGCCGGTTTCCTGCGCCCAGCCGTCGTAATCCTCGCGCTGGCCGCGCATGTAGATCATCCCGTTGATCGACGAGCAGCCGCCGAGCACGCGGCCGCGCGGATACGACAGCGCGCGGCCGTTGAGCGCCGCCTCGGGCTGCGTCTTGTACAGCCAGTCGGTGCGCGGATTGCCGATGCAATACAAATAGCCGACCGGGATGTGGATCCAGTGATAGTCGTCCTTGCCGCCGGCTTCGAGCAGCAGCACGCGGATCTCGGGATCCTCGGTCAAGCGGTTCGCGAGCACGCAGCCCGCGGTGCCCGCGCCGACGATCACGTAATCGAATTCGCCCTCGAGCGTGCGTTGAGTACTCACGAGTGTCTCCATGGATTGTTGTGTATCGCGCATGCGATTCCGCGCGTCGTTTTCAGCATAGTGCGTCACGGGCGGCGATGCGGTCGATGAAGCGTACTCCGGCCGCCCGCCGCCGATCCAATGAGTTATGCTGAATCGCGTTATAAGCTGCGCTCATATCACGACGATGGATCTCACCCTGCTCCGTGCGTTCGCGACGGTCGCCCGCGAAGGAAACCTGACGCGCGCCGCCGTGCAGTTGCACCTGACGCAGCCGGCCGTCAGCCTGCAGATCAAGCATCTGCAGGAAACGCTCGGCGTCACGCTGTTCACGCGCACGTCGCGCGGGCTTGCGCTCACGCGCGACGGCCAGACGCTGCTGCCGCACGCGGAGCGCGCGCTGGCCGCGGCCGCGGACGTGCAGCGCGCCGCTGCTGCGCTGCGCCACGAGGTGCGCGGCCGGCTGCGGATCGGCACGATCCTCGATCCCGGCTTCCTGCGGCTCGGCGGCTTCCTGCGCGCGCTGGTCGAAACCCATCCGCAGATAGAAACTGCGTTGCGGCACGGGATGTCCGGCTGGGTGCTCGAACAGGTGCGCGCGCAGGCGCTCGACGTCGGCTATTACATCGGCCGGCCCGGCGAGGACGATCCGCGCGACGACGCGCTGTTCCACACGGTCACGCTCACGCACTTCCAGTACCGCGTGCTCGCGCCGGCCGGCTGGAAGGAGCGCGTGCAGCGCGCGCACGACTGGCGCGCGCTCGCCGCGCTGCCGTGGATCTGGACGCCGCCGGCGTCCGCCCATCACCGGCTGCTGTCGCGCCTGTTTGGGGCGGCCGGCGCGCAACCGGTGAAGGTCGCCGAGGTCGACCAGGAGCAATCGATGCTCGATCTCGTGAAATCTGGGATCGGGTTGACGCTCGCGCGCGACTCGACCGCGCTGGCCGAAGCGCACGCACATGCACTGACGATCGTCGAACGCGTGACGGTGCCGACCGAACTGACTTTCGTGACGCTCGCCGAGCGGCGCGCCGAACCAGCGATCGCGGCCGCCCTGCGGCTGATCGAGACCCAATGGGCGATATGAGCGCCGCTGATGCCTGTGCGGCCGGTCGCGCACCGGGCGTCGGACTTCGGCACCCGACGCGCAGCAGATGCCCGATCGATGCCCGCAAGTGACGGGTGTTATCGCGAACGGGCGCGAATCTCCGCGGCGCGTCGCCGCGTCCCGCCTTCCCGTCACGCCACCATCGCAGGCTTTTTGCTAGATTGTGCCTTCGCACACCGCGAGACCCCTGATTGAAGGAGACCCGCATGGCCCGCAACATCGAGATCAAAGCCCGCGCCCGTGAATTCGACCGGCTGCGCGAACAGGCGGCCAAGCTCGCCGCCGAAGCACCGCTCTTCTACCGCCAGCAGGATTTCTTCTACGACGTGCCGCGCGGCCGGCTGAAGCTGCGCCGCTTCGAGGACGGCACGCCGGCCGAACTGATCTTCTATCAGCGCGACGACCGTGACGGCCCGAAGGCGTCGTACTACACGCGCAGCCCGGTGACGAACCCGGACGCGATGCACTCGCTGCTCGCGACCGCGCTCACCACGCGCGGAATCGTGACGAAGGAACGGCACGTCTACCTCGTCGGCCGCACGCGGATCCACCTCGACCGCGTCGACGGCCTCGGCGACTTCATCGAACTGGAAGTGGTGCTCGGCCCCGACGACGACGAAGCCGGCGGCGAAGCCGAGGCCCATGACGTGTTCGCGAAGCTCGGCGTGGCGCAGGAGGATCTCGTCGCGGTCGCGTACGTCGACCTGCTGAACGCCGACGCACGATCCGAAGCGGCCTGATCCGGCCCTGTCCGCGGCGGCGCCTCGCGCCGCGCCGCCGGCCCCGCCGCCGCGTCAGGCGGCGCCGGGCGCCAGGTGCGCGAGCGGCAGCGCGCCGTTGCGCTTGAAGGTCGTCAGCACGATGTTCGAGCGCACGCTGTCGACGCCTGGCACGCGCATCAGCTTCTTCATCACGAACTGCGACAGCGCGTTGAGATCCGGCGCGACGATCCGCAGCAGATAGTCGGCGTCGCCGACCACCGCATGACATTCGAGCACTTCGGGCAGCACGTCGATCTGTTGCTGGAACTGCTCGATGATCGAATCGCCGTGGTGCTTGAGCTTCAGGCTCGTGAACGCCGTGACGCCGAGCCCGAGCTTTTCGGGGCGCAGCATCACGCGGTAGCCTTCGATCACGCCGGCCGCCTCCAGCCGCTGCAGCCGCCGGCCGATCTGAGACGGCGACAGCGGCACCTCCTCGCCGAGCTGCTGGTGCGTCGCGCGGCCGAAGCGCTGCAGCACGTCCAGAAGCGCGAGATCGAAGTGATCGAGTTCCAGCATGAGCATTCTCCGCATTGATTCCCATTTTAATGCGCGATTATCGCATCAATAAGCGAACTCACGCCATCTTTGCGCCCATTCCGCATATCGCCCGCTCTACACTTGCATGGTTCCCAACCACAGCGTGCAGAGCCTCACCATGTCCACCGTCGTCACCGCGAAACTGCAGGAGCAGTTCGACGCGGGCCTCGAAACCCGCGCCGATTTCACCATCGACCAGCCGCTCGAACGCTACGGCCAGGTCGACCACGCGGTGTGGCGGCAGCTCTATGCGCGCCAGTCGGCGCTGCTGCGCGGACGCGCATGCGACGCGTTCGTCGCGGGGCTCGGGAAGATCGAGCTGCCGGCCGATCGCGTGCCGTCGTTCGCCGACGTGAATCGCCAGCTGAAACCGGCCACCGGCTGGGAAATCGTCGCCGTGCCGGGCCTCGTGCCCGATCGCGTGTTCTTCGAGCACCTCGCGAACCGGCGGTTTCCGGTCACCTGGTGGATGCGGCGCCCCGATCAGCTCGACTACCTGCAGGAACCCGACTGCTTCCACGACCTGTTCGGCCACGTGCCGCTCCTGATCGAGCCGGTGTTCGCCGACTACATGCAGGCATACGGCCGCACCGCGCTCGCGGTGGCGGACGACGAAGCGGCGCTCGCGCGGCTGGCGCGTCTCTATTGGTATACGGTGGAGTTCGGGCTGATCCGCGACCCGAACGGCACGAACGGGCTGTCGATTTACGGCGCCGGGATCGTGTCGAGCAAGGGCGAGAGCCTGTACAGCCTTGAAAGCGCGGCGCCGAACCGGCTCGGTTTCGACCTCGAGCGCGTGATGCGCACGCGCTACCGGATCGACACGTTCCAGAAGACCTACTTCGTGATCGACGATTTCGCGCAATTGTTCGCGCTGGCCGACGTCGACGGCCGTGCGCTGGCCGACCGGCTGGCCGCGCTGCCCGAATTCCCGGCCGGCGCGGTGGTCGACGGCGATCTCGTGCTGCATCGCGGCACGGGCGAAGGCTGGCCGGACGACGCCGACGCGTAAGTCCGCGGGCCATGCCGGCATGATTCGCGCGCCGGCGCCCGCCCCGTTACTATCTTCGTGCCCCGATAATCGGGGCTTTGGCCAGCCAGGCCCGGCATGATTCTCGCCCCCAGTCGCAGTCATGATCCGGGGGGTGTTGTCACCGGGCCTGGTGGGTGGCTGGTGATCG